>WHTJ01000112.1 GCA_009377795.1 Propionibacteriales bacterium | reverse complement strand
TCGCTCGACAACGCCCCGCCCCGCACAGCCATGTTGAGGGCGAGGACCATCCCGAACAGCAGGTCGGCGCGCTCGTTCACTGCGGCGTCGTCAATCTCGCCGAGTTCGGCTGCACGTCCCAGCGCTGTCCGCAGGGCCTGGCGCACGCGTTCACGGTAGCGGCGTGTGCGGCGGGTGATCACATGATTGTCGCCGCCGTCTTCTGCCATGAGGTTGATGACCATGCATCCGCGCGACCGTCGTGGGTGATCCACCGGTGGACCGCGGTGAGGAAGTCGTCGACGGCCTCGAGTCCACGGTCGGAGGCTTCGAGAGGGGCGACGAGTGCGGCATCGATGCGGGACTCGTAGCGGTCGAGGGCCGCGGTGAGGAGTTCGGCCTTCGAGCCGAACGCGTTGTAGATGCTCGACTGGCTCAGCCCGAGCGAGGCCTCGAGCTCGCGCGTGGTGGTGGAGCGGTAGCCCTTGCGCCAGAACAGTTCGAGGGCTTCGTCGAGGACGTGATCGGTGTCCCAGTCCCTGGGACGGCCCGAGGTGGCCGATCCGGTCACGAAGAAGGTGTACGAGGATGCGGAAGCCAGATTCCAGATGGTGCTCAACATCTTCAAGATCACCGGAAACGCGCCGGAGATCGCCGAGAAGATGTGGCAGATCTACTTCGACATCCTGCAAGACGGCCAGGTCAGCTGGGTCGACAAGGAGCTGCTGATCCTGAAGGCGACCAAGATGGGTGACTGCCTGTACTGCGTGACGCAGCACGAAGTCGTATCCGGCCGCCTCGGCGTCTCCAACGAGAAGCAAGCCGACATCGTCGGTGTGGAGTACCGGCAGTCCGAGCATTACACCCCCGCCGAAGTGGCCATCCTCGACCTGTGCGCCCACGTCGTACGGAATCCCGAACGGATCCCGCAGGACGTCTGGTCGCGGGTCAAGGAGCACTACGACGACGGGCAGATCGTCGAGATCGTGGCCACCATCGGCGCGTACCTGCAGGTGTCGAAGTTCGGTGACGCCCTTGGCGTCGAGCTCGAACCGGTGTGGCACGGACACCAGCCGGTCCTGTTCAACGCCGAGCCACCGCGCTCCGCGGCAGCGCAGCACCATCTCGACCATTTCCCTGACTCTCGAACCGAACTCCTGAGGAGGACGCGATGCCCGCCACCGCAGTGCTCGACGCGCCTACCGCTGACGTCGACGCGACCTACCGCAAGGCGGAGGAGTTCTTTGGGCATGTGCCCAATTTCGTGAAGGTGCTCGGCACGAACCCGGCGTTCTGCGTCTCCATCACCGACTTCGTGATCCAGGCGCTCGGTGAGGGTCGGCTGAGCTGGGCGTTCAAGGAGCTGGTGATCCTGAAGACCCTGCGGACGACCGGCGCCTACTACAGCTACGGCGCGCACGAACGCCTCGCCCTCGAGCTCGGCAACTCGCCGGACCGCATCGGCGACCTGAACAACTCCGTCTGGCAAGACAGCCCGCATTTCTCCGAGGGCGAACGCGCGGTGTTCGCGCTGATCGAGCAGATCGCCGAGGACGCCAACGACGTCGATGACCAGATCTGGGAGCCGCTGCTGCAGCATTGGGACCATGGTCAAGTACTCGAGCTGGCCGCAGTAATCACGACCTTCCTCAATATCGGGCGCATGTTCGACACGCTCGGCGTGAGCGACCCAGTGCTGTTCACCAAACCCGTGGGCTGACGGTCAGTCAAGTGTGCATTCTGTATTGCTCGTTGCAGAACTCGAGATCGAGGAGAGGGTATGGCGTCTATCTACAAGGAAGTCCACGTCGAGATGGCAGCGGACGAGCTGTGGTCCAAGGTTCGCGATGTCGGTGCCATCGACCGGCTACTCCCCAATCTCCTGACCGGAAGCACCCTGAAGGAGGACAACGTCCGCGTTTGCGGGCTGCCGGACGGCGGCGAGCTGCGCGAGCAGATCATCGCCATTGACGACGAGCGCCGCCGGGTCGCCTACACCATCACCGAGGGGCCGGCCCCGCTGACCCACCACCACGCGTCCATGCAGGTTTTCGCCGACGGCAGCGGCGCGACGCTGGTGTGGATCACCGATTTCCGGCCCGATGACGCGGCCGACGCGTTCGGCCAGGCCATGGACGCGGCCGGGAAGGACCTCGAGGCAGCCCTCACCTGATCCCCGGCATCCGGTCGGCGGTTTCGGCCGATCGCCCCAAGCCCCGTTGGGAGCCGGTGCTTCACCCAGATGGGAGCTCCGCTTCAGGCGAGCGACCCGTCGGCGCAACGGTCGGCCGCTTGCGGCCGAACACCTCGGCAAGATAGCCGTGGTACATGTCTTGCCGTTCCGTCGAGACCGGGTTTGTCACCAACGACATCGCATAGAAGATCACCACACTGGTGAACAGACCCCAGGCGGGTGGACCGAACGCCCAGGGGAGAGTCTCGGTGGCTTCGGTCAGCTGGAGGGTGATCATCACGGTCCAACCAGCCAGCATCGACCAGAACGCGGCCGGCTCGGTCGCACGTGGCCAGTAGAGGCAACCGATCAGAGGCATCAGGTACACGAGCGCCATGCCGACCCCGATGGAGGCCAACGGCACAATCAGTTCCTGGCCACCCGGCAGCAACGCGAAGACGACGATGCCGACGACGAACACCACCTCGAATCCGTGTCCTACACGTTCCAGCTGGCCGCCCGTGGCCTTGGGCCGGGCCTCTTCGTAAATATCGAGCGAGAACATCGAGGACGCGCTTATAACCTGGCTGTCGAGAGTGGACATGCCGGCGGCGAACGCTGCGACGACAAGGACGATTCCCATCAGCGGAAGGAAGTCGGCGTAGAGGAGCGGCACCAGTGCGTCCGCGTCGAACCCCTCAGGTAGGTCGCGCACCAGCCCCAACCCGAGGAAGCCGATGATCGCACCCATAAACGTCACGACCCACAGCGCCAGCACGGATGCGAGCACCGCGCCCTTGACCAGGACCCGTGCGGATCGCGCCATGTACATCCGCTGCCACAGGTGCGGGGTCAGTACCCATCCGAATGTCCACAGCAACAAAAGCGTGAAGTAGGCGCCGGATGAATCGCCACTGAACACGAATTGCTCTGGCTGCGCGTTCACTGCCGCCGACCATCCGTCGGCCCAACCCCCACTCCAACTGGTGACCAGAACCGCGGTGGTAACCAGCAGAAATGCGAAGATTATCCCTTGGATGGCGTCGCTCCATACGACGGCGCGGGAGCCGCCGAACACCGAGTAAAGAGCTACGGCGATCGCGACCAGCAGGATTCCGGACGTGTAGGGGATTGTCCCCTCAGTCACCCCTGAGACCGCCTTGGCGATCCCGGATAGCTGGATTGTCGCGTAGGGGAAAAGCACTGTGATCCCGACCAGCGCCGACAGGATTCTGACCCGTCGACTCCCGTCGTAGTAGCCAGACAGCAGATCGCCCGGTGTGACGAGACCGTAACGCCGGCCGAGCGCCCACATCCGCGTCCCGAACACCCAGATCAGAACCGGGCCCATCGCGTTGAAGAAGCCGAACAGCAGCCAGTCGACCCCGTTCAGATAGAAGGTGCCGGGCCCGCCGAGGAAGGCGAAGGTGCTGAACCAGGTGGCGAAGAGCGTACCCATCAGCAGCAGGGTGCCCACGCCACGACCTACGAGATAGCGATCATCGATGTCCGCCGCAACATTGCGCCGATAGGCCACGTAGCCAAGCAGAAGGATGATGCCCAAGTAGGTGGTAAGACCGGCAATGGAGCCGACCGCGATAGCGTCCATCACGACTCCTCGTGGTCTCGACCGTCGTGGTCGTGGCGAACCAGGCCAGCGAACGCTTCTTCACGTCGGCTCATATGAGGGTGACGGGTGACAAGTTGGGGATTGGCCTCAACTGTCTGCGCCCAGGGACGAGCCTCCAGAACGTAAATGGCGATGGCGAGTAGGTTCACCAGAGTGAAGGTCCCGTATGACCAGAGGATGGTCAGAGGCAGGATACTGCCCACGATCCGCGCATCGTTGGCGATGGCGTCCCAGACTGGCAACATGGTGAGCACGAAGGTCGCCAGCCCCCAGGCATAGAGGAGGCGACTTCGCCTGGTCGCGGGAATCAAACCCAGGGGTCGCCGGGGAAGGCGGCCAGCCTGATCAGGTCGATTCATCATCGGTCGGCGTCCCTTCGTCGTTGGGAGAGACGTGTCCAGGTTGAGCGCTGGACGGCCAGCGGGTCGCCGGGCGGACGTGATCGGCCGCACCCGGAGCCCCAGCATCATGGAAATGCACCGGTTCGAGGCGACGGCGTTCGACCATCAGGCTGAAAACGTCGAACCTGTTGTAGGTACCGACGATGTCGTGGATCTGCTTCAGCCGGATCGACTCGGCGAGATCGACTTCGGCGATGAGAATCCCTTCCTCACCGACGAGAGGACCGGCGATGATATTTCCGCTCGGCCCAACGATCATCGAGGCCGGGAAGGCCCCGCCGGTCAGTAGTCGCCGAGTCTCGTCGTCTTCGCCAGCCACCTGGGCCAATGCGTCGTCGTCGAGCGCCGTCGCGGCGACGATCGTGAACACCTTGCCTTCGAAGGAGTGTGCGGCGCTGCGGATGCGGATCGCGTCGGTCAGGTCGTACTCGCGGGCCGGCTCGCGATCGAACGGCCACGTCGGCGGGTAGGTCGCGATGTGCACCTGCTCGCCGGCAGCCAGCAGGGCGAAGCGGGCGAGGGTGTTGGTGTTCTCGCCGCAGATCAAGACGCCCACCTGCCCGCCCCGAAGGTCGACCACGTCGAGCCCGGCGCCATCGCCAGCCGCCCAGGTGAGCCGCTCGTACCAGGTGGGGACCAGCTTGCGCCGGTGATTTACCAGCCGCCCATCAGGGTCGAAGACCAGGTTGGTGTTCCACAGCGTTCCCACCCCGGCGTTTGATCTCTCGTTCACGCCCACCGACAACATGACCCGATGCCGCCGGGCCAGGGCGCCCAGCCGGTCGCAGTCGGGACCGGGCACAGCGATAGCGGCGCGAACGAGTCGCTCAAAGAACGGATGCTGGTCGACGGGGGCAAGCACGCCGTTCCAGATCGGAAATCCGGGCAAGAAGCTCTCCCCGAACGCCACCAGCTCGGCTCCCTGCCCGGCCGCCTCAGCGACCAGTTGCTCGAGCTTGGCGAAGGTAGCCTCACGGTCGAGGAAGACGGGCGCGGCCTGGACCGCGGCGACCCGCAACGTCGGAAACCGATCTTCACTCATGCGCACATCCAGCCTCGTGACCTAAGCAATCTTGGGTCCAGCAGCGTAGGATCACCGCAATGAAACTGTCAATAGTCACTGACAATGGGCACTAGTGGTCCACCGACTAACCCTTCATACATATAAATTTCGGAGATGCTAGTTGTCGACGATTCTCGACAACTAGGATAGACGTCATGATGCTCAATCGACTGGTCGAACTAGGGCTGGACGTCAAGGAGGCAAGGTTCTACCTGACCGTGCTCGAGCTCGGCGAGGCGACGGTCCGCCAGATCGCGGAGGCGGCGGGGGTGAGCCGCACCAATGCCTACGACATACTCGACCGACTCGCCCGACGGGGTCTGGTCTCGCAGCTCGAGGTAGGTCCAACGCACCGCACCATGGTCGTGGCGACCGACCCGCAGCGGCTGGTGGACGAATGGGAAGAGCGGGGTCGGCGGCTGGAGAGCATCGTGCCCCAGCTCCGAGCGATGCACCATAAAACTGGAGTCCGTCCCCGTGTCCGGTACTACGAGGGAGTAGAAGGCATCCAGACCGTTCTATACGGCACGCTTCATTTATCGTCCTCGCTGCTCGGGATTCTCTCCATGCGTGACCTGCTCACCGTTCCCGGCAAGACAGTGATGGACCACTACGTGAGTCGGCGAGCCGAGACCGGGGTTCGCCTGCGGGTGATCCGCTCGCGGGAGAAGGAGACCGAGGACATGTGGCCGACCGATCCGCGCGCCCTCCGCGAAGCGCGTTACGCGCCAACAGGGCGCGTCTTCACCATGACCATGTTCCTCGGTGGCGACACGGTGGCCTTGATCTCGTCACGCCGAGAGAACTTCGCGCTAACCATCGAGAGCCCAGAGTACGCCGAGTTGCAGCGCAACATGTTCGAGATCTTGTGGGAGGCCAGCCTCCCAACGATCGACCCGGTGAGCCGGCCAAGATGATTCGTCATGGCCGTCGCGTTCATCGCTACCGACCTCGTTGGTGTGACCGGGAGCAACATGGCCCCGGTGATGCTGCCGGTCGTCGCCGCTGTGATCACGCTCCTCGTGCTGACGACGATCCGAGAGAGTGTCCACCGCGACCTGCGATGATGTCCACGACGTAGGAGGACAGCCATGAGCCAGCTCGGACAGCCCAGGCCCCCTGCCGGCCCACCGCTGATCGCGGTCGAGGGCAGCTACCCGCAGATGGGGGCGGAGCTCGGCCGCCGTACCCGCGACCTGGTCGAACGCAGCGTCCAGACCTACCAGCGCAGGTTCCGCGACGAGGCCGGACTCGGCGACAGTGACGTACGGCGGTGGGGCGGTCGCTATCACCAGATCGCCCGCACCTACGACGCCCGGATCGCACAGATGGTGGAGGGACTCGCGGAGGGCGCCGGCCAGCCGGTCGAGCTGATCTGTGCGCTGAACGCACGCACCGAGCTTCTCTTCGGCGCCGGCTACCGCGACGAGGGGTGTACGTCCCTCGCGGTGCTCCCTGAGCACACCGCCGAGGGACACACCCTGCTGGCCCAGAACTGGGACTGGCATCCGCGGCAGGGTCCGGTGACGTTCCTCCTGGCCACGCGCGACGAGGACGGCATGGAGGTGCTGACCCTCGCCGAGGCGGGAATGCTCGCCAAGAGCGGCCTGAACTCTGCCGGCCTCGGTGTCTGCGCGAACCTGCTCGTGAGCGACCGGGACCGCGGCGGAGAAGGCGTCCCGTACCACTTCCTGCTCCGTGGTGTGCTCCAGGCACCGCGGATGAGCGTTGCGCATCGGCAGGTCCTCGACGTACCACGGATCTCGTCGGGGAACCTGCTGATCGCTGACGCCGGCGGGGAGGCGATCGACCTTGAGGTGGCTCCTGGCACCTTCGGCTACCTGCTGCCGGAGGACGGCGTCGTCACGCACGCGAACCATTTCGCCAGTGAAATCCCGGTGAGTGACCTTAAGGTGGCGAGCTCGGCGCTCACCATCCTGCGGGCGGCCCGATCGCGCCGGCTGCTGATGCGTTCCGCGGCGCGCGGTACCACCAAGCCCGAGGACGTGGTCGAGGTGCTGCGCGACCACTACTCCTTCCCGGACAGCATCTGCCGGCACCCGGACCCGGACCGATCGGAGGACGAGGCGTTCGCGTCCGTCTACTCGATCGTCATGGACCTGGACGCGCGCGAGCTCTACATCGCCTCGCACAGACCGTGTGCCGAGCCGTACGCCCGGTGGCGGCTGTCCGACGTGTTCAGCCCGGCCGCCACCGCGACCACCCATTTCGCATTCGACCACCAGGAGGGGAACGTTGCCTGACGCCACGGTCTGCCTGACCTTCGACTTCGACGCGATCTCGCTGTGGGCGGCCCGCGGCCTCACCTCGCCCGGGTACGTCTCCCGCGGTGAGTTCGGCGCGCACGCCGTGCCGCGCATCCTCCGACTGCTCCGTGAGCGCGACATCAGCGCCACGTTCTTCATCCCCGGGCACACCGTAGAGACATATCCAGAGCTGTGCGCCGCGATCGCCGCCGACGGCCACGAGATCGGCCTGCACGGCTACATGCACGAACCGGTGTCCACGTTAGACGCCGCCAAGGAGGCCGAGGCTTCCCAGCGTGCGCAGGAGGCCATCCGCCGGGTCACCGGCTTCGAGGTGCGCGGCAACCGTACACCGAGCTGGGACTACACACCGGACACCGTCCAGGTGCTGCTGGACCTGGGCTGCGAGTACGACTCCAGTCTGATGGCCACCGACTACAGGCCGTACCAGGTACGCCAGGGGGACCGCTTCCGACAGGACGGCCCGTACGAGTTCGGCGAGCCCACGTCGATCGTGGAGATCCCGGTCAGCTGGACGCTTGACGACTACCCGCAGTTCGAATACCTGCGCACCGACATCGTGCTGCCGGGACTGCGCCGCCCGGACGACGTGTTCGCGAACTTCCTCGACGACATCGACTACATGGTGCGCGAGGTGCCGGACGGCGTATGCACGCTGACATTCCACCCACAGGTGATCGGCCGCGGACACCGGATGCTCGGACTGGAGCGCTTCCTCGACCGCTGCGCCCAGCGCCCAGTGCGGTTCCAGACCTGTCTGGACGCGGCCCGACAGTTCTCCGGGGCAGTCGCCGCGTCCGCCCGATGAGCGACACCGGAATCTCCTTCGCCGGCAGCCGGATCCTGGTCCTGGGCGCGTGTGGTGGCATCGGGGCGGCGTCCAGCCTCCCTGGTTAACGCCGTTTCGTGTCACGACCCGTCCCGGTGCCTGGAGTGGGAACCGGGGCTCTCGCGCGCGGAGGGCTGACCTGAACGTCGGGTCAGGTGAGGTCGAACCGGTCGAGGTTCATCACCTTGACCCACGCTGCGACGAAGTCGTGTACGAACTTCACCTTCGCGTCGTCGGCTGCGTAGACCTCGGCGAGAGCGCGTAGCTCGGAGTTCGAACCGAAGAGCAGGTCGATCCGGCTGCCGGTCCACAGCTTCTTACCCGTGGCGTCGTAGCACTCGAAGGTCTGGGACGTCTCGTCGACCGGCTCCCACGTGTTGTCCAGGTCGAGCAGGTTCGCGAAGAAGTCGTTGGTCAGCGTCCCTGGAGTCTTGGTGAAGACCCCGAGGCCCGAGTCCTTGTAGTTGGCGCCCAGCATTCGGAGGCCGCCGACGAGGACCGTCGTTTCGGGCGCGCTCAGGGTGAGCAGGTTCGCCTTGTCGATGAGGAGATACTCAGCCGGCAGCTGCGCCTCCTTGCCGACGTAGTTGCGGAATCCGTCCGCGAGCGGCTCGAGGTGGGAGAAGGACTCCACGTCGGTCTGCTCCTGGCTGGCGTCAGCGCGGCCCGGAGAGAACGGCACCTCGATGTCGTAGCCGGCAGCCTTGGCGCCCTGCTCGACGCCCACGCAGCCGGCCAGGACGACCAGGTCGGCGAAGGAGACCTGCGTGCCATCGGTCTGGGCGGCGTTGAAGGACTCCTGGATGCCCTCGAGCAGGCGCACCACCTGCGCGAGCTCGTCGGGCTCGTTGACCTCCCAGCCGTTCTGCGGCTCGAGACGGATCCGCCCGCCGTTGGCGCCACCGCGCTTGTCGCTGCCACGGAACGACGAGGCCGCCGTCCACGCGGTGGAGACCAACTGCGACACCGACAGGCCGGACTCGGCGATCTGCCGCTTGAGGGTCGCGATCTTCTCGTCCCCGACCAGCTCGTACGTCGGCGCCGGGATCGGGTCCTGCCACAGCAGCTCCTCGTCCGGGACCTCCGGGCCGAGGTAACGCTGGATCGGGCCCATGTCGCGGTGGGTCAGCTTGAACCACGCGCGGGCGAAGGCGTCGGCGAACTCGTCGGGGTTCTCCATGAACCGCCGCGCGATCGGCTCGTAGATCGGGTCGAACCTCAGCGACAGGTCCGTGGTGAGCATGGTCGGCACGTGCTTCTTGGACGGATCGTGTGCGTCCGGGATGGTCGCCTCGGCGTCCTTCGCCACCCACTGGTGCTTGCCGGCCGGGCTCTGCGACAGCTCCCACTCGTGCCCGAACAGGTTCCGGAAGAAGCCCATCCCCCACTGGGTCGGGGTGTCGGTCCAGGTCACCTCGAGGCCGCTGGTGACGGAGTCGGCACCGGTGCCGGTGCCGTACCCGTTCTTCCAGCCCAGACCCAGCGCCTCCAGCGGGGTGGCCTCCGGGTCGGGGCCGAGCCTGTCCTCCGGGTGCGCACCGTGAGTCTTGCCGAAGGTGTGACCACCGGCGATCAGCGCGACGGTCTCCTCGTCGTTCATCGCCATCCGGCCGAATGTCGTCCGGATATCGCGGGCCGCGGCGACCGGGTCCGGGACCGCCTCGGGGCCCTCCGGGTTCACGTAGATCAGACCCATGTGGGTCGCGCCCAGCGGCTTCTCGAGCTCGCGCTCCTCCCCACCGGAGATGCGCAGGTCGCTCCCGAGCCAGTCGGTCTCGGAGCCCCAGTAGACGTCATCCTCGGGCTCCCAGACATCCTCACGGCCGCCCGCGAATCCAAACGTCTTGAATCCCATCGACTCCAGCGCCACGTTGCCGGCGAGGATCATCAGGTCTGCCCACGAGAGCTTGCTGCCGTACTTCTTCTTGACCGGCCAGAGCAGGCGGCGGGCCTTGTCGAGGCTCACGTTGTCCGGCCAGCTGTTCAGCGGCGCGAACCTCTGCTGGCCAGCTCCTGCGCCGCCACGGCCGTCGCTGACCCGGTAGGTGCCCGCACTGTGCCAGGCCATCCTGATCATCAGCCCGCCGTAGTGCCCGAAGTCGGCCGGCCACCAGTCCTGCGAGGTGGTCAGCACCTCCTCGATGTCCCGCTTCACGGCGGGGAGGTCGAGGGTCCTGAACGCCTCCGCGTAGTCGAACTCCTCGCCCATCGGGTCGGCCACGGCGGGATTCTTGGCGAGGATCTTCAGGTTGAGCCGGTTCGGCCACCACTCGCTGTTCGCCACACCCTGCGTCGGGTGCACACGACGGGTGTCGTGCGCGACGGGGCACCCTGCTGCGTCCTCCTCGTTCGCCTGATGGGCGATGCTTTCGGTGTTCTCAGACATGACTTCCCTCCGTGATCAGACGGCTCAGTTGCGGTCAGGACGTGCTGCGGAACAGTCGGGGCACCGACCCCAGTAGATGACCTCGGCCTCATCGATCGAGAAGCCGTGATCATCGGCTGCGGTCAGGCAGGGCGCCTCGCCGACCGCGCAGTCGACGTCGGCGACGACCCCGCAGGACCGGCACACGACGTGGTGGTGGTTGTCACCGACGCGAGCCTCGTAACAGGCCACCGAGCCGGCCGGCTGGATGCGACGTACCAGACCAGCAGCGGTCAGCGCACGCAGCACGTCGTAGACGGCTTGATGGGAGACACCACCGAGATCCTCGCGCACCATGCCGATGATCGAGTCCGTATCGGCATGCGGATACGCGTGCACCACGCTCAGCACCGCGACCCGGGGGCGCGTCACACGCAGTGCGGCGTCGCGCAGCACCTGCGTGACGTCCGAGGTCTGGCTCACGCGCTGCATTCTTCCCCGTTTTCTGGAATCAGTCAAAACTCCGGGTGGATTGGTGCACCCTCCTCGCGGAGTCGATCAGGCGTCATTGCTCCAGGCGTCCACGGCCACACCCGCGACCCCTCGAACCACCCGCAGCATCACGGTTAGCTGCCATGATCCACCGTGCCTCCTGATGTACGCCCTCGCGGGCAGGCAGGCCACGTCATATGTCATGCTCGACGCTTCGATCGAGGCCAAGCGGATGCTGAGCGCCGATACCGAGGAGGAGTTGCGGATGAATGGTGGGCCACCGAACTGGGTCGGGAGTCGTCTGCCCGAGATCGTTCTGCCCGACCAGCATGGCAACCCGGTCGACCTGCAGGCGGTTCGGGGGACCAAACGCGCGCTGGTCGTGTTCTACCGCAGCGCCAGCTGGTGACCATGGTGTAAGACGCAGCTGGTTCAGCTGCAGGTGCACCACGCTGATTTCGGCGACGACGCACGGGTCTTCGCCATCAGCTACGACCAGGTGCCGGTGCTTGCGTTGTTTGCGGCCGAGCACGGCATCACCTATCCCATGCTGTCCGACGAAGGCAGGCACATCA
>WHTJ01000111.1 GCA_009377795.1 Propionibacteriales bacterium | reverse complement strand
TCCACAAACCCCGCCCAACCCTCCACAGCACAACCGACGTTCTCCACAGAAACCCACCACCACCTGTGCACAACCCACCCCCACTCACCCCCGCCCACGAGACACCCACAACCACCCCAACCCCACCACCGGAAGCACCAACGGCGCCGGTCCCCCACGGGGGATGTGTACACTTTGTTCAGGAAGTCATGAAGATAGTAAAACCCTGTCGCGGCCGGACCGGGCCGAGCCGGCGACGGAAGGCTATCGAGGAGGATCCGTTGACACCAGCTCGAGACGGCGCGACATCCCCGGATCAGGACCTGCTGCTTCGATTCGTCGAACGGTTCGGGTTGCTGCTGTCCGAGTCCGGGATGCCGCGGATGCCCGCCCGGGTCTTCGCGTTCGTGCTCGCCGACGACGCCGATCGGTACACGGCGAAGGAGCTGGCGACCGGGCTCCGGGTGAGCCCGGCCGCGATCTCCGGCGCGGTGCGGTACCTCGTCCAGACCGGCATGCTCGGCAAGGAGCGCGAGCCGGGAGCCCGCACCGACACGTACCGGATCTACGACGACGACATCTGGGGCGCGATCTTCGCCCAGCAGGGAAGGGCATTCGGTTACTGGGACACCGCGCTGGCCGAAGGGCTGGAGCTGCTCCCCCGCGACAGCGCCGGGGCTCGGCGACTGCACGAGACCCGGGCGTTCATGCAGTACATGCGGCGCGAGCTGGACGAGACCATGAAGCGCTGGCCGGAACACCGGGAGAAGCTGCTCGCGGAAACCGCTCCGGACTAGCTGCCCTCCCACGGCGGCCGCGCGACCGGCGTCAGCGGCCGTACCGGGCGAACGGCCCCGCGGCGTATGCCACCTTCCCGTCGACGACGGTGAGCTGCGGCCGCAGCGTGCGGATCCGGTCGTCGGGCACCGTGAAGTAGTCCTGGTCCAGGACGATCAGGTCGGCGAGCGCGCCGGGGGTCAGGGTGCCCAGCGAGCGCTCCTGGTCGATGCTCCAGGCGCAGTCGCTGGTCATCGCGCGGAGCGCCTCGAGCCGGGTCAGTCGCTGGTCCTCGGGCACGCCGTCGGTGCCGGGGATCAGGGTGTCGCCGGTCGTGACATACCAGAGGCTCTGGAACGGCTGCCACGGCGCGACGTTCATCGCGTCGGAGGAGAGACAGAGCGGCACGTCGGCCTCGAGCACCGACCGGAACCGCGGCCCGGGCGCGCCGTTGCGCACCGTGGAGAAGGTCAGCGCGAAGCCGGCGCCGAGCTCCTCCGCTCGG
Source organism: Propionibacteriales bacterium (assembly GCA_009377795.1). Taxonomy (GTDB): domain Bacteria; phylum Actinomycetota; class Actinomycetes; order Propionibacteriales; family Nocardioidaceae; genus WHTJ01. Next base: position 10,586 of record WHTJ01000111.1, on the reverse strand, counting down.
GCGAGCTGCTCGTCGGTGGGTTTGCCGTCCTCGGGGTGGGAGATCCGCCAGCCGAGCTCGGCGATGGGGTACGCCGTGTCCGCCGCCTCGAACCCGTCCAGGATCGCATCCAGGTCGCCGACGTGGGTCTCCACGCTGAGCCGCTTCTGCGCGGCCAGGGTGGCGAAGTCCGCGTAGTCGGGGTCGGTCGCCATGGTGTCCTCGCCGGGTCCGAGGTAGCGGAACATGTCGTCGCCGAGGAACCCGACCGCGTTGCGCAGGTCCTCCATGGCGGCCGCGGCGCCGGCGTACCGGCTCATCTGGTGGTAGGCGATCCGGGCCTTCAGTCCTTCGGTGCGGTAGAGCCACATCGCCGGCTCCTCCACGTGCAGGCCGTCGCTGATCGCGCCGGTCGTGGCCCATGGGAAGTTGTTCCCGCCGGCGTCCTTCCATGCGGTGAGGCCGCGGCTGACCGCCTCGTCGACGAAGTCGGCAAGGCACTGTGCCTCGCCCTCGATGCCCAGCTCGTCGAGCTGGGCGATGATCGCCTGGTTCGCCGCGGTCGTGGCCGGGGCGGTGAGCAGGCCGGTCGGGTTGCCCTCGGCGTCGAGCTGCACGCCGGGGTCGCCGGGCGCCAGGCCGAGCGCGTCGAGTGCGGCCTGGTTGACCCGCGGGCCGGTGAGGCCGGTGCCGGTGACCCACAGCGGGTTGGTCGGCGCGGCGTCGCTCAGCTCCTCGAAGGTGAACACGGTCGGGTCGTCGAGCTGGGCGAGGTTCCATCCGCCGAAGGTGGTCCAGATCCAGCGGCCGTCGTCGAGCTCGTCGGCCTTGTCGGCGTACGCCTCCAGTGCCTCGTCGCGGCTGGTCACCTGATCCAGTCGGACGGTCTGGGTCCAGCAGTGGTACGCCGTCCGCATGCCGTGCAGGTGCCCGTCGATCAGGCCGGGCAGGACCCGCTGGCCGCGCAGGTCGACGACCGTCGTGCCGGGTCCGGTCAGGTTGCGGACCTGCTGGTCGCCGCCGGTGGCGATGATCTCGCCGTCGTTGATCGCCAGCGCTGAGACGGTGCTGTTGCGGCGGTCGAGCGTCGAGATCCGGCCGTTGTAGAGCACGAGGTCGGGGGTGAGCACCGACGGGCCGCCGGCGCCCTGGCCGGGGTGGTTCGAACGCTCGGCGGTTGCCGCGGCGAAGAAGACCGCGGAGGCCACGAGCACCAGCGCGCTGATCAGGATGGTGGCGCCACGCCAGGCGACGCTGGTCGAGGTGTTCATGAGTGGGCTCCCGCCTCCTGCAAACGTGTGCAGTCTTGTCATAGTAGGGGAGGACGGGGCTGGGCCGTCAACGGTGCCCGCGACCGTTGCCACCCGAGGGTCGGAATCAGCGGTGAGTACCCGAGGTCTTTGCCTAAGCCACCTCATCGGACACGCGTTGCGCAGGAATCCGGCGGGTGTGCGCGTCCTGGCCGACCAGGCCGGTGGGCTCCACCACCTCCAGACTTCGCCTCCTGCGCAGCCACCGGGTGGCGACGACATAACCGAGTAGGGCGAGCGTGCCGCCCGCGATTCCGTCCACGATGTAGTGGTTCGCCGTGAGCACGATCGCGGCCAGCATGGCCGGCGGCATGATCCAGCCGAACAGCCGCGCCCACCGGTTCGTCGCGAGCGTCGCCCACGCGATTCCCATGAGGAGGTTCCATCCGAAGTGCAGGCTGGGCACGGCGGCGAACTTGTTCGTGAACGCCGGCGGCTGCAGCACCCGATAGGACTGGGACTGCTGGGTCACGGTGTCCACGAATCCGTAGTCGACCAGGAAGCGCGGCGGTGCGACCGGGAACAGCGCGAAGATGACCAGGCCGATTCCACCCGAGATCAGAATCGCGTTACGGAACGTCGCATATTGCGAGCGGTGCTTAACAAGCAGCCACACCAGGGTGGCGATCACCACCGGCCAGTGCGCGTAGATGTAGATCCAGTTGACAGCGTCGATCAGCCAGCCCTGATCGCCGATTGCGGCCTGCAGATCGGCCTCGACGAAGAGCCCGAGGGAGCGTTCGAGGGCGACCACGCGGTCGGCGTTGTCGAAGGCGAGGGAGATCCGTCCGCTGATCAAACCTCGGACCAGAAAGTACGAGCTGATCGCGGCGCCGAGGATCAGCACCTCGACCCCGACGCTCCGCCAGCGCGCGGACCGTGCGGGTGGTGCGGCCGCCTCGACCGGTGACGGTCGCACCGCGCGCTCGCCTTTCAGGGCCTGCCCCGTCCCCATCGTCTGCGCAAGGCGGTGTTCTTGCATACGCATGGCCTCCCCTATCCGCCCCAGTCCCCCGGTATCCAAGCCCCAACCGGTTCGGGCAAGCATATGTCCGCCACCGACAGGCGGCAGCGGTTTTTCAGTTGCCTTCCACATCCCTCCGACGAAATCCGACGAGCCCGGCGGCGATCAGAGCGCCGGCGAGCACGGTGAGGACGAGCAGCGGCGCCGCGCTGAAGTCATCCGCCGGCATCAGCGGAATGTGGTTGTACGGTGACAGGTCGCGTACCCAGCCCGGCAGGTCGAGGATGCCGCCGAAATAGGTGATGAAGACGGCGTACACCAGCAACGCCCAAGCCAGGCCGATCGCGCGCGGCACGAGTCCGAACACGGCCACCGTGAGACCGGCGGTGAGCCACAGCGCGGGCGCGTACGCCAGGATCGCACCGAGGATGTCCCACAGCATGCCCGCGTCGCCCGTGCTGGCCGCGGCCGTGAGTCCCAGGCCGGCGCCCGTGGCCAGGAGCAGGCCGAGACCGCCGGCCATCGCGACGACCACGTGGGTGGCGACCCAGCGGGTCCGGGACAGCGGGGTGGCGAGCACCGACTCGGCGCGGCCGGACGTCTCCTCCCGGCGCGGTCGTAGCGCCGCGAGGATGGCGAAGACCGTGCAGACGATCGCGAGCAGCGAGACGACTGTCGAGAGCCACGACTCGGTCAGGCTGGTGCCGCCGACGTCCTCCAACAGGTTCTGGATCATCTCGTTGTCGGAGTAGTCCTCCATGATGTCGACGAACGAGCCGTACATCGCGCCGGCGGCGAACATCGCGACCGCCCACCAGATGAGGCCGCCGCGCTGGAGCCGGAGGGCGAAGCCCTGCGGTGTGCCCAGCGAGGCCGAGGCCGTCGCCGGCCCCGGCCGCGGTTGCCTCAATCCTGCGCCAAGGTCGCGCCGGGTGCTGAGCACGAACGCCGCGACGACGAGCGCCGCCGCCACGACCAGGGCGAGGCCGAGCGGCCACCACCGCTCGTCTACGTATGCCCGTGTGCCCTGTGCCCAGCCGATCGGCGAGAACCACGAGAGCGTGCCGTCGCCCATGTCGCCACCCGCGCGCAGGACGTACGCGACCCCGATGAGCGCACCGGCGGTGCCGGCCGCGGCCCGCCCGTACTCGGTGACCTGTGTGGTGACCGCCGCGACGCCGGTGAAGACCAGACCGACGGCGGCGTAGGCGCCGCCGTACGCGAACGACCCGGTCCAGTCGATGCTCTCCACCCCGAGGCTGGCCATCCCCACCGCGACCAGCAGTCCGAGCAGGATGTTGGCGCCGCCGACGGCCAGGAGCGCGGCGGTCAGCGGCGCGTGGCGGCCGAGGACAGTGCCGCGCAGGAGCTCCGCGCGGCCGGTCTCCTCCTCGGCGCGGGTGTGGCGTACGAACAACAGGACGCTCATCAGCGCCACGAAGACCACCATGAAGCCGAGCAGCTCGTTGCTCTGCATCGCGCCGTACGTGTAGTCGTCCAGGCCGTGGCCGGGCCCGGTCATGGCGCCGAATGCCGGATTGTCCTCGTACAGCTGGGCCTGGTTCATGCGGTCGGCCCGGGTCGCGTAGACGGTGGGATAGAGCGCCGCGTAGTACACCTGCGCCAGCGTGAGGACGCCGATCCAGACGGGAAGGCGGATTCGGTCCCGGCGAAGGATGAACCGAAGCATCGTGCCGGTTCCCGACATGGCGTTGCCGCCGTCCGCCCGGCCGGTCTCGGCGGGTGCCCTTGTGGCGACGGTGGTCATCACGACACCTCGTCGGCGTCGATGCCGTTGGTGCGCAGCTCGTCGCCGTAGTGGCGCAGCATGAGCTCCTCGAGCGTGGGCGGGTGGCTGGTGAGACTGCGGACGCCGAGCTGGCTCAGCGCACGGACGGCCTCGTCGAGGTGTTCGCCGTCGACCGCGAACTTCACCCGGCCATCCTCGGCCTCGACGTGATGCACCCCGGGCAGGTCGCTCACGTCGGTGAACGGGCGCACGGTCTCGACCTCGATCGACGTACGGGTCAGGTGGCGCAGCTCGGCGAGGGTGCCGGACTGGACGACCTTGCCGAGCCGGATGATGCTGACCCGGTCGCACAGCTTCTCTACCTGGGCGAGGATGTGGCTGGAGAGGAACACCGTCTTGCCCTCGGCCTTCGCCTGGTTGATGAAGTCCTGGAACACGACCTCCATCAGCGGATCCAGCCCGGCGGTCGGCTCGTCCAGGATCAGCAGCTCGACGTCGGATGCCAACGCCGCCACCAGGGCGACCTTCTGCCGGTTGCCCTTCGAGTAGGTACGGCCCTTCTTGGTCGGGTCGAGGTCGAACCGCTCGATCAGCTCGGTACGGCGGGATTGGTCCAGACCGCCGCGGAGCCGGGCGAGCAGGTCGATCGCCTCGCCGCCGGTGAGGTTCGGCCAGAGGTTCACGTCGCCCGGAACGTAGGCCAGGCGCCGGTGCAACGCGACCGGGTCCGCCCACGGATCGCCGCCGAGCAGTTGGGCCTCTCCCCCGTCGGCGCGCAGCAGGCCCAGCAGGATTCGGATCGTGGTGGTCTTGCCGGCGCCGTTCGGGCCCAGGAAGCCGTGCACCTCGCCGGTGGCGACGGAGAGATCGAGGCCGTCGAGTGCGCGGGTCGGCCCGAAGCTCTTCTGTAGGTTGGACACCATGATGGCATTACTCATGGATCAGAGAGTACAGTTGCTTCACATCGTTGTAAATCACTTAACATCTGTGATCAGTGACACCGGGAGATGGAGATAGCCGATGCCGGACGGGACGGAGGGCCAGCGTCACGAGGCGGCGGTGCGCGCGTTCGTGGAGAACGCGGCCATGGCGTTGGACGACTACGGGTTCCCGCGGATGCCCGCGCGCGTGCTGATGACCCTGATGGCAGCCGACGAGCCGTCCCTCAGCGCCCTCGATCTGGCCGACCGGCTGGAGGTCAGCCCGGCCGCCATCTCGGGGGCGGTGCGCTACCTCATGCGGATCGGCCTGCTGGTCAAGGAGCCCGTGCCCGGATCGCGCCGCGACCGGTACCGGATGCCCGACGACGCGTGGTACGCCGCCGCCATGACCAAGTCGGACTTCTTCGACGACATCGTCCGCCTGACCGATGAGGGCGTGACCGCGTGCGGAGGGAGAGACACGCCCGCGGGGGCCCGCGTGGCCGAGATGCGGGACTTCTACGAGTTCCTGCGCAAGGAGATGGGCGACCTGCTCACCCGCTGGGAGGCGCATCGCGAGAGCCTCGGCTACCGCGCTCGGCCGCCCGCGCGATGACCGTGGTCTCGCGGGCTAGGGTTGCTGCATGCCGAGCCTGTTGCTCGAGGAGGCCGTCGCCCGCGAGCGAATCCTCACCGTCGACCACTACCGCATCGACCTCGATCTGACCCTCGGCGAGGACGTCTTCGGATCCACGACGACGATCAGGTTCCGGTGTCGCGAGCCCGGCTCCTCGACCTTCCTGGATCTCAAACCACACCGGCTCCAGCGGGTTCTGCTCAACGGCCGGGACGTCGACCCCGCCACGCTGCAGGACGGCCGCCTCCCGCTCACGGGACTGGAGGCCGCCAACGAGCTCGAGGTCTGGGCGAACATGGCGTACCGCAACGACGGGGAGGGGCTGCACCGCAGTGTGGACACCGCCGACGACCGGGTCTACCTCTACGCGATGTCGTTCCTCGACTCCGCGCCGCGGATCTTCGCCTGCTTCGACCAGCCCGACCTGAAGGCGCCGTTCGCGGTCACGGTCACCGCGCCACCGGACTGGACGGTCGTAGGCAACGGCCCGGCGACCCCGGTGGCGCCGGGTCGTTGGCAGATCGCCGAGACCAAACCGCTGTCGACGTACCTCGTCACCCTGGTGGCCGGGCCCTACCACTCCATCCGCTCCGAGCACGACGGCATCCCGTTGGGCCTGCATGTCAAGCAGTCCCTGGCCGAGCATCTCGATCGTGAGGCGGACGAGATCCTGGCCGTGACCCGGCAGTCGTTCGACGAGCTGCACCGGCTGTTCGGCATCCGGTACCCGTTCGGCGAGTACCACCAGGCGTTCGTCCCGGAGTTCAACGCGGGCGCGATGGAGAACCCCGGATGCGTGACGCTCCGGGACCAGATGATCTACCGGTCGGCCGTGACCCGCGGCGAGCGGGTCCTACGCGCGTGCGTGATCGCGCACGAGATGGCCCATCAGTGGTTCGGCGACCTGGTGACCATGCGGTGGTGGGACGACCTGTGGCTCAACGAGTCGTTCGCCGAGTACATGGGATATCGAGTCACCGCCGACGCCACTGAGTTCGAGAATGCGTGGGCCGATTTCTCGTTCTCTCGCAAGCGATGGGGCATGGCGGCGGACCGGCGTTCGACGACGCATCCGGTGGCCGGCAACGGCGCGGTCGACGCCGCGAGTGCGCTGCAGGACTTCGACGGCATCTCGTACGCCAAGGGAGCCGCGTCGCTGAAGCAGGTCGCCGCCTATCTGGGCGATCGGGTGTTCCTGGACGGCGTACGTCGGCATCTGGACCGGCATGCGTATGGCAACGCCACCTGGGCGGACCTGCGCCGGGCGTGGGCCGAGTTCGGTGGGGACGGCATCTACGCCTGGGCGGAGTCGTGGCTGCGTACGACCGGGGCGGACACCCTTGCAGCGTCGGAGAACGACGGCGCCGTCGTCGTGCGCCGCACTCCCCCGTCCGGCTCGGACACGCAACGCCCGCATGCGATGCGCGTCGGGGCGGTCAGCCCGGACGGCGACGTGCGCGAGACGAGCGTCGTGATCGACCGGTACGAGGCCCGGGTGGAGCTGCCCGACCGCACCACCCATCCGTACCTCCTGCTCGACGTGCGGGACGACACCTGGGCGAAGGTGCGGATGGACGACACCACGCTGGCCGGGTTGCCGATGCTGCTGCCGAGGCTCCGTGACCCGGTGGTCCGGGCGGGGGCATGGAACTCGCTGACCTACGCCGTCGAGGACGCCGAGCTCGACCCGGTACGGATGCTCGACGTACTCGAGGCGGCATTGCCGCACGAGGTCGAGGACATCGCGGTCACCTCCATGCTGGGCTGGACGACCCAGGACCTGCGGGGCCGGTACCTCCCGGTCGGCTCGGCCGCGACCACCCGCATCGAGCGGCTGGCTCATGCCTGCCTGGAGAACGCGGAACCCGGGTCGGCGGCTCAGCTGGCCGCCGGGCGCGCGGTCGTGGCGACGAGCGGCGACCCCACCATGCTCCGGAGCTGGCTGGACGGCGGCGCACCGGCGGGCCTGCCGATCGACGTCGACATGCGGTGGGCGCTGGTGTTGCGCCTGGCCAGGCTCGGTGCCGTTGACGAGGACGCGATCGCGGCCGAGCAGGAGCGGGACGGCTCGGACGCCGGCGTCGTGCATGCGGCGCGCTGCCGGGCCGCGCTTCCCTCCGCGGACGCCAAGGCAAAGGCGTGGGACCTGATCTTCAACGACGACAAGGCGAGCAACTACCTGGTCTATGCGGCCTGCGAGGGTTTCTGGTCGCCGGAGCAGTCCGGCCTGACCGAGCCGTATGTGCTCCGGTACTTCCGGGAGGTTCCCGCGATGGCGGAGCTGCGCAGCGGGATCGTCGTGATGATGGCGGCGAGGCGGGCCTTCCCGGCGTACGCCGTCGACGAGCACACCGTCGAACGGGCCGAGGAGACGCTGTCCGGTGACCTCAAACCGGTGCTGCGGCGGACGATCTCGGACTGCACGGACGACCTGCGGCGCGCGCTCGCCGTGCGGCGGCGGTTCGCCTGAGCTGCTCCGCTCGTCATCCGCGGCCGGGAGGGTGGTGCAGCGCCGAGCGCACGACCGGGAGGCTCGCCGGCGGTCCGTGTTCGATCAGCCGCAGCAGCGCGCCGGTGTCGACGTGCTCCTCGACGGCGTCGGCCAGCCGGTCCAGCCGGGCCGCGCGCAGGTCGGCGAAGGACGTGCCCGCCTCGGGTGCCCGTGCCACTCACCGTGCGGCCGGCCGAGCCGCTTCCGGGTGTCGAACGTCGTGCGCACCGGCAGCAGCCCCAACCCGGGCACCGCACGCGGAGCGGCGGACTCGACCGAGGTGTCGTCGATGGTCTCCCCGAGCATCTGGAACCCGCCGCACACGCCCAGGATCGGCCGTCCCCCGGTGCCCGGTCATGCAGACGGGCTCGAAGCCACGGTCGCGTAGCCATCTGAGGTCGTCGATCGTGGATCTGGTGCCCGGCACGATCACCAGGTCGGCGTCGGCCGCGGCGGCCGGGCGGTCGACGAACCGCACGTCGACGTTCGGTTCCGCGGCCAGGGCGTCGACGTCTGTGAAGTTGCTGATCCGGGGAAGCCGAACCACCGCGACCCGCAGGACCGGCCCACTGGTAGCCGCCGCGGTCCGGCTGGGCGGGTCGAGGGCGTCCTCGGAGTCCAGCCACACGTCCGCGATCCACGGCAGGGTGCCGAGGACCGGGCGTCCGGTGACCGACTCCAGCGCCCGCAGGCCGGGACGGAGCACGGCCGCGTCGCCGCGGAACCTGTTGACCACGAATCCGGCCACCAGCGCCTGGTCCTCGGGGTCGAGCAGGGCGACGGTGCCGAACATCGCCGCGAACACCCCGCCTCGGTCGATGTCGCCGACCACCACGGTGGGGATCCGGCCGCGCCTGGCCAGGCCCATGTTGATGAAGTCGTACGGCCGCAGGTTGACCTCCGCCGGGCTGCCGGCGCCCTCGCAGACCACCACGTCGTACCGGGACCGCAGGTCGTCGTACGCGTCGTACGCCGCCCTCGCCAGGTCGGCCCGGGCAACGGAGAAGTCCGCGGCGTCGAGCGTCCCGTACGGCGTGCCGTTCAGCACCACATGACTGCGCCGGTCGCTGCCCGGCTTCAGCAGGACCGGGTTCATGGCCGGCTCCGGCTCCGCCCCGGCGGCGAGGGCCTGGATCCACTGGGCCCGGCCGATCTCGGCGCCGTTCGCGGTGACCATCGAGTTGTTGGACATGTTCTGTGACTTGAACGGCGCCACGGCGATCCCCTGCCGACATAGCCAGCGGCACACCCCGGACGTGACCACGCTCTTGCCGGCGTCCGACGTCGTACCGGCGACCAGCAGCGCACCTCGCATGCAGGCAAGAGTGGCAGACCGCGACAATGGCGGGATGTTCGGACGCCTCGAGACCCTTCCCGCCCGCGAACACCCCGAGCTGCTCGCCGCACCGGTCGAGGCCGCGCTGTCGGCGGCGTCGTTCGAGGCGTACGTCGCGGCGATCGACCCCGAGCTTGCGGACACCGCGGCACTGTGCGACGCGTACGACGTACCTCTGGAGGTCTCCGCGAACTGCGTGGTCGTGACCGGCAGGCGGGGCGGCGAGGAGCGCCACGCGGCGTGCGTCGTCCAGGCGACCGCCCGGGCCGACGTGAACGGCGTCGTACGCCGCCGGCTGGACGCCCGGAAGGCGTCGTTCGCGGACCGCGAGTTCGCGACCGCGGCGACCCGGATGGAGTTCGGCGGGATCACCCCGCTCGGACTGCCGGCCGACTGGCCGGTCTGGGTCGACCCGGGAGTCGTCGCCCTGCCGTGGATCGTGATCGGGAGCGGCGTCCGCGGCTCGAAGCTGGTGGTCCCGGGCGTCGCCCTCACCACGCTTCCGCAGGCCGTGGTGGTGGACGGCCTCGGGCGGCCCGTCGGCTGACGCCGGTCGTCAGCCGGCCAGCATCGCGGTCACGGCGATCACGCCGACCACCACGATGAGGATCCGCAGCACCCGAGGGGGCAGCCGCCGGCCGATCGCCGCACCGAGCAGGCCGCCACCGATCGCTCCGAGCGCGACGAGTCCCGCGACCAGCCAGTCGACGTCGGCGATGAACATGAATAGCACCGCGGCCTGTCCGTTGACGAGCATCACGAGGACGTTCTTGGCCGCGTTCACCCGCTGAAGAGACTCGTTCAGTCCGATGACGAGAAACGGGATCATGAGCACACCCTGCGCCGCGCCGAAGTACCCGCCGTACACGCCCGCGGCGGCCACCAGGAGCCACACCCACACCGAGCCGTGCGGCGGCGCGTCGTGCCGGGTCACGATCAGGCGGGAGATCCGCGGCTGCAGCAACACGAGGACGCAGGCCAGCAGGATGAGTACCGGGACGATGGTCTCGAACACGGCCTCCGGCAGCCGGATCAGCAGCACGGCGCCGGTGAGCCCGCCCAGCAGCGAGGCGCTACCGAGCCGGATCAGCCGGGACCGCTGGCCGGACAGCTCGCGGCGGTAGCCGATGGCGCCGGAGACGGATCCCGGCGCGAGGCCGATGGTGTTCGAGACGTTGGCGACGACCGGCGGATATCCG
>WHTJ01000110.1 GCA_009377795.1 Propionibacteriales bacterium | reverse complement strand
GCCGAAACACGCCACGATCACCCCCACCGTGGACGTGTCCAGGTCGCGCGGACCCGCGAGATAGAGCGCGAGGAAGGGCTGCACGAACTGGCCGACCCGGTTGACGAACGTTCCCGCGACCAGAACCCAGAAGGGGCGGGACAGGCCTGCGGTCGTTCGTCCCCACCAACCGCGCGCCCGCATCGATCTCCCTGCCCCCTCGGCGTCCTCGTCGGACGGCAACGTATCAGCGCCGACAGACACCGCGCTCGTGAAAAATGCCCGCCGGACCGGCCGGGGTCGTCGACGATGTGGAGGAGCGGTACGGAGGCTGTGAGAGAGTGAGTTCATGCCTGATCGGCCCAGAGTCTTCGTGCATGTCGGGGCGCCCAAGACGGGTACGACATACGTGCAGCGCCTGTTGTGGGGGAACCGTGAGGCGCTCGCCCGCGAGGGTGTGGACGTCCCCGGACGTGGGCGCGGTGAGCATCTGGAGGCGGGCTTCGACCTGCGGACCGAGGCCAGTCCGGCCGATCCGAAACGCCCGATGCCGCAGTGGGAGGGCGCGTGGGACCGATTGGCCGCCGCCGCCCGGGAGTCCGACAAGAAGGCCGTGGTGATCTCGGAGGAGCGGCTGGCGGGGGCGAGTGCGGCGGATGCGGAGCGGGCGGTGGCGAGCCTGGCCCCGGCCGAGGTGCACATCGTCTACACGGCCCGTGATCTGCTGGGACTCCTGCCCACGGCCTGGCAGGAAACCGTCAAGAACCGCTCCACGCGGGGTTTCGAGGAGTGGTTGAGCGACGTCTTCGACCGGGGTACGGACGGTGTGGCCGGTCGCTGGTTCTGGCTGGTCCAGGATGCGGTCGACGTCCTGCAGCGGTGGGCCAAGGCAGTGCCCGCCGAGCGTGTGCACGTCATCCCGAAGCCGCCGTCCAGTGCGCCTGCGGAGCTGTTGTGGGAGCGGTACGCGTCGGTACTCGAGATCGACCCGGGCTGTGTCGATCTCTCTACCGCGTGGGCCAATTCCTCACTGAGCCTGGAGCAGGTCGAGTTCCTGCGACGGGTCAACCGTGCGCTGGGGTCGGACTTTCCGGAGTGGCACTACAACGGGTTCGTTCGCGAGGTGTTCGCCCGTCAGATCCTTCTGTCGCAGGTCGAGAACTGGACGAAACCTGTGGTCCCGGCCGGGTATGCCGCCAAGGCGGCCGAGGCCGGCGAGCGGATCATCGCGGGTCTCCATGAAGCCGGCTACCACGTGGTCGGCGATCTGTCGGAGCTGCGACCGGCCGTCCAGGCAGAGCCCCAGGAGTACGTCCACCCCGATCCGAGCGAGATCCTCGACGCCTCCGTCAACGCGGCCGCGGGACTGCTCGCACACGTCGGCACCATGCGCGACCAGCGCCGTGAGGTTCAGCAGCGGCTCTCCCGCCTGCAGGCCGAGCTCGACGCCGAACGCGAGCAACGCGGCCAGGCCCAGGCACTGGCCCGCCGGTCCGAGGACCGTAAACCCGGCCAGATCGTCAAGGAGGCGCTCGTAGACCTCGCCGGGAGCAGTCGCCCGTTCGCCGCGGCGTATCGGGCCTACAAGGCGGTGCGGAGGCGCAGCGGCTCACGCGGCTCGCGCCACTAAAGAGCTCTCTGGGCGCCTCGGCCGGTCAGCGTTCGTGGGGACGGAGTTCGAGGGCCTGGGCCGGGACGGACTCCGGGTCGACGTGGGGGGCGATGGCCGCGAGGTCGAGCCGGCGGGTGCCGTGGTCGTCGAGACAGCGAGGTACGGCCCGGTGCTCGGCGACGTACGACATGACCGCCTCGGCATCGGTACGGCGACCCTGCTCGACCAGCCAGCCGGTGAGCCGGTGCACGGGCGGAAGTCCGCTGTGGACCAGCGGCCGGTCGCCCCAGAATTCCAGGACCGCCGACCGCAGCAGGTCCCACCAGTCGTCCGGGCAGCCCGGAATCTCCAGGAAGTAGCGCCACATGTCGCCCGCCAGCACCCGCTCGACGAACATCGACTCCACGGCCGGCGACCCCTCCGCGCGCACGGTCGCCAGCGACTGGCGCTTGGTCACCACCCGGTCGGTCAGGTCCGTCAGCAACGCGCGCTGCTGGGTGATCGACGAGCCGTCGTCGCGGATTCGCCAGTGGTAGACGATCTCCGGCCGCACGTCGAACCGCCCGCGCAGGTACGCCGCGGTGAGCGTCGGCTGGTCCTCGTACCGCACACCCTCCGGCCAGGCGAGCTCCGCGGCGCTCCAGAAGGACCGCCGGAATACCTTGTTCCACGCGAACACGTCGCCGAGGATCTCCGGGTGTTCGTTCGCGCTGGTGCCGCTGCGGGCCGGCGAGTGCAGCCGGTGCATCCACCGCGGCTCGTGCAGCCCGTCGGCCTCCCACCGCACGATGCTTCCGGTCACGAAGTCCGAGCCGGACGCCTCCAACGCCTCGACTAGGGTCGCATAGGCATCGGGAGGGAGTACGTCGTCGCTGTCGAGGAACGCGACGTACTCTCCCCGCACATGCCGGATCCCCTCGTTGCGGGCGGCGCCGAGGCCGTGGTTCTGGGTGTGCACCACGCGGACCCGTCGATCCCTGGCGGCGTAACCGTCTGCGAGATCCCCTGAGCCGTCGGTGGAGCCGTCGTCGACGATCACCACGTCGAATGCCTGCCACGTCTGGACGAGCAGGCTGTCGAGGCTCTCGGCGAGATAGGCGGCGACGTTGTAGACGGGTACGACGACGCTGAGCACGGCCCGACGCCGACGCAGGATCCGCATAGGCGCAAGATACCGGCCGGTCCCGGCGGGCGTAGCCTGACCTCCGTGACGAACCCCCGCAAGGTCCTGTTCATCGCCGGTGCCGGCCGCAGCGGCACCTCCACCTTGGTCGGTCTGCTGAGCCGGCTCGGACTGCACGTACCGCAGCCGGAGGTGGCCGCCGACGATTCCAACCCGAAGGGTTTCGGCGAGCCCCAGTGGGTCGTCGACTTTCACAACCGGATGCTGCACGAGGTGGAGGTCCAGGTCTCCGACAGCCGGCCGGAGGCCTGGGAGCTCACCGGTGCCCGGCACGCCGACGCTGCAACCGTCGCCCAGGTCTCCGCCTGGCTTCCCCCGCACTTCGCCGGCGCCGCCGAGCTCGTGATCAAGGACCCGCGGCTGGCCTGGTTCCTGCCCGTGTGGCGTACGGCGTCGGTTCAGTGCGACGCCACGCCGGTCTTCGCCACGATGCTGCGCCCGCCGGCGGAGGTCGCGGGCAGCCGACAGAAGTACTACGCCAGCAAGCTCGGCGCTGCCCACCTCGCCGCGGGCTGGGTGAACATGCTGCTGCATACCGAGCTGCTGACCCGTGACGCGCCCCGGGTGTTCGTCCGCTATGCCGACCTGCTCGATGACTGGCGCTCGGTCGTGGCGAGTGTCGGTGAACACCTCGACCTGGTCGCGGTGCGCGACGCCGCCGACGCCGACTGGACGCGGCTGGAGGGATTCATCGACCCGAGCCTGCGCCGCGTCGGTCTGGACTGGGCCGACCTTGCGTTCCCGCCCAGGTTGGAGACGATCGCCCGCGAGGCGTGGCGGCTGCTGAACTCACTGGCCGACGACGATGCGCCGGCGACCCGGGAGTCGCTCGACTGCGTACGTGAGGACTACCGCGCGCTCTACTCCGAGTCGGAGGCGATCTCGAAGTCCTCCGTCGTGGCCGCCGAGGTGCGGCTGCGCAAGGCACATCGCCAGCGCGCGGCCACGCCGCTCCCACCCGATCAGGCGCGCTTGGCGGACCGGATCCCGCACGGGCTGCGCGCGCGGATCCCCGCCCCCGTGCGCCGCGGGATCCGGAGGGTGATCAAGCGGCGCTGACCATCTGGTTGGTCAGGAATCTGCCGGAATGCTCATCGAGCTGCGGGACCTGCCGCCTTCGCCCGCTTCTGAGTTCGCGCGGCGAAGACGCTCGATCGTGCGATCGCGAGCGACTCGTCATAGAGCTGGACGAAGTCGTTGCGAAGGTCGTCCAGCCGTCGGCGTACCTCGGCATCGTCGCGGTCCCCGTCGTGGGACAGCTCACCGAGGGCACGCCAGCTTTCCTCGGCCAGCTCGGCCACCCGGGCAGGAACCCCGAGCCCGTCCCACAGATCTCGTGACCGATGAAGCGACGGCTCGACCAGCTCACTCGCTTCCCGAACCTGTTCCTGGGTCGCCCGGCTCAAGAGCCCTACCTGCAGCCGCCGGTCGGCGGTCGCCAGTGTCCCCCGCCAGTCGGCCAGCAGCGAGTCGTGCCGCACGACGGCACGGGGGACATCCCGGGTCTTCTGCTCGACGCTGAGCATGACGTTCAGCCAGCCGACCGACTTGGTGGTCATGTCGAGCTGTTTGCCGCCGACCTGCTGCTGTTTGCTGCGTACCACCTGCGCCGGATGCCGCAACATGAGCGCGACCGCGGGCTTGAGTCCGAGTTCTTGGGCGGTCGCCTGCCATAGCTTCAGGAACCACGTCGTACGCGGATCCTTGACGACCAGACGCGGCGAGTGTTCCAGCTGGCCCTCCAGCCACGTCCGCAACTCGCGCCGGACCCGCGCACGCGTGCCGACGGACTCGGTCTTGCGCCAGGCGCCCGGTCGGCCGTCCGCCAACTGGACACCGAGCTGATCCAACAGCTGCTGGTGGAAGTCGACCACCCATTTCGGTTCCGCGAACCCTCGCGGGTTGGCCGCAGTGGGTTCGACCTCCGGTTGAGGCACGTAGAAGCCCAACCGCTGACTCAGGCCGGAGAACAGGCTGGTGCCGCTCCGGCTTGCTCCGAGCACCAGCAACAGCGCCGCCTCCGCGGCGTCCGAGGGGGCTGCGACTTCGGCGGGCTGACGTGACCTCACAGGACCGAGTGTCTCAGGCGCTTGTGCCGGGACGACGGGAGGGCGCGCCTGGTCCGCGCGGCATCGAGGACTCAGTCGGGCGGGTCACCGATTCGTCGCCGGGACGCATCCTCGTACGTCTGCCAGTGCTCCCGCGCCGGTGCCAGATAGGTCGCCCACGGTTTCATGCTGGTGAGGTAGTGGACGATCCATGCCTCGCCGATGTCCTCGCGCGGCGGCCACCGGTTCCACCGCGGGTCGAGCTCGGTGCGATTGCTGCCGGCGTATGCGAACAGCACGTCCTGGTCGTGCAGGCCGTAGCGCGACACCCATGGGAGGCAGGCCTCGGTGAACCGATCGCGACGCATCCGGTTCAGGTCCAGGACCAGGATCCCGGCGTTCATCGTTCTCACCTCGAACGGGAGCCGGGCCGCCATCCGGTGTCGCAGCTCCCGTGCGGCCTCTCGGCTGAGCTGGTTGCCGGCGAAGCGCCACGGATGGGCCGCGGGGGAGATGCTCGACCGCGCCGCCAGCGGGTTGTCCGCGAGGTCGAGGCGAGCGAGCACGCACACGTCGCCCAGTACGACGATGTCGATGTCGAGGTAGACCAGCCGGTCGAGATCGTGCAGCAGACTCGGGAACAGCAGTCGATCCATCGTGCTCGGGGTGATGTACGAGAGCATCCGGCCGATCTCGCCGTAGTCGACATGGTCGAACGGCAGGAACGTCATCGGCACATCGGGAAATGCGTCGCTGATCCATTGCTGGTAGGTCTCGTCGAGGCCGCGACAGGTGATCCACAGCCGAAGCGGGCCGGTGGCGTTGTCTACCAGGGACTCCAGCATCACCGGCAGTTGGGCCTTGAGATTCTGGTCGAGACTGACCGCGACATCCGTCACCGTCGTCGGGTCCACCCGGTCGTGGTCACCGTACGCCCGGCTCTCTCGTCGAGCGGTGGTGACGGCCGCCTCGGGATCGAAGCCCAGCGGCAGCTCCGGCGGCGGCTCCGCAAACCGTGCCTTGGCCTCCTCGACGCGGCGCCGGGTGAGCTCGTGCCAGCGGGCGTAGACCTCGTCCTCCCCGGCACCGGACAGCACGAGCCGCAGCACCTCGGCGACCAGCTCCCGGATGCCGTCGCGCATCGCGTTCAGCCGCGGACCGTCGGGCTGCATCCCGTCGAGACCGTCGAGCCGGACGTCGCCGGGTGTTTTCGGTGTGAAGGTCACGTCGATTCCCAGCGACGTCGCCGGCAGGTAGGAGTGCAGCCTGCTGGTGATGATGTGGGAGTAGCGATGCTGGTAGCCGTCCAGCAGCTCGATCGCCGCGTGCACGCCGTCGACCAGCCTCGCGTAGCGGCCCGCGATGTCGCCGTGGGAGACGACCTCGGTCCGGCGGCCGGCGTTCGCGCCGGCGGCCGGTGGCACGTCGATCAGGGCCACCACCTGGTCCTCGGGTTCGACCTCCGACGTCGCCGGGAAGACACCGTCGATCGTGGTGGTCAGGCAGCCGGTGAAGAAGGCGTCGACCCCGGCGCTGAGCAGGAGGTCGACCGTGGTCCAGTCTCGGCAGCCGACCGGTCCATACGTGCGCAGGTAGTCGAGTGCATCCGGCGTCAGCATGCCGATGTTGTTGACGTGGAACGAGATGAACAACGGCCGGACGTTCGGGTGGTACGGGAAGTCGAACCGCATCTCGAAGAGCGAGTGCATGTGCCAGCCGGACGCGATCGTCCAGGTTCGTTCCGGGATCGGGTCGAGGCGGCTGAAGTCGCGGTTCACCGGCATCAGGTACGCGTGTCCGGACTGCTCGGGCAGGCGCAGCTCGGGTCGTACCCGGTTCTGGATCTCGGTGGCCAGCTCGCCGAGGCCGTCCACGCCGTCGAAACGCACGCCGCTGAACCGGCAGAGGTTGCCCAACATCGCCAGCGTCTGCACATAGTCGCCGACGTCGGAAGACGCGCGCTGCCGGTCCGGCTGGTGGTAGCCGATGATGCCGATCGGCACGGCGCCGGTCGGAGGAACCGCCTCGGTGGTCGGCTCCAACCATGGCAGGATGGCCTCCAGCTGCCGGACGTGGTCGTCGTCGAGGTACTCGGTGCCGCGGCGATCCACCTCCTCGACCAGGCGAGCGGCGATCGGCAGTTCGGCGATCGCCACGAACCTGGCGGCCAGCTCGACCAGCGCGGGATCGGAGAGGAGGCCGAGTTGCGCGGCGATCGCGCGGGCTCGTTCGAGGGCCGCGTCGTCGCCCCTTCGGACACAGATGCCGACGCCTTCGACCGGGATGTGGGCGGCGATGTCGGTATCGCTGAGCGCCGACAGGGCCGCCCAGGCAAGCGGGTCGTACTCGCGGTTGCGCACCGAGAGGGCCTGGCCGAGCCGATGGGCGCGCTCACCTCCCTCGATGTTGCGCATGGCCTCGACCAGAGCGCGCGCAGTCGTCCAGTCGCCGACGTTGGTCAGGTCGCGAACACTGGCCACCAAGGCCGCCTCGAGTCTCCCGCCTCGGCTCAGCACATCAGCGAGAATGGACTGGCCACGCTGCTGCCGGGCGGTCGCGATCGCCACTTTGGCGATCTCGGGGTCGTACGGCGTCTGCTCGGGCGACGCCGAGAACGCGTCGCCACCGAGCACGGCGCGACCGACCCGGAGGAAGGCCCGCACGAAGCGCAGGTCCGGCTTGGACTTCGGCGCGGCCGGCGGAGTGGTCGCCCGACCGCGGTCGGCGGTTTGTGCCGTACCCGGTGATGTCGGCCCAGCCGACGTCGGCTGGTTCGGCGTGCCGCTGGCGAGCCTGCTCCGGACCCGGCTCAGGACGGCGCCGGTCCTCGATCGTGGTTGCACGGTGTTCCTTCGGGATCGGAGGGTCGGACAGGCGTCAGAGGGTAATGCTATCCGCGGTCGTCGGCGGCAGGATGCGTGACGTGAGCGGTTCATCGACTCGGGTAGGCGTGTCGACCGGGTGGGGTCGGCGGTGGGGCAGGGGCTTCGTTAGCCTTCCTGATCATGGCGAAGCGGCTCTTCCTGCACCTTGGCGCGATGAAGTCGGGCACGACGTACATCCAGGCGCTCTGCACGGAGAACCAGGAGCGGCTCGAGCAGGCCGGTGTCCGGTGGGTACGGGCATCGGAGGAGGAGAAGAGGGCCGCCGAGGCGGACCACTTCCTTCGGACCGGCGAGGAGGAGCCCAGAAATACGAGAATGCTGCGGCAGATGCGCCAGGCGTCCCGGGACTGGGACGGCGACCTGTTCATGTCGATGGAGCTGCTGGGTCCCCGCGCGCCGGGATTTCAGCGGAGACTGATCGCGACAGCAGGAGCGGACGAGCTGTACCTGATTGTGAGCGCACGGGATCTCGCTCGCGTGATCCCGTCGAGATGGCAGCAGACCACTCGCGAGTCCGGAACCTGGACCTGGACGGAGTACGTGCGCCAGGTGTGTACCGATGCCGAGGAGAACCAGACCGCCCACGGCTTCTGGAGGCACCAGGACGTCGCCCAGATGCTCCGGCACTGGTCCGCGGTGACCGAACCCGACCGGATGTATCTGGTGACCGTCCCCGTGTCATGGTCCAACCGCGGCGTCCTGTGGCGGCGGTTCGCCCAGGTGCTCGGGATCGACCCGGACGGCTATCGCGAGCCGGACGACTCCGAGTCGGCGAACACCTCGCTCAGCATGACGGCCGCCGAGGTGAGGCGCCGGGTCACCCAACGGGTCGGTGACCTCGGACCCTCCCACAAGTACGGCTTCAAGAACGCCGTCTCCGCCGCGTTGTACGGCGACCGGGACCACAAGGAGCCGCGGCTGCAGATCCCGGCGTCCTACCGCCCCTGGGTCGAACAACGCTCCCGGCGGATGATCGACGAGCTCAAAGAGCTGCAGGTCGAGGTGGTCGGCGACCTGGACGAGCTGCTGCCCGGCCCACCGGACCCCGATGCCGTGGAGACGGTCGAGGTCGGCGAGGCCGACCTCCTCGACACCGCGCTCGACGGCCTCGCCGGGCTCGGCCGGATCATGGGAGAAACCAGTCTCGAGCACCAGGCGCTGCAACACCGGTACGCCGTGCTGGAGCGCAAGCAGGCCGAGCTGGCCCAGGAGAACGCCGAGCTGCGCCGGCAACCCGCCCCGGCTGGCAAGCAGCTGCGGGAGGAGCGGTCGAACCAGTCGATTGCGCAGAGAACGCGACGGATCGCCCGCCGTAGCCGAACCGCCCGCTGGTGCGTGCAGAAGCTGCGCGCGGTGCGGCGCCGGATCGGCCAGCCTCGCTGACTGGGACGAACGTGTCTTTCGTCCCGGCTTGGCCGTCGTTGGCCGACAGGTCGAGCCGATACACCCATTCTCGGGGCCCGGAGGGCACATGCCGGTAGTCACGGCCACCGCCGAGTCACACAGCGGCCCACTGGCTCGGTGGCGCCGTAGCAGCTACTGGTACGCCGGTGCGGTGGTCGTCGGCTCGGTGCTGATCGTGCTGACGGCCATCAACCAGCCGTACAACCAGAACGAAATCCAACAGATCGGACCGTACGACAGCGGCAGCCTCGCGGAGATCACCAGCGGCACGAGACAGCCGCCGCTGGACCCTCTGCTCGGCGCCGCCGTTCAGCACCTTCTCGGCGAGGGACAGCTCCGGCAGCGGCTTGTCCCGATCGCCGCAGGGATCGGCGCACTCATCGTCATGAGCCTGCTGTTCCGCCGGCTTCGGTTGGGAGCGGCCGGGCCGTTCGGAGTCTGGGTGATGGCGACGGCCCCCCTGCTTGTGCGCTACAGCGGGTACGCCCGCCCGTACGCACTACCGCTGTTCCTGAGCGTCGTGTTCGTGTACGCCGGTCAGCGGTGGATGGACGAGCGGCGCATCCGGTGGCTCGTCATCGCCGCGCTCGCCGCGGCCGGCCTCCCGTTGTCGCGGGTCCCGGAGCCCACCGCGTTCCTGGTGACCGCTGGTCTCGTGCTCGCCTGGTTTGCTGTGCGTGGGTGCTTCGCCTGGCCGGCGGCTGTTCCGCTGGCCGCCGTGGCGATCGGAGCGGTGGGCCTCGTCGGCTATCCGATGTACCGGGATCTGGCGTCGCAGACGACGGGGGCGCTCTACGACCCGAGCCCGTCGCGGGTGATCGGCGGGTTCGACGAGGGAGTCGCCGAGATCGTCACTGCGCAGCTGCCCCTGCTCGGCTCGTGGCTCCCCTGGTGGCCGTTGACTCTCGCCGTCGTGGTCGTCGCGCTGGCTGTGCCGGCCGCACGGCGACGACTGCTCGGCTGGTGGTTCTTCTGGCCGCTGCTGGCCGCACCGGTCGCGTACGCGCTGGCCTACCACTTCGTGAACCCGTACCCGTTCGAGCTCAGGCCGTACCGTGCGCGGTCGGCGATCTTCGTCATTCCTCCGTACATCCTCGCCGTCGTGGCGCTCGCGTCTGCGGTGACGAACCTGAAGGCCGCGCAGCGATGGCTGCGGTCTGCGATCGTCGCACTGCTCTGTGGGGCCCTGCTGACCCAGCTGACTGGAATGGTGCGCGTGCTGACCACCAACGAGGCACCCGACTTCGGGCAGGTCGCTGAGATTCTTACCCAGGAACTTCCGAGCGACGCGATCGTCCTCTACGACGCTCCCTCCGAGGTCGGGCTGTGGCGACACCCGTTCATCGCCACGCCCAGGTACATGGGCCACACGCCGTACACCGGAAACGTGTCTCGTCTCATGAAGCGCCCGCGGAAGATTCCCGAGCGGGGGCCGGTCTATGTCCTCATCCTGGACGGCGAGTGCTCGACCAGCGCCATTTGCGACGCACCGTCGCGGCCATGGCGGCATGTGGCGCGCGGATGGCACGTCGAGCGGCGATTCGACAGGTTCACCCTCTACGCACCCGACCGTCCGGCGGACGGCCGGGGCGGAGCGATCGAGGCGATGCGAGCCTTCGGCGACGCGATGGGACCCGAGCTGGGCTACCCGGCGTACTTCGCTGCCGCCGGGTTGCTCACGGCGATCGGTCGTCCCGAGCAGGGTCGACAGCTCGTCGAGGCGATGTACTCCGAGGCGACGCCGCAGGTCGCGGACGATATCCGGCGGATCGCGGACGTCAAGGGCATCGACCCGTTCCGGTAGCCTCCCTGGTCATGGCGAAGCGGCTCTTTCTGCACATCGGCGCGATGAAGTCGGGGACGTCGTACCTCCAGGCGCTCTGCACGGAGAACCGCGACCGGCTCGAGCAGGCGGGCGTTCGGTGGGTCCGGGCATCTGAGGAGGAGAGGTCTGCGGCCATGGACCGCTTCCTACGGTCCGGCGAGGTGGATCCGAAGGCGAAACTCATCACGCGGCGGATGCGGCGAACGTCCCGAGGCTGGGACGGCGACCTGTTCCTGTCGATGGAGCTGCTGGGTCCGCGCGGACCGGGGTTCCAGCAGAGGTTGGTCGCGGCGGCCGGAGCGGACGAGGTGCACCTGATCGTGAGCGCGCGGGATCTCGCCCGGGTGATCCCGTCGAGATGGCAGACCACGACACGCAACGGCGGCACCTGGACCTGGCCGGAGTACGTGCGCTCGGTGTGCGTCGACGACGCCGAGGAGAACCCTGCCGCCCACGGCTTCTGGCGGCAGC
The DNA here is from genome assembly GCA_009377795.1 of Propionibacteriales bacterium. Taxonomy (GTDB): domain Bacteria; phylum Actinomycetota; class Actinomycetes; order Propionibacteriales; family Nocardioidaceae; genus WHTJ01. The sequence goes on along the minus strand of WHTJ01000110.1, from coordinate 1,024 downwards.
AGGATGTGGCCCAGATGCTCCGGTCATGGTCCACGGTGACCGAGCCTCGCGGGATGCATCTGGTGACCGTCCCGGCGTCGTCGTCCGACCGCGGCATCCTGTGGCGGCGGTTCGCGCAGGTGCTCGGCATCGATCCGGAGGGCTATCGGGAGCCGGACGACGTATGGGCCAACACCTCGCTCAGCGCGACGGCCGCCGAGGTGATGCGCCGGGTGAACACCCGGGTGGACGACCTTGAGCTCCCGCACTACCGGCAGGCCTTCAAATCCGGCCTGGCCACCATGGTGTACGGCGGCCTCGAGCACAACGAGCCGCGGCTGCAGATCCCGGCGTCGTACCGCCCCTGGGTCGAGCAACGCTCCCGGCGGATGATCGACGAGCTCCAGGAGCTGGAGGTCGAGGTCGTCGGCGACCTGTACGAGCTGCTGCCCGGCCGACCGGACCCTGCGGCCGTGGACTCGGCCGAGGTGAGTGACGCCGAGCTGCTGGAGACCGCGGTCGACGGCCTCGCCGGGCTCGGCCGGCTCACCGGCACCACCCGTCTCGAGTACCGGGCGCTGCAGCATCGGTACGCCGTCCTGGAGCGCGAACAGGCGAAAATTGCCGAAGACCGGACTCGACTTGCCAGGGAGAACGCCGAGCTGCGCAAGCAACGCGACCTGGCCAGGAGGCGGCTTCGGGAGGCAGGGTCGAAGCCGTCGATTGCTCAGCGGACGCGACGGATCGCACGCCGCAGCCGAGTCGCCCGCTGGTGTGTGCGCAGACTGCGCACGGTGCGAAGCCGGATCGACCAGCCTCGCTGATTTCGGCTGCTCACTTCGGCGGAACCACCGGTACGAGCAGATAGGAACCCGAGTGGATCGTCACGTCGCCGCCGATGACGTCCGCGGGGCGGTTCTCCGGATCGTCGTGAAGGAACGGCCCGCAACCGGTGAGCGGGAACCAGCCGATCTTCGAGGTCTCCTTCAGAGCGGGCGGGTACTCATAGTCACGTCCGCGCACCTGGAGGGACATGCGATATCCC
>WHTJ01000109.1 GCA_009377795.1 Propionibacteriales bacterium | reverse complement strand
GGAACAGGCGGACCGCCCTCGCCCTCATCTCCGGGTCGTACTTGATCGACATCGTGCCATCCTTCCCAACTTGGGAGGTGCGCACAAAACCCGGGGCGGTTCACTACGACCAAACCGGCCCGCGATCCGCTCATGCAACCGGTCAAGCTCCCCAACGACAAGATCCGTCACCACAAGACACAGAATCTACCACCACCCAAGTGCCGTTGCAGTATTAGGGCTGCTTCGCCGCCAGGTTGAGGGCGATGTCAACGATCATGTCCTCCTGACCGCCGATGAGGGCGCGCCGCCCGGCCCCGACCAGGATCGACCGCACGTCCACGTCGTACCGCTGCGCAGCGATCTCCGCGTGGCGCAGGAACGACGAGTAGACACCCGCGTACCCGAGCGTCAGCGTCTCCCGGTCGACCCGCACCGGCCGGTCCTGCAGCGGCCGTACCACGTCGTCGGCCGCGTCCTGCAAGGCGAACAGGTCACAGCCGTGTTCCCACCCCTCCAGCGACGCCGCCGCGATCAGCGGCTCGACCGGGCAGTTCCCGGCGCCGGCGCCGTGCCCGGCGAGCGACGCGTCGACCCGGTACACGCCCTCCTCGAGGGCCACCAGCGAGTTGGCCACTGATAGCGACAGGTTCTCGTGGGCGTGGATGCCGATCTCGGTGCCGGCGTCGAGCACGTCCCGGCAGGCGCGGACCCGTTCCCGGACACCGTTCATCGTCAGGCGGCCGCCGGAGTCGGTGATGTAGACACAGTGCGCGCCGTACGACTCCATGAGCTTGGCCTGCTCGGCCAGGGACTTCGGGTCGACCATGTGGCTCATCATGAGGAAGCCCGCGACGTCCATGCCCAACTCGCGGGCGACGCCGATGTGCTGCGCGGCCACGTCCGCCTCGGTGCAGTGGGTCGCCACCCGCACCGACCGCACACCGAGCTCGTACGCGTGCCGCAGCTCGTCGATCGTGCCGATGCCCGGCAACAGCAGGGTCGTGAGCCGCGCGCGCTTCACCACGTCTGCGGCCGCCTCGATCCACTCCCAGTCGGTGTTGCTGCCCGGGCCGTAGGTCAGCGAACTACCGGCCAGCCCGTCGCCGGGGGCGACCTCGATGCCGTCCACTCCGGCCGCGTCCAGGGCGGTCGCGATCCGGGTCACCTCGGCCGCGCTCAGCTGGTGCCGGATCGCGTGCATGCCGTCCCGCAGCGTCACGTCCTGGACGAAGAACCTCCGCGTCATGCCGCCATCCGTTCCGCGAGCCGCTCGGCCGCACGCAGCGCCGCCGAGGTCATGATGTCGAGGTTTCCGGCGTACGCCGGCAGGTAGTGCGCGGCCCCTTCGACCTCGAGGAACACCGACACCTGGTGCGTGGGAACGTCGGTCGTACCGGGCGCCAGCAGCTTCCGCACGGGCTGCTCGGCCGGCACCTGATGGACCTGCACCTCCTGCTTCAGGCGGTAGCCGGGCACGTACGCCGCCACATCCTCGACCATCTTCACCACCGACTCCCGGATCGCGTCGCCGGTCGCGGCGTCCACACCGCCGACCAGCGCCAGCACCGTGTCCCGCATGACGAGCGCTGGCTCGGCCGGGTTCAACACGATGATCGCCTTCCCGCGACCCGCCCCGCCGACCGTCTCGATCGCGCGCGCCGTGGTCTCGGTGAACTCGTCGATGTTGGCGCGGGTACCCGGACCGGCCGACTTCGAGGCGATGGACGCGACGATCTCGGCGTACGCGACGGGGGTCACGGCGGAGATGGCGGCGACGATCGGGATCGTGGCCTGCCCGCCACAGGTGACCATGTTGATGTTCTCGGCGTAGAGGTGCGCGTCCAGGTTGACCGCGGGGATCACGTACGGCCCGATCGCCGCCGGCGTCAGGTCGACCAGGCGGCGGCCGTACGGCGCCAGCCGCTTGGCGTTAACGTGGTGCGCGGCGGCCGACGTCGCGTCGAGGACGATCGCGATGTCGTCGAAGCCAGGCATCGCGATGAGCCCGTCCACCCCGTCGGCGGTTGTCGGCACGCCCATGCGGGCCGCCCGCGCCAGGCCGTCGGAGTCCGGGTCGATACCCACCATCGCGGCGACCTCGAGCGTGGCCGACCGCCTCGCCTTGAACATCAGGTCGGTGCCAATGTTGCCCGAGCCGATGATCGCCACCTTCGTCCGGTTCACGGGTTCTCCCCCGCGCCGGCACACTCGCTACACGACATGACTTCTACCCTGCAGCCGCGCGCGACAAGGTTCCAGTGAAGGGTTCCGCTGATCGAGACGGCGTTATCAGTTCGTTTCCGGCCACGGATGGACCCGGGGAACGCCAGGGAGGCGACGGCGAGGAGCGTAGTCACGGCCTGGCCCACCCGCGCCGAGCCGCCGCCCAGGTCGAGCACGTAGGCGGCGAAGCCGTGCCGCCGCGCGGTCACCAGCACGCGGCGGCCCACCTGGTCTACAGTGGGCAGTTTTGGTGACGGCTCAGTCGGCCGAACCGGTCGGTACGCCGGCCCGCGCGGCGCCCGCCAGGAGCATGGCCGCGTTCCCACCGAGCACGGCCGCCTCCTCGGCGGGGGCGAGACCGAGCGCCCGGACCGACTCGACCGGCGTCGGATCGCAGAGGTCGAACGGAAAGTCGCTGCCGAGCAGGACCTTGGACGCGCCACACGTCTCGACGAGTCCCCGCAGCGCCGCCGTGTCGAAGACGCAGCTGTCGTAGTAGAAGTTGCGCATCAGGGCCGATGGCGGCAGGTCGGTCGTCCGCGCCTGCGGCTTGGCGTTCCAACCCTTGTCCAGTCGCCCGCGGACGGAGGCGAGGCAGCCACCGCCGTGCGCGAGGATGAAGGTGACCCCGTGACGTTCGAGGACGCCGCCGAAGACGAGCCTCGCCGCGGCCAGGCCGGTCTCCACCGGGAAGCCGAACAGTTGGGTGAGCCAGTACTCGCCGACCCGTTCGGGACTGGAGACGCGGCTCGGGTGGACGACGACCGGGGCCGACCGCTCGGCGAGCACGCTCCACAGTCCTTCGTTGATCGGGTCGTCGAGCTCGCGACCGCCGCCGAACGTCCCGATCGTGACGCCCACCATCCCCAGCTCGTCGAGGCAGCGCTTGGCCTCGTCCGCGCCGCAGGCCGTGCCTACGGGAATGACGCCGAGCGCCGACAGCTGTCCTTTGTAGTCGGAGACATGTTCGACCAGCGTGTCGTTGACCATCTCCACGACGTCGTGCACGAGCGGCACGTCACCGGCAAGGCTGCCGAAGAAGAACGGCGGTGGCGAAATGAGCTGGTGGTCGACGCCTGCCGCGGCCATCGCCGCCAGCCTCGCGTCGAGGTCGTACTGCTGCGGCGGACACGGGATCGCGGTCCCCTCGCGGACGCCGCTCACCTCGGTGGCGATGTACACCGTGCCCGCGGATACCTTGCTCAGCTCGGCGAGTCCACGATCGGCGAGGTAGCGGAGCGTGGGCATGGGCATGGCGTGGGTGTGAACGTCGATCACCCGATGTTCGGCCGCGGCCGGGAACAGTCCACGCGTGGATGCCATCTACACACCATTCGGAGTTTGCGGCCCTGACAGTCGACGTCGGTGTCGACCGTCAGGGCCGGAATGAGGAGCAACGGCCGCTGGTCAGGAGGATGACGGCAGTGCGGCTACGCACTCGATCTCGACGAGAACGCCGGCGCGCGGCGGGCTCGCCTGCACTGTAGTGCGGGCCGGGAAGGTCGAAACGCCCTCGAAGAACGCACGGTACTCGGCGTTGAACGCCGGGAAGTCCTCGATGTCACGAACGTAGCAGTTGCACTTGAGGATCAGCTCCCGGGAGCTTCCGGCGGCTTCGACGACGGCCAGCATGTTCTTCAGCGTCTGCCGGGTCTGCGTCACGAAGTCGTCCGAGACGATCGTGTGGGTCTCCGGATCGAGCGGACCCTGCCCGGAGCAGAACACGAGACCGTTGAACACCGTCGCTTGGGACAGCGGCGCGGCGGTTCCCGCGCTGAAGCCCACGACCGGCGCGTCACCGGTCGACACCGAGTTGATGGTCATGTCTTCTCCCTCGAGGTTACGATCCCGAACGCCTGACAAGCCGAACGGCGCCGCAAGCGCCGCTGAAATGCTGTCGAGCAACGGCCGGGGAGATCCCGCACCTCGGCCGTCATGAGACCGAGGGCGTACCCCGTCCGGTGCTGGCCATAGTTGTCAGGGCCGACGATCCCGGACAAGGGTGCTGTTCCATCCGCCGGAATGTCCCCGGACCGTCACGTTTCCGGGCTTCCCGTGCCATTCCAATGGTCGGAACGCATCCGTTGTGGTCGTGCTGCCGGCTCGCCCAGGGTTGTGGACACGAACGAAGGAAGGGCACATGACCAACGAGACCATCCAGGCGGTGGCGAGCGCCCTCGTCCGGGCCGAACAGGAACGCACCGCCCGGGGGCCGGTCGTCGACGACTGGGCCGGGATCGACGTCGACACCGCGTACGCGGTGCAGGACGAGATCCTGCGTCGCAAGCTCGCGACGGGCGAGACCCTCGTCGGGGTCAAGCTCGGCCTGACGTCCGAGGCCAAGCAGCGGCAGATGAACGTATCGGCTCCCCTCACGGCGTGGCTGACCGACGCGATGGTGGTACCGCCGGACCAGCCGGTGCCCGTCGACCGGCTCATCCATCCGCGCGCCGAGCCGGAGATCGCGTTCGTGATGGGACGTCGGCTGGCCGGCGCCGACGTCACGCTCGACGACGCGGTGGCGGCGATCGAGCGCGTGCACGCCGGCGTCGAGATCATCGACTCGCGGTACCGCGACTTCCGCTTCGGGTTGGCCGACGTCATCGCCGACAACGCCTCGGCCGCGGCCTTCCACCTGGGCGACCAGGCGGTCGCGCCAGAGCAGATCGACCTGGTGGCCGAGGAGGTGAAGGTCGAATCCGGCGGGGACGTGGTCGCCGTGGCGACCGGCGAAGCGGTGCTCGGGCATCCCGCCCGGGCGGTAGCGTTGGCGGCTCGGGAGCTGTCGCGGCGGGGTAGGGCCATCGAGGCCGGACACATCGTGTTGACCGGCGCCATGACCAACGCGTTCCCAGTCACCGCCGAGCCGCTCGTCTTCCGGTTCTCCACGCTCGGCTCCCTGCGCGTCTCCGGAGGCTCGTGATGCCCTTCGTGACGGTCTCCATCGCCCGGGGAAGGCCCCCGGAGCAGGTGCGCGCCCTCATCTCCGCGCTCACCGACGCGGTCGTCGACAGTCTCGGGGCCGACAAGCAGTCCGTACGTGTGATCGTCACTGATGTGTCCCCGACCCACTGGGCGGCGGGCGACATCACTCTCGCAGAAAGGGCGAACAGAAGTGGATAGCGCGTTCTTCGGCCACGTCGTCAACGGCGCCGAGATCGAGTCGGTCGACGGTGCGCGGTTCGCGTCGGTCAATCCGTGGACCCGGCAGCCGTGGACGGAGGTCGCCCTGGGTGGGCCGGCCGACGCCGACCTCGCCATCCGCGCGGCGCGCCGGGCCTTCGACGAGGGCGACTGGCCGCGGATGGGATTCGAGCGGCGGGGCCGGGTCCTGCACCGGTTCGCGGACCTGCTCCTGGAGAACACCGACGTCCTCGCCGCCGCCGACAGCCAGGACATGGGCAAGCCGATCACGCAGGCCCGCCACGACGTGACGCGGGCCGCGCACAACATCCGCTTCTTCGCCGACCACGCCCGCCTGGCCGTCGGCGAGACGCTGCCGATGGACACGGGCCACCACGCGTACAGCCGCTTCGAGCCGGCCGGAGTCGTCGTCGCGATCGCCCCGTGGAACTTCCCCCTGATGCTCGAAACCTGGAAGATCGCGCCGGCGCTGGCATGGGGCAACACGGTGGTCCTCAAGCCGGCCGAGGACTCGCCGACCTCGGCCACGATCGCCGCCCGGCTCGGGCTCGAGGCCGGCCTCCCGCCGGGCGTGTTCAACGTGGTGCACGGCTACGGGCCCGACTCGGTCGGGCAGGCTCTCACCGAGCACGCCGACATCGACCGGATCACCTTCACGGGCGAGTCGAACACGGGCCGGGCACTCGCCCGGGCCGCGTCGGCGACCCTGACGCCGGTCAGCATGGAACTGGGTGGCAAGGGCGCCAACATCGTGTTCGTCGACGCGGACCTGGACCGTGCCGTGTCCTGGTCGATCCAGGCCAGCTTCCGCAACGCCGGCCAGGTCTGCCTCGCCGGAAGCCGGATCTTCGTGGCGCGTGAGATCTACGACGAGTTCCTCGGCCGCATCGCCGAGGCCGCCGAACGCATGCGCGTCGGAGATCCCGCCGACCCCGCCACCGAGCTGGGACCGCTCGCCTCGCAGGAGCACTTCACCAAGGTGAAGGGATACCTCGACCGGGTGGAGAGCGAGGGCGGCAAGGTCCGGGCCGGCGGCACGGTGGACGGCTGGGTGATCAGGCCGACCGTGCTGGTCGACCTGCCGCCGACCGCGCCGCACGCGCAGGAGGAGATCTTCGGGCCGGTCGCGACCGTCCACGCGTTCGACACCGAGGACGAGGTGGTCGCGCTCGCGAACGACACGCGGTACGGCCTCAACGCGTTGCTGTTCACCAGCGATCTCGACCGGGCACACCGGGTCGCCGGTCGGCTGCGGGCGGGAACGGTGTGGGTGAACTGCTTCTTCATCCGCGACCTGCGCGCGCCGTTCGGCGGCGTCGGTGACTCCGGGGTCGGGCGCGAGGGCGGCAACTTCAGCCGGGAGTTCTTCACCGAGCCCAAGGCCGTGGTCATCGAGATCGCGGCGGCGAAGACCTAGCCCCGATGGCCATCTCAATGGACGGAACGCGATGGGTTCGGAGCGAGGGACGGTAACGTAGTGTCTGGTGACACGATTATTGGAGGCGCAATGACTCTACCGCCGATAAGCATGCCCATCGTGGACCTCGATGCGATTGCGGGCGCTCTCGGTGAGCGTGGAGAACGGGTGCACGTCCTCTGGCAGGAAGGTGAGTCGCTCGCATTCGTCGCACGCGGGCGCGAATATCGCAGCGAATTCCACCTGAATCCCAGCGACGAAGTCATGTTCATGATCCGCGGGCAGATGAATCTCTATTACCTCAACCCCGACGGGTCCGAGGACATCGCCGTTATCCCGGAAGGTTCGGCTATCTACACGCGCAGTGGCATCGCCCATTCGCCGCGTTTCCCACCCGACGCTTTCGTCATGGTCATCGAGCGGCTGCGACGGCCCGGCGAGCTTGACCGGTTCCGCTGGTACTGCGACAAGTGCCGGACGTTCCTCCACGAAGAGCGCTTCCACGTCGACGACTACAGCAAAGATCCGGTCGGCAAGGCGTACCGACGGTTCTTCGACGACGAGCAGGCCCGGACGTGTAAACAGTGCGGCGAAGTCAAGCCGGCCGGTTAGCGCGAACGGCCGTCCCATGTGTCGGCCGCACTCCGAAATTTCGGCCCGAACGGCCGGGGTCGCCATTCCAATGAACGGAATGGGAGCATTGCCCTCCGGCCCGATGTTTGTAAGCATGTCGAGAACGGTTGGCAGGTCAGGCGAGTGGCCGGTCACACCCAGCCCACCCACCGCGGGGAAAACACGACCCCGCGCAACTAATTAAAAGCTTAGCCATAGGGAGGCCTCTATGGGATATTCCAAGTTAGTCCGGCGCAGGCGGCTGGCATTGCCGGCGACGCTCGCGCTCGCCCTCGTCGTCGCTGCCTGCGGTGGTGACAGCGGGTCGTCCAACGGTGACACGTCCGGCGACGCCGCCAAGCCGACGAGCCCGCGCGGCGAGCTCACCGTGCGTCTGTACGTCGGCCTTGCCACGTCCGACCCGTTCCAGGAGAGGAGTCCCGCTAGCTGGGACATGCTGACCACTGTCTACGAGGGCCTCACGGCCATGGATAGCCAACTGGCGCCGCAGCCGATGCTGGCCAAGTCGTGGGAGGCCAACGCGGACGCGACCGAGTATGTCTTCGAACTCCGCGACGACGTCGTCTTCCACAACGGCAAGGCCATGGTGGCCGACGACGTGAAATACTCCCTCGACCACTACGTCACCAACGGCCTCAACCGCTCGACGCTCTCGTACATCAAGGGCGTGGAGGTGGTGGACGAGCATACCGTCAAGATCACCACCAAGCAGCCGACGGGCAACCTCCCGGCCGACCTCGGCAACCCGATCGCCGTGCCGATCGTCCCCCAGGGCTCGGCCGACGACGGCAAGCTGGCGACCACCCCGGTCGGCACGGGCCCTTTCAAGATCAAGGAATTCGAGCCGAACGTACGTTCTCGAGCAGTTCGGCAGTTGGTTCGGGAACGTGCTGACCGGCGACCTCGGCCAGTCGGTGCGGTCGCTGCAGCCGGTGACGTCGGTCCTGGGCGAGCGGCTCCCGGTGACGGGCCTGCTCGCGATCGGCGCCACGCTGCTGACGATCGTCGTCGCGGTCCCGCTGGGGATCCTGGCCGCGGTACGCAAGCGCAAGTTCGCCGACCGGGCGCTGCTCGTGACGAGCGCGCTCAGCCTGGCCGTCCCCAGCTTCTTCCTCGGCATCCTGCTGCTCATCGCGTTCGCCGTGAACCTGCGCTGGTTCCCGGTGTACGGCTACAAGCAGCTCGGTGAGGGCGTCTGGCCCAGCATCCAGGGCATCGCCTTGCCGGTCGTCGCGCTGGCCGTCCCTCAGACCGCGGTGGTCGCGCGGATGACGCGGGCGTCCATGTTGGAGGTTCTGTCGCAGGACTACGTCGTCACCGCGCGCGCGACCGGTCTGAGCCGGCTGCGCGTGTACTACCGGCACGCGCTGAAGAACGCCCTGATCCCCATCGTCACCGTGGTGGGCCTCAACTTCGGCGCGCTGCTGGGCGGAACGGTGATCATCGAGCAGGTCTTCAACTTCCCGGGCCTCGGCACGCTGCTGATCAACAGCGTCAACGCCCGCGACTACTCGATCATCCAGGGCATCGTGCTGTTGTTCGGTGCCGCCTACATCGTCATCAACCTGTCGGTAGACATCGTCTACGCCTATCTCGACCCGAGGGTTCGCTATGGCCAGAGTTGACATCCAGGCCGACCCGACGAATCTGGCCGGAGGCATGCCGCTGCCGGACAGTCCGACCGTCGCCGTCGCCACGGGACGCCAGCGCCTGGTGGCCGGCCTGCGCAGCCTCGGCGTCCTTCCCACCATCGGGCTTGTGGTCGTCCTCCTGCTCGTCGTCGTGGCGGTCTTCGCTCCCCTCATCGCACCGTTCGACGCCACCGCGCCGGCGTCGATCGACACCCTCGCCGGGCCGTCCGGCGCGCACTGGTTCGGCACCGACATGTACGGCCGCGACGTCCTCAGCCGCGTGATCGTCGGGGCCCAGGTGTCCATGGTGGTCGGCTTCGCCGTGACGATCGGTTCGCTGGTCATCGGCGGGCTGCTGGGTCTCGTCGCGGGTTTCGTCGGCGGCTTGGTCGACCGGATCCTCGGCCAGCTCACCGACGTGCTCCTCGCGGTGCCGGGCATCCTGCTCGCCATCGCGATCGTGGCGATGCTCGGCTCAGGCATCCGCAACGTCTGCATCGCCCTCACCATCGGGCAGATCCCCCTGATGCTGCGCGTCGTGCGGTCGGCGACGCTGTCGATCAGCCAGCGGCCCATGGTGCGCGCGGCCCGGGCGATCGGCGCACGGCCGTCGCGCGTCCTGCTGCGGCACATCGCGCCGTACGTGTGGGGCACCGCGGTGGTCCAGTGCACATTCACGTTCGCCCACGCCATCCTCTACGAGGCCGGCCTGAGCTTCCTCGGCATCGGCGTGCAGCCGCCCGAGCCGACCTGGGGAAACATGGTCAGCGAGGCGCGCGCGTTCATCGGGTCGCAGCCGTGGAACGCGATCTTCCCCGGCCTCGCGATCGTGGTGGTCGTGCTGGCGATCAACCTCGTCGGCGACGGGCTGCGCGACCTCGCCGACCCGGAGAGTCGAGGTCGAGGAAGGTGACGGCAACCGTCGACACCCCGCTGCTGACGGTCGAGGACCTCCGCGTCAGCTTTGCGTACGGCGGCCGCCCGGTCGAGGTCGTGCACGGCGTCGACCTCAGCGTCGGCGTCGGCGAGTCCGTCGGCATCGTCGGCGAGTCCGGGTCCGGCAAGAGCGTCACGGGCCGCGCCATCATGGGCATCCTCCCGACCCCGCCGGCGCGGACAACCGCGAAGCGCATGGAGATCGCCGGCCAGGACCTGCGCGGCGGAGGGGTCCCCGAGGCCGGCGACGGCCACCAGGGCCAGCCGATAGCCATGATCTTCCAGAACCCGTTCACCGCGCTCAACCCGGTGTTCCGGGTGGGCAGCACGCTGACCGAGGCGTTGGTGAAGCGGCGCGGCATGAGCCGGAGCGACGCCACGGCCGAGGCCGTCCGCCTGCTCGACCGGGTGCGCATCCCCAACGCGAAGAGCCGCATCCGCAACTACCCGCACGAGTTCTCGGGCGGTATGCAGCAGCGCATCGTCATCGCGCTGGCGCTCGCTCTGGAACCTCGGCTGCTGATCGCTGACGAGCCCACGACGGCTCTGGACGTCACGGTCCAGGCCGAGATCCTCGAACTGCTGCGGGAGATCCAGACCGAACGCACGATGGGGATGATCTTCATCAGCCACGCCCTGGGCGTCGTGGCGGAGGTCGTCTCCCGGGTCAACGTCATGTACGCCGGTCGGATCGTCGAGTCCGGGCCGGTCGGCTCGGTATACGACGATCCCAAGCACCCGTACACCCAGGCGCTGTTGCTGGCGGCACCGAAGGTCGGGCAGTTCCGGACCCGCACCTTCGGGATCCCGGGCAGCCCGCCGGACCCGTCCTCGCCGCCCCCGGGCTGCGCGTTCCATCCCCGGTGTGCGCTGGCCACGGACGTGTGCCGGGACACGGTGCCGGACGTCCGGCCGCGCCTGGCCGGCGGATCCGGCACGGCATCCTGTCACCACGCCGGAGAGTCGCTCGTCGCGGAGGGGGCTACCCGATGACGAACACCAGCACAGTCCTCGAGGTCAAGGACGTCCACAAGACGTACAAGCCGGCGGGATCGGTGGTCGGCGCGAAGGCGGCCCACGTCCGCGCGGTCCAGGGCGTCTCGCTGACGGTCCACCGCGGCCAGACGGTCGGCATCGTGGGCGAGTCGGGCTGCGGCAAGAGCACGCTGGCGAACGCGATTCTCATGCTGGAGCCGCCGGACACCGGCGAGATCGTCTTCGACGGCACCGACATGACCCGGCTGCGCGGAGGCGCGCTGCGCCGGATTCGCCGGCGGATCCAGTGCGTCTTCCAGGACCCGTACACGGCGCTGAACGCGCGGATGACGATCGGTCAGATCATCGGCGAGCCCTTGCGGGTGCACGGCCTGGCCAAGGGTCGCCGCGCCATCAAGGCACAGGTCGGCACGGCGTTGAGCCACGTCGGGCTCAACCCGCGCGACGCCCGGCGGTATCCGCACGAGCTCTCGGGCGGCCAACGGCAGCGGGCCGGCATCGCGCGGGCGCTCGTCGTCGACCCCCAGCTGGTCGTGCTGGACGAACCGACGTCGGCGTTGGACGTCTCCGTGCAGGCTCAGATCCTGAACCTTCTCCTCGACCTGCAGGCCGAGTCCGAGCGCTCGTTCGTGTTCATCAGCCACGACCTCGCCGTGGTGAGCCAGATGGCCCATGTCGCGGTCGTGATGTACGCCGGGCGGATCGTCGAGTCCGGACCGGTGGAAGAGGTGTTCAGTCGGCCCCGGCACCCCTACACCGATGTCCTGCTCGACGCGACGCCCGGTGCGGGGAGGAGCCCCCGCGCGACCGCCGCCGCCGGCGAGACGAGGGCGGCGCTCGACGTCGGTCAGGGCTGCCCCTTCGTCGCGCGGTGTCCGATCGCGCAGGACACGTGCGCGCAGGTCGCGCCGGAACTCCGGAGCGTCGACGCGACGGGGGTCGAAGTGGCCTGCCACTTCCCACGCTCGGCCTAGTGGTGGTCTTGTCGTCAACGAAAGGTAAGAGGGCAACATGGACTTCAGGTACCTGGTCTACGAGCGCATCGAGCGCGTGGCGCGGGTGACACTCAACCGGCCCAATTGCCGCAACGCGCTGTCGCGGGTGATGCAGGAGGAGCTCGAATCCGCCTTCGCCGCGGCGGTCGCGGACGAGCAGGTCGGAGCCATCCTGGTCGACGCGAACGGGCCAATATTCTCCGCCGGACACGACCTCGGCACGCCCGACCACGTCGACGACCTGGCCGCGCGACCCTACCTGGAGCCGCCGGTGCGGGGCGAGTTCGAGTACTCGTGGGAGATGTGGCTCAACATGCCGCTGCGGTGGCGCGACCTGCCGAAGCCCACGATCGCAGCCGTACACGGCCTCTGCATCTACGGCGGATGGAAGCTGGCGTCGGCGATGGACATCGTCGTGGCCGCGGACGACGCCAAGTTCGTGGCCGGGCCTCCGCAGTGGATGTCGCTGCCGTGGGACGTCGGCCCGCGGATCGCCAAGGCGATCCTCCTGGACGACTGAGCCGTCCCGGCGTGTCCGGAGACTCCCTATGTTGGGAGAATCTGGATCATGGGACATGTGGGCCGGTACCCGCAGGAGTTGCGGGAGCGGGCGGTGCGGATGGTGGC
>WHTJ01000108.1 GCA_009377795.1 Propionibacteriales bacterium | reverse complement strand
TTGGTGCCATGCTGCTCGAGCCCATGGATCCCGCCCTGGATGAACATCACCGTCGAGCCCTCGCCGGCGCGCACCGTCCAGATCTCCCGGCCCTGGTTCGAGTGGCCGACGGCGACCACCAGGGTCCGCGGGCGGGTCATGACCTAACGGTAGGCGCACGGGGGTCCGGCCGCCTCCGTATTGGCACGGAACGAGGGTTCCGCGGTCGCCCGGATCCGCCACGGCCGCCGGGCTCGGAGGCTGGTGACAAGGGCGGCCGTGGGTGCCGCCGGAAGGAACTGACCAACATGACCATCAGCTCGCAGACCACGCCCGCGGAGGCCATCGCCCCGCGCGACCTGCGTCGTACCTGGCGGGTGCTCGCCGCGATCCTTATCCCGCTCGGGCCGCTCGGTGTCCTGGTCACCCGGGGTGTGATGCCGTACTGGACGAGCCAGGACGAGGAGACGGTCGTCGCCAACATGGTGGCCGCGCCCGAGCGGGCCGAGGCGATGACCTGGGTGTTCTTCGTGACCTTCCCCGCGCTGCTGATCGGCGCACTCGCCGTCGGGTACGTCGCCCGGCGCGGCGCTCCGCGACTCGCCACCTGGGGCGCCGGGCTGACCTTCGTCTCGTTCGTGATGGCCGGTTCGTTCGGCAGCACCGACCTGCTCATGCACGTGATGGGCCGGGACGGGTACGACGAGGCGACCATCCTCGCCGTGACCGGGCTGATGTTCGACCACCCGGTCAACATGATCGGCACGGGCGTCTTCGTCGCGGGCCACATCGTCGGGATGATCCTGCTCGGCGTCGCGGTCACCCGGTCCGGCGTCGTCCCGCTGTGGGCGGGAGCCGCGATCGCGGTGTCCCAGCCGTTCCACCTGATCTCGGCGGTGATCCTGCCCAGCCGGCTGCTGGACCTGACCCTCGGCTGGGGGCTGACCACGGTCGGGTTCGCAGCGGTCGCCATGGCCGTCCTGCGGATGCCCGACGACGCCTGGGACCTGGCGCCCGTCAGGCCTACGCCGGCCCGGTCCGCGTGACGCGGTGGCTACTCCCGCAAAGTGGACGGATACGCGACCTTCAACCACGAATCGATCAAAGGCCTGCGCCAAACGCAACGATGAAGCATGATGACAATACGGGCCCGTCGTGGTTGAGGAGGCCCCTTTGCACGTTGCCGACGCAGTCACACGGGGCCGGGAGTCCTATGCGGGCCGGGCCTGGCGGGATGCTTACGACGCGCTGTCGGCGGCGGACCAGGAGGCGCCGCTGGAGGCACCTGATCTCGACCGGCTGGCGATGGCCGCCTACCTGATCGGCAGCGACGAGGCCGCCGTCAACGGTTTCGACCGGGCGCATCGCGCGTTCCTGGACGACGGTGAGGTGGGCCGCGCCGTTCGATGCGCGTTCTGGGTCGGGTTGATCCTGATGCTGCGTGGTCGGCACGCCGAGGGCGGCGGTTGGCTGGGCAGGGCCGGGCGTCTGCTGGAGCAGGAGTCGACGTCCCGGGTCGAGCACGGCTATCTGTTGATCCCGTCCGCCTTGCAGACCATGGAGGGCGGCGATCCGGGTGCGGCTTACGAGATATTCGGTGAGGTCGCGCGGGTCGCTGACCAGTTTGGCGACCCGGACCTGGTCGCATTGAGCCGACTGGGGCGCGGCCAGGCGTTGGTCGCGCAGGGTGAGGTGCGCCGTGGTGTGACGCTGCTCGACGAGACGATGGTCGCGGTGACGACCGGTGACGTGTCGCCGATCGCCGCCGGGATCGTCTACTGTGCGCTGATCATCGCGTGCCGGCAGATCTTCGACTGGCGCCGCGCGCAGGAGTGGACGGTCGCGCTGAGCCGCTGGTGCGCCACCCAGCAGGACCTCAAGCCTTATCGAGGGCAGTGTCTGGTGCACCGTTCGGAGATCATGCAACTGCGCGGCGAGTGGTCGGACGCGATGGCGGAGGTGACGCGGGCCTGCGAGCATCTGGCCGAGCCGCCGGGTGACCCGGTGCTGGGAATGGCGTACTACCAGCAGGGCCAGCTGCTGCGGTTGCGCGGCGAGTTCTCGCTGGCCGAGCAGGCCTACCGCACGGGGGGCGAGTGTGGGCACCCGGTGCAGCCGGGCCTGGCTTTGCTGCGCCTGGCACAGGGCCGAATCGACGACGCGGAGGCGGCCGTCCGCCGGGTCTCGGCAGAGGTCGAGGGCGACCGCGTGAAACGCGCCGGCGTGCTGGCCGCGTTCGTGGAGATCGTGCTGGCCGCCGGTGATGTGAACGCGGCCAGGGCTGCGACGGACGAGCTGGAGGAACTCGGCGCCGACTTCGACGCCCCTTACCTGCGCGCGGTCACGGCGTCCGCGCGCGGGCTCATCATGCTCGCCGAGGGAGACGTCCGTGCTGCGTGTGGAGCACTCCGGGATGCGTGGACGCTCTGGCAGGAGCTCGACGCGTCGTACGAGGCGGCACGGGTGCGCCTGCTGATGGCCCAGGCCTGCCGGGAGCTGGGCGACCACGACACGGCGAACATGGAGCTGGACGCGGCTCGTCGGGTGTTCGAGGAGCTCGGCGCCATCCCTGCGCTTGCCCGGGTCGCCGAGCTGGCCGGCAAGCCGACGTACGACGCGCCGGGCGGGCTGACCCCTCGCGAGGTGGAGGTGCTCCGCCTGGTCGCGACCGGGGCGACCAACCGCGAGGTCGCCGACCGGCTGATCATCAGCGAGAAGACGGTGGCCCGCCACCTCAGCAACATCTTCACGAAACTCGGCGTCACATCGCGGGCGGCTGCCACCGCCTATGCCTACCGGCACGAGTTGGTGTAGCCCGTCGCCGGATGACCAACGGGGCTCCGGCTGACCTCTACATCGAATTCCCCATACCCACCCAGCTCTCAGATGTGGGTAGTTCATCCGAAGCGGCACCGCTCGACTTTGGCCGAACCTGGTCTCGTTCCTGTTCTGATGCGGAGGATCGCCATGACCACCCAGTACGTACCGAGCACCGAACAGATCCGGGGCGCATGGGATGCCTTGACTCCGGGGTTCGATGAGTTCGTCACTCCCAAAACGATGACACTGGCCGACGAGGTTGTGCGCAGCATCGGCCTACGCCCGGGAATGCGGTTGCTCGACGTGGCCGCAGGCAGCGGGGCGCTGAGCATCCCGGCCGCCCGGGTCGGCGCCGACGTCGTCGCTACCGATCTGTCACCGGCCATGATCGAGCAACTCAACGCACGGGCACAGGCTGAGCGGCTGGCCAACCTGCGCGGCCTGACCATGGACGGCCACGACCTCGACCTGGAGGACGACACCTTCGACTTGGCCGTCTCGGTCAACGGCATCTCGCTGTTCCCGGACTTGCCGCGAGCACTTTCCGAACTGGTGCGGGTGACCCGTACCGGTGGGCGGGTGGTCATCGTCACGTTCGGGCCGCTCCCCACGGTCGAGTTCATCGTCTTCTTCGCAAGCGCGGTGCAGGCAGCGGTACCCGGAATCACACCGCTGCCCACGGACCCACCGCCACTGCCGTTCCAGGTGGCCGAGCCGGGTGTGCTCCGTCAACGTCTGGCCGAGGCCGGCCTGCGCGACATCCAGATCGAGACGATCACGTGGGACATGGTCATCGACTCCCCGCAGCATTTCTGGGCCGTGTTCACTTCCAGCAATCCCATTGGCGCCCAGATGGTTGCCGACCTCACCGACGAACAGCAGGAAGCGGTCAAGCAGGTGCTCGACGGAATGCTTCGCGAGCGCTCCGGCGGCACGCGCGGGGCAACGCTGCATGCCGAGGTCAACATCGGCACCGGAACGGTGTAGCGCCGCAACGCGCATATATGCACACCAGAAAGGAACAGACCCATGACAACGACCCATGCGACGACCGCACGCTTCGGGGCCATTGGGGTCGCGCTCGCGCCGCTGGTGATGCTCGTGGCGCTCATCGCCCACCCCTACCTGGTCCGGCTGCCGGATGCGGCGGCCGTCGCCGAGGCGGTTGAGGCGAACACGAGACTGTGGGGATGGGTGCACCTGCTCACCGCCGTGGGATCCGGCCTGGTCGCGCTTGCGTTCCTGGCGATCCGGGCGCGCCTGCGCGACGCCGGAGAGGAGCGGTTCAGCACGTGGGCGCTGCCGTTCGTGATCGCCGGCAGCATCCTGTACGGGCTCCTGCCAGCACTCGAGTTCGCACCCATGGCGACCGCATCGACAGGCGGTGACGTCGCCGCCGTACAGACCGCCTTGGAACCGTGGTTCATCGCCATACTGGTGACAAGCGTGATCACCTTCGCGGTCGGAATCTACGGCTTCGCCCGAGGCGTCGCGGCCAGCCGGATCCTGAGCCCTTCCATAACCCGACTCGTCGTGACCGCGCTCGTCTTGCTGGCCCTGTCCCGCTTCGTGCCGCTCGGGGCAGTGCAGTTCTACCTGCAGGCCATAGCGGGAGTTGTCGCGCTGTGGCCGCTGGCCTTCCAGATGTGGAGAGAATCTCAAGGCACACGCGTGACGACGCGTCGATCCGTGATCGCAGGATAAGGCCGGCCTCGGGCATCGGTTCCCACCATCAACCCAGGTACAGACGGCTTCCGCCGGACGCGCTGCCCGACTCGGTAGCTGCGGACGCGACTCGCAGTGTCCGCGTCACCGTGGCGTCGCCTGCGGGAGAGCCGCAGCCGGCCGGGCGCCCCGATCTCCACCCGCGCGACGTACGTCGTCGAGAACGGCGTCCCCGGCGTCCAGCACGACACCGAGGGTCCGGTGGTCTAGGCCGGCAGCCGTTCCAAGCGTCATCGAAACCCAGCGATCGACTGGCAGGGATCGCAGTGTCGCCGGAGCTGGTTCGGATTGAGGTGCAGGGAACGACTGAGCCAGACTGGGGCATGGATTCCTCAAGCCTGCGAGAACTCCAGGCACCTCTGAAAGACCGGTACCGGGCCGACCCTGCCAGCGCCCGCACTCCGCTGAGCGCACGTGGTGACTACCGCGACGACGGAGTTACCTGCACCGTCGAGAGTTGGGCTGGTCCAGTACGCGCTGGCCTGCATCGCAGCACCGGGGGAGACGGATCTGATGCGTGCTCGGGCGACATGTTGCTCGAAGCGCTACTGGCCTGCGCAGGGGTGACCTTGCGCAGCGTGGCCACCGCGATGGGCCTGCGGTTGCACGCGGCCACCCTGCGTGCCGACGGCCTCTTCGACGCCCGCGGAACGCTCGGGATAGACAAGCAGGCTGCGGTGGGTGTGCAAGACATCGTGGTGACCATCGAGGTCGACAGTGACGCAGATGACGCGTCCCTGGAGCGCCTGGGCCGATCGACGGAGCGGTACTGCGTCGTGGGTCAAACTCTGCGTGAGAACCCGAAGATCATCGTGCGGCGATCCGAAAGGGGCTGAACCACACCACCACCGTCTTCCGACCCAATACCCACAGACGGCGCCCAGACGGACGGATCGACCACCGTTTCCCGACGCAAAACGCACAGACGGTTCTCGCCCGCAGCGACGGTGCGCATTCGAAGACGAGGGATGGCAGGTCAGCGACCGGCGGGGACGAGGATTCCGCGACCCTGCAGCCGACCGCCGTCGAGATCGTCGATGGCGTCGTTGACCGCGTCGAGCGGATAGGTTGTCGTGTGGAGTTTGACCTTGCCCCGCGCGGTCAGGTTCATGAGCTCATCGAGGTCGTTGTAGGTGCCGACGAGGTTGCCTATGACGTTGATCTCTTGGGAAATAATGTCGATCGTCGGTATGTGGATCGCCCCGCCGTACCCCACACTGAAATACGAGCCGGCCTCGCGCAGCATCGCCACGCCTTGTTGCTCGGCTCCCTTCTCGCCGACGAAGTCGATCACCACATTGGCCCCGTGCCCTCCGGTGATCTCTCGAACGGCGTTCACCGGGTCGCCGTCCGCCTGCACGGTGTGAAGGGCGCCCAGCTCCTTCGCGAGAGAGAGCGCGGGCTCGGAGAGGTCGACGACGATGATCTCCGCAGGCGTCATCGCATTCAGGCACTGAACGCCGATGTGCCCGAGGCCACCGGCTCCGATCACAACCACAGAAGAACCCGGGTAGAGCAGTGGGACGGCCTTGCGCACCGCGTGGTAGGCCGTGAGGCCCGCGTCCGCGAGCGCGGCCACTTCGGCGGGCTGCAGGCTCGGGTCGAGTTTGACCACCGACCGGGCGTTGGTCAGCAGGTACTCGGCCATACCGCCGTCGCGGTTCAGGCCCGGGAACTCGGAGTTCTGGCAGTGGACGTCGTCGCCCGATCGGCAGGGACGGCAGAGCCCGCAGGTGACAAGGGGGTGGAGGATCACCGTGTCGCCGACCGAGACGTTCGTGACCGCGGAGCCGACCTCTCTGACCCATCCGGCGTTTTCGTGACCGATGATGTACGGCAGCTTCACGCCGGTCCTCTCGGCCCACTGCCCCTCGACGATGTGCAGGTCGGTACGACAGAGCCCGGCGGCGCCGATCTCGACCAGCACGTCGAACGGGCCGGACACAGTGGGCTCGGGTACGTCGTCCACGGTGGGCGCTGCGTCGTACTGGTGTACTCGTATGGCCTTCATCGCGTCGTTCCGCCTTTCAATTCAGATCGCAGGGTTTCGTCGTCGCCGTACCGGGTTCGTAGCAGACCGCGGCAGAAGCCTGCGTTGCCGTCGATGCTGACCCGCACCACCTGTGCGAACCGCAGGTGCGCAGGCAACTCGTCAGCGGCGAGCGGGCGGCCGTCGTCCTCCACCAGCAGGTGGTCGTCCGGGCCGGCGGGCAACCCGAGGTCACGGCGGCGCCGGCAGAGTCGCTCGCGGTCCTCGGACTGCGGCACGTCACGGAGGCGGAGTCTCGCGAGTTCCTCGACGCTCCAGCCATCGGCGCGAAGTCCGCCGCACACCCGGTCCACGGCAGCGAGGTGTGCCTTGCGCCGGAATGCTTGCCGTAGATCGGCCAGCTCCCCGTCGGCGAGTCCAGCGAACGTATCCGCGAAACCGAATTCGGCGGCTACGCCCGCGTTGATCTCCTCGGACGCGAAGTGGTCGTCAAGACGCACCTGCACGCGCTCCACGCCCGGCACGGCGGCCAACGCATCATAGGCGTCGGCCACCATGAGATAGGCGAAGTTCGGTGCGCAGAAGTACGTCGGCAGGCGCAGCACGCAGGCCGCCCGGTCGTCGTCCACCGTGAGCTCAGCGACGAAACCGAGGTCGGTGATCGGCTCGTCGAGCTCCGGATCGGAAACCGTCGACAGCGCGTGCCACGCGGCTGCACGTAGGCCGTCGTCCGTCATGGTCGGCACCGTCCACCTCCGTCAGTGGGCGGCGACCGCGGGCGGCGGGATCGCCGCGGGTACCTCGAGGTTGTAGAGACGCGCGGCGTTCAGCCCAAGAATCTTCCGCTTGATATCCGGGGTGAGCGTGCCGTACTCGCCCTGCATGTCCTCGGGAATCTGGAAGTCAACGAACTGCTCGACGATCCACTTCGGGTGCCAGATCGCGTAGTCGCTGGCGAACAGGATCCGATTCTCGTCGAGCCAGAAGAGCAGCTCGCCCATGATCTGAGCGAAGTAGCGCGGCCGGCTGTACATGAAGGGGATCGCCACCGCGAGACCGGCGTAGACGTTCGGTTCCTGGACCGCGATCCAGCAGAAGTCCTCCAATCTCGGGAGGCCACAGTGCTCGACGATGAAGTTGAGCTCCGGGAAGGCCGTGGCCGCGTGATCGACGTCGGCGACGTCGAACGCGTCACGGTTGAGTGGCCAGATCGTGGGGCCCTTGTGCACGTGGATGTTCGTCACGCCCAGCTCGCGGCACCTCTCCAGATACCGATATGCCATGGGGTCCGACAGCTTCCAACCCTTGGAGTCGCCCTTCCACTCGGCCGTGTAGAGCTTGACGCCCTTGAGCTTGTAGCGCTCGACAAGACGCTGCAGATCCTCCAGCCCCCGCTCCCCGTCTCGCGGGTCGAAGGAGCCGTTGAGGACGAACCTGTCCGGATGCTTCTCGGCGAGTACGCCGTTCTGATCGGTGGTGTTGAAGCCACCGGGGAAGAACTCCGTCAGGTAGGTCGGCTGGAAGATCGCCGTGTCCACATAACCGATCTCGAACAGGTCATGCATGAGGTCCTGCTCGGTATATTTGTCGAACTTCTCCTTCGGCCACACCCACTCCGGGGGGCTCAAGCTGGAGTGGTAGCCGTAGAAGCAGTCGATGAAGCCCTTGCCGTAGTGGTTTCGGTTCTCAGGGCTGGCATCCCACAGATGGACGTGCCCGTCCACGATGAAGTACCGCTCGCCATCCTTCTCGTACATCGGAGCCTCAGTCTCCCAGGTTTCGTGCTACCTGCTCAGGGATATGCCGATTCGCTGGGGCCGCCAAGATCCGCGATGTGTCGCCGAGATGGGCCACCACGACTCGTGCGGCCATCGGTGTAGATCCGCGCATGTGCTCGTGAGATCACCTCCTTCAGATCGGAGGCGCCGAAGTCATCCTGTTCCCGAGCTTCCGCGATCTCGGCGTACGCAGATTCTAGGCGTTGCCGCCATCAGTGGGAACCATGCAATGTTCAAGTTCGATGCTCACGTCGAGGCCTCGCATCCATGCACTGGTTAGCCGCGCGTTCACAGCTTGCGAGGTGGCGAGGCGGCTCGAAGCCGCCCCGCCAACCGGTCACAGCTACTCAGTGCAGTAGTCAGGCTTCTGGCCGACCGGCTCGAAGCAGAGCGCGTGGCCAAGGTTCGAGTTGCCCTCAAGGAATCCGATGTCCTCGATCTGTTCCGCGAACCGACCCTCGTACTTGAGGACGTATAGTCCGTTGCGGACGTCGACGACGTAGATCAATCGGACTGAAGACCTCCGGGTGAGGTGCGAAGCGACCAAGCACTCGCATCTCACAGACCGCCGCCGGATGCGTGCCTCGACGGTGCATCGGGTGATCCCCTACCGTGACAGCGTCCGATCGTGGAGTGGAGACCAGCATGCCGATCCTGCAAGACCTCATTCATGCGATGTCGGCCGGTTCGCTCGAGGTCGTCGACCTCACCGCGCGGCTGACCAGCGACACCCCGATCCTCCAGTTACCACCACAGTTCGGGCAGACCGCCACGTTCGAGCTGCAGGAGATCAGCCGCTACGACGACCGGGGTCCGGCCTGGTACTGGAACAACTTCCGCACCGGCGAGCACACGGGCACGCATTTCGACGCGCCGAACCACTGGGTCTCCGGCAAGGACGGCGAGGATGTTGCATCCGTACCGCCCAGCAAGCTCGTAGCGCCCGCTGCCGTGCTCGACTTCTCCGCCGAAGTCGCGGCCAACGCCGACTTCCTGCTGGAGATTGATCACGTCAAGGCGTGGGAGCAGACCCACGGCCCGCTGCCGGCCGGCGGTTGGCTCTTGTTCCGCACCGGATGGGACGCATGGTCACATTCGCAGGAAGAGTTCCTCAACGCCGATGACAACGGTCCGCACACCCCCGGCCTGTCCGCGGAATGCGCGCGTTGGCTCGCCGAGGAGTCACCGGTGATCGGTCTTGGTACGGAGACTGTCGGCACCGACGCGGGCGCGGCGGGCGGGTTCGAGCCGATGTTCCCCTGTCACAACCTGATGCATGGCGCCGGCAAGTACGGCCTCACGCAACTGCAGAACCTCGCCGAGCTGCCGCCGACGGGTGCGGTCATCGTCGCCAGCCCGCTGCGCATCGTCCGCGGTTCCGGTAGCCCTGCGCGGGTTCTGGCTCTCGTCGAACGCTGATCCGATGGACGTGGCTACCGCCGTCGGAAGGACCCTCGCGGGTCTTGGTGTGGACCATGTCTTCGGCGTTGTGGGCTCGGGGAACTTTCATCTGACAAACGCGCTGGTCGCCGGCGGCGCGAGGTTCGTCGCGGCACGACACGAAGGTGGCGCGGCCACCATGGCGGACGCGTATGCACGGATGAGTGGCGGTATCGCGGCGGTGTCCGTACACCAGGGCTGCGGTCTCACCAACGCACTGACGGGTATCGCGGAGGCCGCCAAGAGCCGTACACCGATGGTCGTGCTCGCCGCAGAGGTCACCGAGCCGAGGTCGAACTTCTACGTTGACCAGACCGCGCTGGCCACGTCGGTCGGCGCCACGGCGATGCGCGTGGCGTCCGCTGAGGACGCGGTGCGGGTCACGATCGCCGCGTGCGACACCGCGGTGCGCCAGCGGCGCACCGTCGTACTCAACCTGCCGCTGCACGTGCAGGCCGAACAGCTGGCCGGCGCGGTGGGGCCGGCGCTGGCACGACCGCAGCGACCCGCGGTCCAGACCTCCGATGTCGATCTCGAGGCGTTGGGCTCTGCCCTGCGGGCTGCGCGGCGGCCGGTCTTCGTCGCCGGGCGTGGGTCTCGGTTGCCAGGGAGCCGCGAGGCGTTGGAGGAGCTGGCCACGGCGTGCGGTGCACTGCTCGCCACCAGCGCGGTAGCCAAGGGCCTCTTCCACGGCAACCCGTGGTCGCTCGACGTCTCAGGTGGATTCGCCACACCGCTCGCAGCGGAGCTGATCCAGCGTGCCGATCTCATCGTCGGCTGGGGCTGCGCACTCAACATGTGGACGATGCGACACGGCAATCTCATCGCACCGGATGCCACCGTCGCGCAGGTCGACCTCGACCAGGAGGCGCTGGGGGCACACGCCGACATCCACGTCGGTGTGTGTGGATCGGTCATCGAGACCGCGGCGGCTGCAGCCGCCGCACTCGCCCACGACGAAGCCCCCGTCGGCTACCGCACGGACGCTGTTCGGAGGAGGATCGCGACTGAATCTCGATGGCGCGATGTCCCGTACGACGACACGTCAACCACCGATGTCATCGACCCGCGCACGTTGACTGTTGCACTCGATGATCTGCTGCCGGCCGACCGAGTGGTCGCCGTCGACTCAGGGAACTTCATGGGTTACCCGAGCATGTTCCTCTCGGTGCCGGACGAGAACGGTTTCTGCTTCACTCAGGCCTTCCAGTCGATTGGGCTCGGACTCGCCACAGCGATCGGTGCCGCCCTCGCGCAACCGCATCGCCTTCCGGTGGCAGCGCTCGGTGACGGCGGTGCCTTGATGAGCTCTGCGGAGTTGGAGACCGTTGCACGGTTGGGCATTCCCATGGTCGCCGTCGTCTACAACGACGCAGCGTACGGCGCCGAGGTTCATCACTTCGGACCGCACGGACACGACCTGTCCACGGTGCGCTTCCCCGACACCGACGTCGCCAGCATCGCCCGTGGCTACGGCTGGCGGGGAATCACCGTCCGGCAGCGCTCTGACCTGCGTCCGGTGCATGACTGGCTCACCGGGCACCGTGACGAGCCGCTGCTGATCGATGCCAAGGTGCCCGCCGACCAAAGTTCCTGGTGGTTGGAGGAGGCGTTCCGCGGGCACTGACCACCCGTACCCGTTGGAGCACCGGGAGCGTCGGTCTGCCGCCAGCGCTCCCGGTGGCGAGCATCACTCGATCGCGTGAGCAGCCGCGCGCGCAAGGTCGCCCGTCAGATCCACCACGGTCTGGCGGTTTTCCTCGAACACCGGATCGGTGATCTCGGTGTCCTGACCGGACGCGAACGGCATTGGTGGAATGTGCAGGTGCCCGGCGGGGATGTCGAGCCCGAGTGCGTCCCGCAGCAGCGTCACGCGGTACGCGACCTCGTTGGACAGGTAGCTCCCGCCGCCGCCCGACCGGGCGCAGTGCTCGAACGTCGTGGGACCGTCTGGACGCGAGGCCGTGGCGGTCTCACCGCAGACCAGGAACTCTGTCACCTGCGTGTTGTGGATGATGTCGTACGGCGACGTGTCGGTGGCCAGTAGGGCGTCCACCGGCTGGGTGGAAACGGTCCACTGGGGAGGCTCGAAGGGCACCCAGTCTGTCGACGGGGTGATCTGGCACTCCGGCCGGGTGAAATGTGGTGGCGGGCAGGGGTTGATGCCGTCGTTAGAGGTGCCGGTGCGGTAGCGCCCGTTGTACGCCTCGACGTCGAAGCGGTTGCGGCCCTGGCTGATGGTCATGGTGGCGTCCACCTGGCGCATGCCTTCCTGCATGAAGGGGCCGAAGGCCTCTTCAACCATGCCCTGGTCGAACTCAGTCCAGTTCACGGGCAGGATCACCGTCTCGATGAAGACCACGCCGTCGCCGGTCCTGACTTCGGTGCCGTCAAGCGCCATGATGGACGCGCCCGACGGGTTGCCGCGGCGCGGCTCTGGGTCGAGCGTGAACGGGTCGAAGCCGCTGATGAGCATGCGCTCCAAGCCCTTGCTTGCGGGGAAGCGGATCTCGTTACCCTGACCGCGAGAGTTGACCTCCACGGCCCAGATGAGGTCGGCGCGCTGCTCGTCCGAGAGCGCGAAGTCCGGCTGGAACTGCTGGATGGCCCGGGTCATCTGCAGGCGCGCCCAGTACAGCGGTCGGTCATCGGAGTCGGGCAGGTCGCCCTGCACGTTCCGGCCCTGCGCGCGATCGATCGCGCCGCGCCACAGGAGCGCGCCATGGTTGGCGGATCGACGCTCAGTGAGGTTCCCCCGGTTCTCCGGTGACTGGATTATCTGGTTTCGGTTGGGGGTTCGGGGGTCGTAGCTGACTCGTGGTGGGTGTGCTGTCTGTGCCACGTCTCCTCGTACTC
>WHTJ01000107.1 GCA_009377795.1 Propionibacteriales bacterium | reverse complement strand
CGGCGAACCACTCCCGGAACTCCTGATAGGTCCGCGGATAATCCATCCCACCCACCGGCCGACTCGCCTCACCCACCCGCACAACCTACTGCACTCAAGCAGAGATGCAGAACACACGAGCGAATCCTCCTGAACTGGAACGCACATGTGCGCGGACGTCACCGAGGCCGAAGTCGGCTGGGTCGAGGCCAGGACGACCGTCGCCGGCGCCGCGCTCGCCGATCTGCTCGGCCGACAGGAGTTGTCGGAGCTGGACGACGCCAGCCTGGTGGATGCGCTTGGCGCGCTTCGCCGCCAGGCGTCCTTCTACGAGGCTCAGCAACTTCGCCTGATGCGGGAGCTGCACCGGCGCCGCGAGCGGGAGCCACGCGATCCACGGGATCGCCGGGTCCTCGGCGCTCGGTCACAGACGAAGACCGAGCTGATCGCGGTACTTGGTCAGTCGGCATATCGAGTCGGCGTCCGGCTGGATCTGGCCGAGTCTCTGCAGGCTCGGTTGCCGAAGGTCTGGCAGCTGCTGTGCGCGGGGCGGATCGACGAGTACACCGCGGGCCGCATCGACGATGAGTTCTCGAGGCTGACTGACGACGGCGTGGTGCCGGTCGTGGAGCGGCGGTTGGTCGAGCGGCTCATTCATGACGTCGACGCGTACGACGAGTCCACATCGGCTGAGCCGCTTGGCGACCCGGCGGAGCTGATCCCGGTGCCCGCGGCGCAGATCTGCCGGTGGCGCGCAGGCTGGTCGCAGAGGCCGAGCCGGTCAAAGCCGAGGAGCGGTTCAACCGCGCTTTCGAGGGCCGGCGGGTGAGTGTGTTCGACGCCGGAGACGGCATGGCCGACCTGCTCCTGCGTCACACCGGTCCCGAGCTACAGGCGATCAGTCACCGACTCAGCCTGCTCGCCCGGCATACAGGTGCCGACGATCCGCGCAGCATGGACCACCGTCGGTCCGATCTCGCGGTCGACCTGCTGCTCGGCCACGCTACCTCTGCGATCCCCACCAGCAGCCTGGAATCCGGTGACGTCCAGTCCAGGTCTGACGCCGCCCATGTCGAGAAGGGGCTCCGAGAGCGAGAGCCGATGGTGCGGCGGGGAGAAGGCGTGGGCGCCCAGATCAACATAACCGTGCCGATCCAGACCCTGATGGGCGCCTCAGACGCACCCGGGGAGCTGTTGAACGGGGAACCGGTACCGGCCGGCTTGGCACGTCGGATAGCCGCCGACCCGTCTTCGACCTGGTTCCGGATGCTCACCGACGGGGCCGGCAACCTGCTCGACCTCTCCACGAAGGCCTATCGGGCCAGCGCGCCGTTGCTAGGTGCGATCATCGCCCGTGATCGCACCTGTCCGGCGCCCGGCTGTACGACGTCCGCGCAGACCGGGGAGACCGACCACACCCGGCCCGCGGCCGAGGGCGGCGAGACCAGCTATCGCAACACCGGCCGACCGTGCGCCACCCATCACACCGCCCGTGGGTCTCCCGGATTCACCCTCAGCCAACCGTCGCCTGGCGTGTTCGTGTGGCGATACCCCACGGGGCACATCTACGTCACGAAGCCGGAACCGCATCCGGTCGCGGATTGGCCCGACCATTGGCACGAGCCAGTGTCCGCGACCCAGTTGCAAGACGCGCTACAGATGCACGACCTCAACCGGCGACGCCAACACAACCAACGACTCCGCGACACCACGCGTCGGATCCTCGAGGCCAGACTCCAGAAGTGGTACGCCTCCTGCCCCGACGACCGGGACGAAGACGCCGACCCTCACTACGAACCCGACCTCGACCCAGACACGGCCAGGACCCTCGGCACCCTGCTGGAACGGGCCGCACTCAGCTAGAGGGCGCGCCGTCACCATGACACGCACGGCCACGCCCGCAGGCGGCCTGCCGTAACCGAACGTGCCACGACACGGATGAGGAGGCCCGAAGCCCGAGGACACGCGGCGGGTCGTCGGTGCGTGCTCGACAGGGCTGCGCTCGACTAGCTCGGACAGGCCAGAGCAGGCCTCGGGCAAATTCGCAAGCTCGATGTGCAGAAAACAAGCAGAGGCGCGATCCCGGCGTTAAGCGGATCGCCGCGGCGTGAGAAATTCCGCCCAACCTGTTGCGGCAATTCCGCGCCGGGGAAATGATCGTTTGAAAGCGGCACCGACTCGACGAGGAGACGGTATGACCCAGATCAACGTCACTGTCGACGGCATCAGCTATTCCGACGAGGTCGAGCCCCGGACCTTGCTGGTGCACTATCTCAGAGAATGGCTCGGCAAGACGGGCACCGTCGTCGGTTGCGACACCAGCAACTGCGGTGCCTGCACGGTTCATCTCGACGGCCGAAGCGTGAAGTCCTGCACCATGCTGGCCGTGCAGGCCGACGGCCACCAGGTCACCACGATCGAAGGTCTGGCCGAGAACGGCCAGCTGCACCCGATGCAGCAGGCGTTCCACGAGACTCATGCGCTGCAGTGCGGATTCTGTACGCCGGGCATGATCATGCAGGCCATCGACCTGCTCAAGGACAACCCGGACCCGAGCGATGACGAGGTACGCCTGGGCCTGGAGGGCAACCTGTGCCGCTGCACCGGCTACCAGAACATCGTGAAGGCCGTACAGACGGCCGCGAAGGCGGGAGGTGCCACATGACGGTCACTGAGGAACGCCCCACCACCGAGGTCGGCACCCCACGCCGCCGCAAGGAGGACCAGCGGCTGGTCACCGGCCGCACGAGGTGGACCGACAACCTGCAGCTTCCGGGGATGCTGCATCTCGCCATGGTGCGCAGCCCGGTAGCGCGCGCCAAGATCACCTCCGTCGACGTCGCCGAGGCCCGGTCCGCACCGGGCGTGCTCGCCGTGATCACCGGCAGCGACGTGGCCGACATCCAGGGCAGCCTGCCGAACGCCTGGCCGGTCGCCGAGGACCAGAAGGCCCCTCCACACCCGGCCATCGCCGTCGACCAGGTGAGCTTCGCGGGCGAGATCGTCGCATGCGTGGTCGCCCGATCCGCGGCCGAGGCGCGGGACGCGAGCGAGCTGGTGGACGTGGAGTACGACGAACTTCCCGTCGTACTCGATCTGGCACAGGCGGCCGCCGACACCGAGCTGGTCCATCCCGACCTCGGGACCAACGTCTCGGCGAGATGGGTCTTCGACTCGGCCGAGGCCTGCTCGGGCGGCAACGTGGAGGACGCGATCCAGGAGGCCCGCGACGGCGGGATCCTGATCGAGCGCACCTACCGGCAGCAGCGGCTGATCCCGGCGTTCATGGAACCGCGCTCGGTCGTCGTCGACCCGACCGGTGAGCAGACCACGATGTGGTCGGCCACCCAGATACCGCACATCCTGCGGCTGATGCTTGCCCTGACCTGTGACATACCGGAGAGCAAGCTCCGGGTGATCGCTCCGGACGTCGGCGGCGGATTCGGCGGAAAGCTCCAGGTCACGCCGGAGGAGGTCGTGACCCTGCTCGCCGCCCGGCAGGTCGGCCGGCCGTGCAAGTACACCGAGTCCCGCAGCGAGTCGCTGATGGTCGCGCACCACGGCCGCGACCAGATCCAGAAGCTCACCCTGGCCGCCAAGCAGGACGGCACCGTCACCGGTCTGAAGGTCGAGTTGCTCGCCGACATGGGCGCCTATCTGGGGTTGGTCACCTCTGGCGTACCGATCCTCGGTGCGTTCATGTTCAACGCCATCTACAAGTTCCCGGCCTATCACTTCGCGTGCACGAACGTCTTCACCAACCACGCGTGGACCGACGCCTACCGTGGCGCCGGCCGGCCGGAGGCGACGTACGCGATCGAGCGCCTGATGGACGAGCTGGCGCAGGAGGTCGGTGCCGATCCGCTGGAGATCCGGGAGAAGAACTGGATCAAGCACGAGGAGTTCCCGTTCACCACGGTGGCGACGCTGGAGTACGACTCGGGCAACTACGAGGCGGCGACCGCCAAGGCGAGGGAGCTGTTCGGGTACGACGAGCTCCGCAAGGAGCAGGCCGAACGCCGTGAACGCAACGACCCGGTGCAGCTCGGGATCGGGGTCTCGACCTACACCGAGATGTGCGGCCTGGCCCCGTCCCGGGTGCTCGGCGCGCTGTCGTACGCCGCCGGTGGTTGGGAGCACGCCTCCATCCGAATGCTCGCATCCGGGAAGGTCGAGGTGGTCACGGGTTCGAGCGCGCACGGTCAGGGGCACGAGACCGCGTGGAGCCAGATCGTCGCCGACCGGCTCGGGGTCCCGTTCGAGGACGTCGAGGTGCTGCACGGCGACACCCTGGTCGCGCCGAAGGGCATGGACACCTACGGGTCCCGGTCGCTCGTGATCGGGGGCATCGCCGCGCTCAGGGCCGCCGACAAGGTGATCGAGAAGGCGAAGGTGGTCGCGGCGCACATGCTCGAGGCCAGCCCGGACGACCTGGAGTTCAGTGCCGGCAAGTTCACCGTCAAGGGCACGGACAAGGGCACCGGGATCGGCGACGTGGCGTTCGCGGCGTTCCATGCCCACGACCTGCCGGACGGGTTCGAGCCGAGCCTCGACGCCGAGGCGACGATGGACCCGGACAACTTCTCGTTCCCGCACGGCACGCACCTGTGCGCGGTGGAGGTGGACACCGAGACCGGCCGGACGACGATCCGGAAGTACGTCTGCGTGGACGACGTCGGCAAGGTGATCAACCCGCTGATCGTCGAGGGCCAGCTGCACGGCGGGGTCGCCCAGGGCATCGCACAGGCGCTGTTCGAGGAGGCGGTGTACGACGAGTCCGGGACGCTGGTCAGCGGTTCGCTGACCGACTACCTCGTACCGTCGGCCGTCGACGTACCGTCGATGGTCACCGACCGCACGGAGACCCCGTCGCTGACCAACGAGCTCGGGGTCAAGGGCGTCGGCGAGGCCGGTACCATCGCGTCGACGCCGGCCGTGGTGAACGGCATCGTGGATGCGCTGCGGCCGTACGGCGTCTCCGACGTCCCGATGCCGTGCACACCGCATCGGGTCTGGACCGTCTTGCAAGCCGCCGGCGCGAGTGGAGGAGGTGCAGCATGATCCCCGCGAAGTTCGACTACCACGCACCGAGCACCGTCGACGAGGCGCTGCGGCTGCTTTCAGAGGCCGAGGACGCGAAGGTGCTGGCCGGCGGCCAGAGCCTGATCCCGGTGCTCCGGCTGCGCTTGGCCGCGCCCGAGGTGATCGTCGATCTGGGCCGGATCGAGGAGCTCCGCGGGGTCCGGGAGGACGGCGACGCGCTCGCGGTGGGTGCGATGACCCCGCACGCGGACATGATCGCCGACCCCCTGGTGCGCGAGCACGCCGCGCTGGTGGCCGAGGCGGCGGAGACGATCGCCGACCCGCAGGTGCGGCATCGGGGCACCTTCGGCGGCGCACTGGTGCACGCCGATCCGGCCGGCGACATGCCGACGACGGCGGTCGCCCTGGGCGCGGAGTTCTTGATCGCCGGGACCCGCGGCACCCGTACGGTCGCCGCGGAGGATTTCTTCGAGGACCTCTTCACCACGGCGGTCGGCGAGGACGAGCTGCTCACGCAGGTGCGTATCCCCAAGCACACCGGGTGGGGCTCGCACTACGAGAAGTTCGTCCGGGTGGCGCAGCAGTGGTCGATCGTCGCGGTCGCGGCCGCGCTGCGGATCGACGGCGACAGCATCGCCGAGGCACGGGTCGCGTTGACCAACATGGGCTCGACGCCGGTGCGTGCGACCGCGGTGGAGCAGCGGCTGATCGGGATCGCTCCGGTCGCCGACGCCGTACGAGAGGCGGTGGTGGACGTCGCCGAAGGAACGCACCCGCCGAGCGACCTCAACGGCGATGCGGACTATCGTCGGCATCTGGCGACGGTGCTGACCGGTCGCGCCGTGCTCGCGGCGGCCGCTGGCTAGGACTCGAACTACGACAGGGAGGGGCTGCCCGTGGAGTTGCATCACCGCTTCACCGTTCCCGCGCCGGTGGACGTCGCGTGGGAAGCGCTGAACGACCTGGAGAGTGTCGTCGGCTGTTTTCCGGGTGCCGCGTTGTCGTCGGTCGAGGGCGACGAGTTCCAGGGCACCTGCAAGGTCAAGTTGGGACCCATCTCGCTCCAGTACTCCGGCTCCGGCCGGTTTCTGGAGCGCGATGGGCAACAGCACCGGGCGGTGATCGACGCCAAGGGCAAGGACCGGCGGGGCAACGGCACGGCGGCGGCCACCATTACCACCCAGCTGGAGCCGGAGGGTGACGACTCGACCGCGGTCACGGTCGATACCGATCTCAACGTCACCGGGCGTCCGGCACAGTTCGGCCGCGGGATGATGCAGGACGTCTCCGACCGGATGCTGGCGCAGTTCTCCAGTTGCCTGGAGTCCAAGCTGTCCGGCTCCGGCGACGGTGCCACCACCGGCGACCCGGAATCCGACTCCGGCGAGGCGGCATCGGCCGAGTCGGGCTCGGGCCCGACCGAAGCCGGGGCGGTGGAGCCGCCCGGGGAGGACCCGGCTGGTCCGCGGGAGGCCGGGGGTAGTCCGGGCAAGTACCGTGCAGGCCGGTCCGGCCGGTACGACCGGTCCAGCGCGTCCGACGCGCTCGACCTCGGTGCGGCCGTAATGCCGGTGATCGCCCGGCGCCTCGGCCCGTACCTCCTGGGCGGCCTGGCGCTGTTGATCCTGCTGGTCCTGTTCCGCCGCCGGCGCTCCTCCTAGTACGTCGCGGCGAGATTGCAGATCTGGTCGACCACAAGTGCAATCTCGGCGCGAAGGAAAAGGGGCGGCGAGACGGGTCAGAGCCGGCCGAGCGGGGCCACCACCTGGCCGGACTTCTCGCAGACCCAGTGCGGGTTCGGCCCGAGCTCGGGCCGGATGTAGAGCCCGTGACCGTCGGCGTCCTCGCATCGGAGGCAGAGCGGCCACCGCCCGATCCGGTCGAGGATCGCGTCTTGTACGTCCTGAGCGATCAGCCCACCGACGTACTCGACGCCCTCTGGCCACTGATCCACCCACCACCGTCGCTGGATCACGGACTCCTCGAGCGCGGAGACGGTCTCGGCGTCGGCCAGCTCACACGCCTGCAGGTCGGCGAGCACACGCGCCCGCGCGTCGAGCAGCGGGTCTGACATGCCAGTAATGCTGCTTCCTGAGCGACGTGCGTTCAAGCAGCCGGGCCTGCCTACGAGATCCAGCCGCTCTCAGATGGCACTCTGGAGCGTATGGAACCTCCGCCGCTGCTCGAGGTTCGGGCGCTGCATCCGGCCGACGCCGAGGCGTCCGAGGAGGGTGGTGCCGACCGGATCCAGATGGTCGGCTCGCCCGACGACGGCGGGATGTCGTGCGAGACCGCGCGGTTCTCGGCGGTCCTGCGCTCGACCTCCCTGCCGGTGCGGGCGATGCTGCGCTTGGGCGACGGCTACGGTACGACGGGTGGTGAGCTGTCCAGGCTGATCGGGATGGCCGCCGACTATCTCGCGGTCGGCGCCGAGGGTGTGGTGTTCGGATTCCTCAACCGGGACCTGAGGATCGACGTACCGGTCTGCGAGACGTTGGCCGACGCGGTCAGCGGTACGCCGTGGACGTTTCACCGGGCGATCGACCACACCCTGGAGAGCGACCGGGCATGGCGGGAGCTCCTGGACCTTCCCGGACTCGACAGTGTCCTGACCGCGGGCGCGGCGCGCGGCGTCGACCACGGCCTCGAGGAGCTGACTCGACGCGCGGCCGCGCACCCCGACCACGCCCGGCTGATGGTGGCGGGTGGAGGGTTGAAGCCCGAGCACGTGCCGTGGCTGACTCGCAGCGGGGTACGGGCGTTCCACGTCGGGAGCTCGGTGCGGCCCGGCGGATCGTGGACGAAGTCCTCTGTCGACGCGTCGTACGTCCGCTCCTGGCGGTTGCTGCTCGACGACCACGTCGCGCACGCTGTGACGTCGTGACGATCTACATCGACCCGCCTTCCGTACCGCGGCATGGCCGGTTGTGGTCCCACCTGGTCAGCGACACGTCGTACGACGAGCTGCACGATTTCGCCGCCCGGGCTGGGATTCCGCCCCGTGGTTTCCACCGGGACCATTACGACGTGCCGGACCGCCTCTATGCCGATGTGTTCGCGGCCGGCGCGGTTCCGGTCACGAGCCGGGAGCTGGTACGCCGGCTGGTCGATAGCGGGCTGCGGCGCCGCAAGCGCCGCAGTTCCTAAGGCGTCAGGTCGGCCAGCTCGGCCCTGAGGTTGGAACGTGCCCGTTCCTCCCATCGCTTCCGGGCCGTGCCGGTGTGGAACACCGGCGGATCGTCGATCAGCGAGCGGAGGATCCGCGCCCGCCCGCGGCGAAACTCGGCCTCGCCGACGTGCGCGTACTCCCGGCGTACACCCCGGACGTACTCGGCGTACCGGGATCCGTCGGCGGCGAGAATCCGCAGGTCTGCGTCGCACAACACCGCACCGTTGAGGTCGCCGGGCGCCGGCTTGTGCGTCTCGGTGAGCTGTACGAGCCGGACCACCTCGTCCACCTGCTCGGCCGCCGCGCCGGCGGCCGAGAGCTCGGCACGGGCCAGCTCGGCCGAGCGTTCCTCGTTGTCCGCGGCGCGCGGGACGTAAACCGCGTCGTGAAACCACGCCGCCATTCGGACGGCGTCTGGGTCCGACGCCTCCGGTGCAAGCTCGTCGACGGTCGCGAGCACCTCCTCGAGGTGTCGTACGTCGTGATAGTGGCGGTGCGGCTCCCGGTAGCGCTCTCGCAGTCGTTCGAACAGCTCGTCCACGGAGTCGACCCTAGGGCGCGTTATCAGCGGTCAGCTGCGTCGGCAACGGTTCGGCGTGCACGATCCGCAAGGACGTGACCGCGCGGGTGAGGCAGACGTACAGCCGTCGCAGCCCGGTCATCTCGTCGGGCTCCCCGGCGACGATCCCAGCGGGTTCGAGGAGTACGACGTGGTCGAACTCGAGGCCCTTGGACAGGGTCGCGGGTACGACGTCCAGATGCGCCTCGGCGTCGTGCTCGTCTCCGAGAAGGGTGTGCGGAATCCCTTCTGACGTGAGCAGTCTCGCCATACTCGGCACCTGGTCGTCGGCGGCGATCACGCCCACCGAACCGTCCAGTCCGGCGGCCGCGAGGACCGCTTCGAGGCCTGCCGGCATGACTTCCTCGACGTGGGTGATCGTCAGGTCGCCGCGGCCGCGGCGTACCGAAGTCGGCGGCTCCAGCCGCGGCGCGATGGTGGGCAGCAGCCTCGCCGCCAGCTCGATGACGGCGCCCGGCACGCGAAAGCCCAACGTCAGCTCCTCGACGTGCGCGGCCGGCTGCCCGAGATGCTCGAGGGCGGCGTTCCACGACCGCACCGCCCACGGTGTGGTGGCCTGCGCCAAGTCGCCGAGCACGGTGGCGGATCCGGTCGAGCAGCGACGCCCGACGGCGCGGAGCATCATGGGGGAGAGGTCCTGCGCCTCGTCGAGTACGACGTGGGCGAGGCTGGTCGTGCGTTCAACGACGTCGGCCGCCTCGTCCACGAGCACGGCGTCGGCCACCGACCATCGGGCCGAACCGGGCCCCTTGGGTGTCGTCGGCCAGAGCATCAGCTCCTGCGCGGACTCGGGGAGGATCCCGTTCGCGTGTACGGCAAGGAAATCCCGGTCACTGAGCAGGCGAAGCACCACCCGTGCCGGATCGACCGCCGGCCAGGTCTGGTCGACGTACTGCTTTACGGGTCTGGAGCGGGCGACCGAGTCCTGCACGCGATCGTCGGGCGACTCTCCGGCGAGCTCCATCTTGACCAGGATCTGATGCGCCAGCCGCTGGGAGAGCATGGCGCGCCCGGCGGCGTACCGTACGCCTCTCTGCCGCAGCTCCGCCACGATCTCCTCCGCCTCGAACGCGGGCACCCGCCAGCGCCGCGAACCGCGCGGTACCACGAGGGCGGACGAGGGTGTCTCCACATGGCTCCGCACGGCGCCCCGGATCACCTCCGCCATCCGTGGATCCCCTTTGAGGGTTGCGATATCAGCTGGGTCGACGCCGCGGATCCGGACCCGGCTCACCAGGCCCGAAACCGTGGTGTGCTTGGCGTCGATCTCCCCCAGAGCGGGGAGGACGTCGCCGATATAGCGCAGGAACGAGTCGTTCGGCCCGATAACCAGGACGCCCTGCCGGTGCAGGCGCTCGCGATGCGCATACAGGAGGTACGCTGCCCGGTGCAGCCCCACCGCGGTCTTTCCGGTTCCGGGTGCGCCCTGAACACACACCGAGTGGGCCAGCTCCGAGCGCACGATGTCGTCCTGCTCCGGCTGGATGGTCGCGACGATGTCCCGCATCGGGCCGTGCCGTGGACGCTCGATTTCGGTTTGCAGGATGGCGGAATGCTCCTGCTGCTCGCCTTGGACGAGGTGTTCGTCCTCGTACGCGCTCAGCTCACCGTGCTGGAAGCCGAACCGGCGGCGCAGCCGTACCCCCATCGGCCGCCTGGTGGTCGCCCGGTAGAACGCACGGGAGATGTCAGCCCGCCAGTCGATCACCATCGGGTCACCCTGCGAGTCGGTGACGTGCCGACGGCCGACGTAGAACCGCTCGCCCTGACCGCTGTCGTGGTCCGCGTCGAAGTCCAGCCGCCCGAAGAACAGCGGGACCTCGGGGTCGTCCTCCAGCTGCTTCATCCGGAGCCACAGCGCGGACTCCAGCACCTGCCGGGATACCCAGTCGCCCGCGGCGCCGCGGTCCAGGGCGGCGGTGCGTTCGCGCATCCGAGCGAGGTTGGCGCGAGAGTCGGCTAGATGCCGACGCTCGGATCGCAGCTCGTCGGCGGTGTTGGAGGCTTCGGCCGGAGGTGAGACGGGTTCGGGCGGATGGGGGACGGTATCTGAACCGGACACAGCAGACCCCTCGGGTTTCGAATGGCAGCCAGCGAACGTTACTCCCACCGCGGTCGGACTGTCACCGGGATTTCCGGTCCGCGGCCCCGTGGCTCAGCCGGCCGCCCCCTGCGCCGCCGATGCGGCGTCCGCCTCGGCCTTGCGACGGGCGCGGTACGCAGCGACGTTGGCCCGCGAGGAGCACCGATCCGAGCAGTACCGGCGGGACTGGTTCGGCGAGGTGTCGACGAACGCGTTCGTACAGCGATCCGCGTCGCACACGCCGAGCCGGGTCGGACCCAGATCCGTGACGAGGATGGCCAGCCCCAGCAACGCCTCGGCGGTCAAGAGATCGGATACCGACGACGACCGATCCGAGACGTGGAGGTGCCATGACTGGGCGTCGTGGCCCGCGACGTACGGCGTGATCGGATGCTTGGCGAGCAGATCGTTGAGCCGGCTCACCACGCCCGGCTCGTCGCCGTCGGCCGAGGCCCGGAAGATCGGCCGGAGCTCCTTCTGCAGCCGGCGAAGTGGGGCGGGGTCCTTGTCCGCGACGCTCTCGATTAGCCATGCGCGGTCGCTCAGAAACTCGCGCAGGTCGTCGGCGTCGGCCAGCGGCGTATTCAGCAGCGCGGCCGCGCGCTCGGCGTACCGAACGAAGTCCATCGGCACATTTTACGTCGGGTGAGCGCGCCGGGTAAGGGATAGGGGAGCGGGCTGCGCATTACACCACGACGGGGCTGCCGGACGAGCGCGGCCTCGATGGCTCGCCACAGCGGTTCCGGATCGTGCTCCCAGCAGTAGGACGGCTCATCCGTCCGGTGGCACGTTCGGTCACGGTACGACGCCTGGAGGTGTGACCGTGCGTGTCATGGTGACGGCGCCCCCTCTAGTTGAGCGCGGTCCGTTCCAGCAGGCCGGCGAGAATCCTCGCCGTTTCGTCGTCCAGTACAGGCTCGTCGTCGAGGTCGGGTTCGGTGTGTTCGTCGGGGTCGGCGGGTGATTCGGCGTACCAGCCTCGGAGCCGGGTCTCCAGATATCGGCGGGTGGTGTCGCGTGGTCGGGCGTCGTCTCGACGTCGGCGGTTGAGGTCGTGCATGCGGAGTGCGTCTTGGAGTTGGGTGGCCGAGGCCGGTTGCTGCCAGTGGTCGGGCCAGGTGGCGACCGGATGCGGGTCCGGTCTGCTGGTGTAGGTGTGTGCGGACGGATATCGCCACTTGAAAACCCTGGGAGTGGGCTGCGACAGCTCGAATCCGGGTGACTCCTTCGCCTTGTGGTGACTCTGGCACGGCCGTCCGGTGTTGGCGTACGACGTGGACCCACCCTGGCTGTAGCGGAGGGTGTGGTCGGTCTCCCCGATCTGCGCGTTGGTGGTGCAGCCGGGTGCGACGCAGGTGCGGTCCCGGGCCACGATCGCCCGCACCAACGCCGCGGTGGGCTGGTAGGACCGGGTGGACAGGTCGAGCAGGTTGCCGACTTCGTCGGTGAGCAGCCGATACCAGGTGGAGGACGGGTCGGCGGCGATCCTGCGCACCAGCGACGCCGGAATGGGTTCCCCGTTCAACAACTGGCCGGGATGGTCGGAGACCCCGATCAGGGTCTGGATCGGCACCGTCACGTTGATCTGTGCCCGCACCCCACCGGACAGCACCGGGTCGGGTTCGAGGTCTGCAGGGTGAACGTCGCCAGCTTCGAGACCGCTGGTCGGCACGGTGCAGTCGGCGCGTCCGAGTAGCAGGTCGACCGCGATGTCGGCGCGGCGCTGGTTCATCGTCCGGGGGTCGTCGGCACCGGTGTGGCGGGCGATCAGACTCAACCGGTGGCTGAGGGCTTCGAGTTCGGCG
>WHTJ01000018.1 GCA_009377795.1 Propionibacteriales bacterium | reverse complement strand
CCAGCCGCCGTTGTCCTCCACGACGCTGTCCTCGGCGAGCTGCCGCCGGCTCCACAGGGCCAGGATCATCCCGCCGGCTTGGTAGAAGGCGACGTCGTCGTCCGGTGACGTGGCCGCCGACCAGCCGAGGGCGTCGTAGAACGCCCGGGCACGGGCGAGATCGGCGACGCCCAGCGTAATCAGGCTGACTCGTTGTTCCATGGCGGAATCCTCGCACCGCACACTGGGATCGTTGACCCTTGACGGGGTCGGGGACGATCTCGATGACCCGGCCCGGTTGGTGTGCGCCGTGGGAGGTGAGGCGATGGCCGACTTTCTGGAGCAGGGTTCGGTGGCGCGCCGGGTGACCGCGGAGCCGGCGCTGCTGCTCGGTGCGGGCCGGGCGTTGCTCATGCAGTTGGCGCATCCCGCCGTGGCGCAGGGGG
The DNA here is from genome assembly GCA_009377795.1 of Propionibacteriales bacterium. GTDB lineage: Bacteria > Actinomycetota > Actinomycetes > Propionibacteriales > Nocardioidaceae > WHTJ01. The sequence continues at coordinate 56,177 of WHTJ01000018.1, read as the reverse complement.
TATGGGATCACAGCGATTTTCGGCGCTCGCCGTTCCGGCGGCTGCAGGGCACCCTCGAGGCGATGAACGCGGTCGTGTTCGGCTCCGAGGAGCTGGCCGGTCGCGTGGGCGAGGGCGCTCACCGGGTTCATGAGTTCATCGTCGGTCCTTCGTACCGGGCGAACGATCCGCAGAACCTGCTGTGGGTGCACGCGACGCTGATCGACAGTGCGCTGCTGTCTTACACGACGTTCGTCGGGCCGCTCACGGACGACGAGCGGGAGGACTTCTACCAGGACATGACGCGGGTGGCCGGGGTGTTCGGCTGCCCGCGCGAGGCGCAGCCGAACACGTACGCCGATTTTTATGGCTACGTTGGTGAAATGATCGACTCCCTGGTCGTCACCGAGGTCGGACGCCGGCTCGGCCGGGACATCGTACGTCCGCGATTCCAGCGGCCGCTGGCCGTCGTACTCGGTCCGGCCGTCGGGCTGCATCGCCTCTTCACTCTGGGCATGACCCCCGAGCGGCTGCGTGAGCAGTTCGGCCTGGATTGGGACGAGCGTTCTGGCGTCGTTACGAGCGAACCGAACGTCTCGTCCGTGGAGTGACCCGTGCGACGCCGCGCGGTGTACGTCTCTTGCCGGGCAGCATCAACGGCCCGATCATGCTGCGACAGGCGGCGAAGAGGGTGGAGAGGTACGGGATCGCCGCACAGGCCTGACCGGACCGCTCAGACGCCCCGCGTCGCCGCGAAATGCGCCAGCGCGCCGGACCGTTCCAGCCGGTCGATCCGGAGTCCGGCGTCGGTCAGCCAGCGTTCGACGTCGGCGAGCCTGCCACCAGGACCGAAGACGCCGAGACGCCGGAGGGCGGCGAGGTAGGCGTCGGACCGGCCGACGTCGCGGATGAGGCAGTCGCCGACCAGCCGGCCGCCCGGCTTCAGTGTCCGGGTCAGCTCGACCAACGCCGCGGCGGGATCCGGCATGCAGTGCAGTCCGTTGAAGCACACGCCCAGATCGAACTCGGCGTCCGGGAACGGCATCGACTCGACGTCGGTCTCGACGTACTCGATTCCGTCCAGACCGAGCTGGGCGGCCCGGCGGCGTGCCCGGTCGAGCATGCTGACCGAGATGTCGGCCGCGACGTACCGTACGTCCTGCTCCGGTCGCATCCCCCGGAAGGCGAGGCCGCCGCCGCACGGCATGTCGAGAATCGCCGAGCCGTCCGGCATCTCGCCGACGACCCGCAGGCTGTCGTAGAGCAGGCGTACGTCGGACCCGAACACCACCCGGCCGATCGGTGCGGAGAGCCACTCGTGCTCGATCCCGTAGTTGTACGCCGCTCCCCAGACGGCCTCGAAGACCCGGCTCCGCCACACGGCACGAACATCGGGCATGTCTGTCTCCTCGTTCTCTCGCGCCGAGATTGCACATCTGGCCGTGTTCTCTCGTGCCGAGATTGCACATCTGGCCGTGTTCTCTCGTGCCGAGATTGCACATCTGGCCGTTCCGCTGTCAGGCCTGACCGGTCTCCATCCGGCTCACCTTTCCGTCGACGACCGTGAACATCCACGACGTACGCATCTCGCCCCAGGTGTCGTTGCGGTACCGGGCGACCAGGGACCGGCCGTCGCCGGACTGCGACTCGACCTCCAGGTGTCCGCCCGAGGAGAAGATCTCCCGGTCGATCCACTCCTCGAAGTCTCGGTCGGTGCCGTCGTCGGACATCGTCGCGTCCGGGGTGAAGGCGGCGAGGAACTCCTCCTTGTCTCCCGCGTTCAGCGCGGTCACGACCGCGCGCACGGTCGCGTCGGACAGCTCGGTAATCTGGATCATCCGACCTCCTCTCGTTGCGTGCCTTGGCGATCGCGACGATCGCCGTCGCGGACGATGGTTGCAGTGACCGCACCGAGGCTGCCACCGAGGCCCCTTTCGCCACCATGCGCCCTGTGCCTCGGAGGGTACGCCGCGCGGCTATCCGCTCGGCGCTTGTCAGCCAGGAGATCCGCGAGCTGTTTCGAGCTTCCGGATCCACGATTCGCCGGTCAACGGATATGCTCTGGCGGACGAGGAGTTCGAGGCGGATCTGGCAGGGGATCGCGGCACCGGTGCGGATTCGCGGACGGGTGGTCGCCGGACCGCGGAGCAGTCAGTGCCAGCGCGCCGCGTTTCCGACTCATTGGAGAGTCCGGGCGCGACGACGACGAACGGATGAGCATGAATCAACTCCCCAGCAGACGGGACGTGCTCCGGGGTATGGTGGTTGGAGCCGGGGCGTTTGCCGCTCCGGGGCTGCTCGCCGCATGCACCGGTCAGAGCGGGCAGAGCACGGGTGGCGGGCAGCCCCGGCGCGGAGGCAGCCTGCGGGTCGGTGTCGTGGGCGGCGGCCCGGAGGACACCCTCGACGCCCACACTTCGGTGGCGCATCCGGACATCGCCCGGGTCCACCAGCTGTACGAGCCGTTGATGAGCCGCGATCGGGACTTCCAGCTCGTGCCGGTGGTGGCGGAGTCGGTGGAGCCCAACCGCGACCTCACGGCCTGGACGGTACGGCTCCGGGACGGCATCACCTTCCACGACGGCCGGCCGGTCCGTCCGGAGGACGTCATCGCCACGTACCGCCGGATCACCGACCGCCAGGACCCGAAGGTGGGCGCCGAGCTGCTGTCGTTTCTCGACACCCGCAACATCCGCAAGCTGGACCCGCGGACCCTGCGCTTCGACCTCGACCGGCCGACGGCGTTGTTCCTCGACGCGATCTCGGAGTACTTCCAGGGCATCGTGCCCGAGGACTACGACCCGGCCAACCCGGTGGGAACCGGGCCATTCAAGTACTCCTCGTTCGAGCCGGGTCAGCAGAGTGTCTTCACCAGGTACGACGACTACTGGCGCGGAGGCGAGCCCTGGGTCGACGAGGTGACGATCATCAACTTCGCCGAGGACTCCGCCCGGGTCAACGCATTGCTCTCCGGACAGGTGGAGGCGATCAACTCTCTGCCGTACGGCCAGATTCCTGTCGTCCGGTCCAACCCGGAGCTGGAGGTGCTCGAGTCGGAGTCCGGCAACTGGAACCCGTTCACCATGCGGGTGGACGCCGAGCCGTTCTCCGATCCGCAGGTGCGGCAGGCGATCCGGCTGCTTTGCGATCGCCAGCAGATGATCGACCAGGTGCTGGTCGGGCACGGTGCGTTGGGCAACGATCTGTATGCGCCGTTCGATCCCTGCTACCCGAGTGACCTTCCGCAGCGCGAGTACGACCCGGAACAGGCGCGCTCGCTGCTACGGCGCGCCGGTCACGAGGGCCTTCAGGTGGAACTGGTGACCTCCCCGGTGTCGCAGGGCATCGTCGAGGCCGCGCAGGTGCTCAAGCAGCAGGCCCGCGGGGTCGTCGACATCCGGCTCCGGCAGGTGGACACCGGCACGTTCTACGGCGAGAACTACCTTTCCTGGCCGTTCGCCCAGGACTTCTGGGTCACCCGGGGCTTCCTCGCGCAGGTGGCGCAGGGCTCGCTACCGAACTCGCCGTTCAACGAGACGCACTGGGACGATCCAGAATTCATCTCTCTGGTCCGTGCCGCCGAGCAGGAGCCCGACGAGCAGAGGCGATGCGACCTCATCCAGCAGGCGCAGGGGATCGAGCACGAGCGGGGCGGCCACCTCATCTGGGGGTTCATCAACCTCGTGGACGGGTACTCCACCCGGGTGTCCGGGCTCCAGGCGAGCCGGGCCGGCCAGCCACTGGACAGTTACGGCTTCCGGCACGTGTGGTTCGTGTAGGCGTGGTGCGGAGAACGGCAGGCCGCGAACCGGCGAGAGGAGGTCCGGGATGACGATCGGGCGGGTGGTCGTACGCCGGCTCGCCGCCGGCGTCCTGACCCTGCTGGTGGTCTCCGGAGTCGTGTTCGCCGCGGGTCTGCTGCTTCCGGGCGACGCGGCCCGCGCCGTGCTCGGGCGTACGGCGACACCGGAACGGCTGGAGGCGCTCCGACAGCAGATGCACCTCGACGATCCGCCGCTCGGCCGCTACTGGTCGTGGATCGGCGACCTGGCCACCGGGAACCTCGGTGACTCGGTGATCACCCAGCAGCCGGTCACGCAGCTTATCGGCGAGCGCGCGACCAACTCGGTGCTGCTGATGGTGCTCGCGGCATTGGTGGCCACACCGCTGTCGATCCTGCTCGGCACGTGGAGCGCGCTGCGGAGGGACCGGCTGGCCGACCACGCGACCTCGCTCGGCACGCTCGTGCTGGCGTCGCTTCCGGAGTTCGTGACCGGCGTCGTCCTGTTGTTCCTGTTCTCGACCGTGGTGTTCCGGTGGTTCCCGGCGGTCACGGACGCCACCCGGCCAGTGCTGGAGCAGCCCGCGGTGCTGGTCCTGCCGACTGTGACGCTGGTGCTCGCGGTCTCGCCGTACATCACGAGAATGATGCGGGCGACCATGCTCGAGGTGCTGGACAGCGAGTACGTCCACCAGGCTCGGCTCAAGGGGGTGCCGGAACGTACGGTGCTCTTGCGGCACGCGCTGCCGAACTCCATCGGCCCGGTGGCCCAGGTGGTCGCGCTCCAGCTCGCCTGGCTGGCCGGCGGGATCGTGCTGGTCGAGACGCTGTTCGCGTACCCGGGCATCGGTGAGGGCATCTTCCAGGCGGTCGACAACCGGGACATCCCGACGCTGCAGGCTCTGGTCATGCTGGTGGCCGCGTTCTACGTCGTGGTCAACCTCCTGGCGGACGTCATCGGCGTACTGGCCAACCCACGACTGCGGGCGGGTGCGCGATGACCGAGCGGCAGGACATCAGCGGGTGGGAGTTCGCGGAGCCGGAGGTACGCGCGACCGGACGGGCCCGCGGCCTGCTCCGCAACGCGCTGCGGGTCCGGCGTACCCAGGTGGGTCTGGTGATCACCGCGCTCGTGGTCGGGCTCGCCGTGGTCGGGCCGTTCCTGGCGCCGTACTCCGAGACCGAGTTCGTCGGGCGGCCGCTGGCGCAGAACGCGCCGGGCACCCTCTTCGGTACCGACTACCTCGGCCGGGATGTGTTCTCGCGGCTGCTCAACGGGGGAGTGTCGGTGCTGATCCTCGCGGTGCTTTGCACGCTCCTCGGAGTCGGCGTCGGCCTGCTGGTCGCCCTGGTCGCCGGCTACGGGCGCGGCTGGGTCGACGAGCTGCTGATGCGGATCAGTGACGTCCTGCTCGCGTTCCCGGCGATCGTGCTCGCCCTGTTGTTCCTGGCCATCTGGGGCCCGGAGCCGTGGGCGATCGTGCTCACCGTCGGCGCGGGGCATGTGCCGCGCGTCGCCCGCGTGCTGCGGGCCGCGGTGCTCGACGTGTCCAGCCTGGACTACGTGCGGTCCGCGGAGGCGATGGGTCTCCGCCGCTGGTCGATCCGGTTCGGCGACCTGCTGCCGAACGTCACCGGCCCGCTGATGGTCGAGGCCGGGCTGCGGCTGACCTACTCGGTCGCCCTGGTGGCCGGGCTCGGCTTCCTGGGGCTCAGCGGACTCGAGGCCGATCAGGCCGATTGGGGACTCATGATCAACGAGAACCGGACCGGCCTCACGGTCCAGCCGTGGGCGGTGCTGCTGCCGGTCCTCGCGATCGGCCTGCTCACCATCGGCACGAACCTGGTCGCCGACGGTATCGCCCGCGCGGCCGCGGGAATCGAGCGGAGGGCGGACCGGTGAGCGCCGCCGTGGTGCCGGGTGACGCCGGACGGGGCGGCCTGCGGGTACGTGACCTGCGGGTCGACACCCGGGAAGGCGTGCCGGTGATCGAGCACCTCGACCTCGACGTACCCGCCGGCCGGGTCCTCGGTCTCGTGGGAGAGTCCGGCTCGGGCAAGACCACGGCCGGGCTGGCGATGCTGGCGCACACCCGGGGTGGCCTGCGGATCGCCGCCGGGTCGGTCGTACTCGACGGGACGGACCTCGCGCGCCTGAGTGAGACGGAGCTGCGCCAGTGGCGTGGAGCGCGGGTCAGCTACGTTCCGCAGGACCCGACGACCGCCCTGAACCCCGCGCTGCGGGTCGGGCATCAGGTTCGCGAGGTCCTGGATCACCACGAGTCGGGCATCGCCGTCGCCGAGCGCTGGCGGCGAGTCCAGGCCGCGTTCGAGGAGGTCGGGCTGCCGACCGACGAGAAGTTCATGCGGCGCTATCCGCACGAGCTGTCCGGAGGACAGCAACAGCGGATCGGCATCGCGATGGCCTTCGTCACCTGGCCGGCACTGGTCGTACTGGACGAGCCCACCACCGGGCTCGACGTGAGCACGCAGTCGCTGGTGCTCAAGACGGTCCGCCAGCTCACCGATCGGCACGGATGCGCGGCGATCTACATCAGTCACGACCTGGCCGTGGTCGTCGAGGTGGCCGACGAGATCGCCGTACTGTACGCGGGCGCCGTCGTCGAGCAGGGTCCGGCCGCCGAGCTCGTCGGCCGGCCCAGGCACCCGTACACCTCGCGGCTGATCGCCGCCGTACCCGACCTCGACGGGCGGCGCGAGCTCAAGGGGATTGCCGGTGCCGCCCCCAGCCCGGACACGCGTCCCGACGGCTGCCGGTTCGCCCCGCGGTGCGAGCTCGCGATCGACGACTGCACTCGCGAGCTGCCGCCGTTTCAGGACGTCGGCCAAGGACACTCCGCCCGGTGCATCCGGGCCGGTGACGTGCGCCCCGCCGAGGTGCGTGACCGCATGACCCAGGCCGCGGATGAGACCCCCGAGCCGTTGCTCGTGGTCGAGGGCCTCGACGCGGGGTACGGACCGACCCACGTCCTGCGCGACCTGTCGCTCGTGATACCAGGTGGGTCGTGTGTCGCGCTGCTCGGCGAGTCGGGGTCCGGCAAGACCACGCTCGCCCGGACGCTCGCCGGGCTGCACCATCAGGCCGCCGGTACGCTCCGATTCTCCGGCGAGGACCTGCCGTTCGGGTCGCATGCCAGGAGCCGGGCCGTCCGGGCGGCCATCTCGTACGTCTTCCAGAACCCGTACAGCTCGCTGAACCCCCGGCGTACGGTGGGCGACTCGATCGCCCGCCCGCTGCGGGTGCTTCGGGGCGTGGACCGTACGACGGCGCGCCGGCGGGCAGCGGAGATGCTCGAACGTGTCTACCTGTCCGCCGACTACGCCGACCGCTACCCGGACCAGCTGTCCGGCGGCGAGCGGCAGCGGGTCGCCGTCGCCCGCGCGCTGATCAGCGAGCCGGCCCTGCTGGTGTGCGACGAGATCACCAGCGCCCTCGACGTGTCCGTGCAGGCGAACATCGTGGAGCTGATCGACGAGATGCGTCACGAGCTGGGGCTCACCCTCCTGTTCGTGACCCACGACATCGCGCTGGTACGCAACGTCGCGCAGCAGGTCGCCGTGCTGCAGGGGGGTGCGATCGTCGAGGACGCCCCGACCGAGCGGCTGTTCACCGACCCAGCCCACACCTACACCCGCGAGATGCTCGACCGTACTCCTACGCTGGCGTCCTAATGTAGAGGTCGTGCGGATGCCCGGTGCTCCTACTACCTTCACGCTTGGTGAGGGTTGCAAACCGGGTCAGGTGATAAGCGCCTCGTTCTCGGCGCGAAGGCGTGGATGTGACTCTCACGTCCCGTGACGGTATGGTTGGGCAGGTTGGTCGTCGGCCCTGGAATGAGGAAATGGGTCTTCAGCACATGCGGATCGGTCAGGTGGCCGAGCTGACCGGGTTGAGCCTGCGCACGATCCGCTACTACGAGGAGCTGGGGTTGGTGATTCCGTCGTCGCGGAGCAGCGGGGGGTTTCGGCTCTACACCGAGACAGATGTCGCCCGGCTGCGTTTGGTCAAGCGGATGAAGCCGCTTGACTTCAGCCTCGACGAGATGAAAGACGTGCTCGGTGTCCTCGATGCGCTCGAGGACACCGAGCCGACCGGGCCCCCCCACGCGGATTTGCTGGAGCGGCTGGTGATGTATCGAGAGGCTGCCGACGTGCGGGTGATCGCGCTGCGCGACAAGCTCGCCGTGGCCGAGGAGTTCGCTGCAGATCTGCGCCGCGAGGTACGACGACGAAAGCGACTTGCGAGCCAGCATCAGTGACGACGGCTACCAACAAGCTGCGAGTCGAGGACGCCGAAGCCGTACTCCGGGAGGCGGGCCGGCGGCGTACCTTCGCCGTGATCAGCCACCCCGACGCCGGAAAGTCCACACTGACCGAGGCATTGGCGTTGCACGCCGAGGTCATCGCCGAGGCTGGTGCGGTGCACGGCAAGGCGGGCCGCAAGTCCACGGTGTCGGACTGGATGGAGATGGAACGCACGCGCGGTATCTCGATCAGTTCCGCGGCGCTGCAGTTCGCCTATCACGACACCGTGATCAACCTGGTGGACACTCCCGGGCACGCGGATTTCTCCGAGGACACCTATCGGGTGCTGTCCTCAGTCGATGCGGCGGTCATGTTGATCGATGCCGCCAAGGGTCTGGAGCCGCAGACGCTGAAGTTGTTCCAGGTGTGTCGCCATCGGGGCATTCCTGTGCTGACCGTGGTCAACAAGTGGGATCGGCCGGGCCGGGAGGCGCTGGAGCTCACGGACGAGATTCAACAGCGGATCGGCCTGCGTCCCACTCCGCTGTATTGGCCGGTCGGCATCGCGGGCGACTTTCGCGGTGTGCTCGACCGCACGACCCGAGAGTTCGTCGGCTATACCCGTACCTCCGGAGGTTCCACGCGCGCCCCGGAGCAGCGATTCCCGACAGGCCAGGCCGCGGAGACTGCGGGAGAGCCGTGGGGCCATGCGGTCGAGGCCCACGAACTGCTGAGCGCGGACGGCGCCGACCACGATCAAGAAACCTTCCCGGCCGGGGACACGACGCCCCTGCTGTTCACCTCGGCGATCCTCAACTTCGGGGTCAAGCAGCTGATCGACGCGCTGGTGGAGTTCGCGCCCGCTCCATCGGCCACGCCGGACCGTTACGGCCACGAACGACCGGTCGCTCGTTCGGGACCAAGTACGCCCACGCCGTTTTCGGGCGCGAGCGCACGGTGGTCGACGTCGCATTTCCCGGTGACATCGTCGGTCTGGTCAACGCCACCGCGCTCACCGTCGGCGACACCCTCCATCAGGATGAGCCGGTTCAGTATCCGACGATCCCCAGCTTCGCGCCCGAGCACTTCGCGGTCGCCACCGCTGTCGACTCCGGCCGCTACAAACAGTTCCGCCGCGGCATCGAACAGCTGGACCAGGAAGGCGTGGTCCAGCTGTTGCGTTCCGAGGCGCGGGGGGAGCATGCGCCGGTGCTCGCTGCGGTCGGACCGATGCAGTTCGAAGTGGTCAGCCAGCGGATGGCCGGCGAACTCAAGGCTCCGATCCGCCTGGAGCGGCTGGGCTATACCCTCGCCCGCCGTACACGTGCCGCCGACGTCGACGCCCTCAATGCGATGCGCCAGGTCGAGGTCCTTCAGCGCAGCGACGGGACGCATCTCGCCCTGTTCCCCGACCGATGGCGGATCAACGGGGTGACCCGCGAACGCCCCGACATCATGCTCGAACCGCTCGTCGCCGGAGCGGTATGAACTTCCGTCGCGGTGATCACCCAGGTGTCGTCAGTCGGAGGCGACCCGCCATCGGGCCGCAACCACGGTGGTGAGCACCGAGAAGATGACGAAGACGACCAGGGCTCCGGTATAACTTCCCAGCAGGCTTTGCGAAATTGCGGGGACGAGTGGCGCCAATGCTGCTGCGGTGATCATGGACGACTGGGCGGTGCCCTGGATTCTCCCGAGCTGGGCGACGCCGTAAGTGCGGGCCCACACGGTGCCGTTGATGACTCCCATCCCTCCCATGGTGAAGCCGAGCACCCCGTAGGCGGCGTATGCCGCTGCGGGGTGCGGGACGAGCAGGGCGAGGGGGGCGACCATGACCGTGGCGCTGAGCATCGTCAGCAGTGCGCGATTGGACAACCGGTCGGCGAGCAGTCCGCTGACGACTGTGCCGGCGGCAGAGGCGGCGCCGAGGATGCTGAGGGCGAACCCCGCCTGCAGGAAGCTCAGCTGCTTCTCGCCGAGGATCGAGACCGCATGGAAGGTCAAGGCAGTACCGACAAGTGGGGGCCCGGCGAGAACGAGCAGCATCAGGCCCGCCGACAGCGTCGGAATCGTGAACCTTCCGTGCCTGACTCTTCGGGTCGCCGGTGGGTACGTCGCTGGCTTGGCGGCCGGATCGGGAGCCGCTGCGGGACGCGGCGGGCCGTCCTTCACGAAGACCGCCAGAGGCAACACGATCAGCAGGAGCGCAAGGCCGAGAACCTGGTACGAGTGGCGCCAGCCCACGGCGACGATGAGCGTGGCAACCACGGGAGGCAGCAGGACGGACGCGCCGGTGATACCGAGGTTCGCTACGGCCATCGCCTGGCCGCGCCGGCCTTCGAAGTTCCGTGCGACCAGCAGCGTGCCCAGCAGCGGCAGCGACCCTTGCCCGAAGGTGCGCAACGTGACGAGGGCGAGGAACGCGAGCAGGGCACCGGCAGCGAGACTGGCCAGCCCGCACGCGAGCGCGAGGGCCAGGCTGACCACCGCCCACGCGGCCCGTAGGCCGTGCCGGTCGACGATCCGGCCGAGAACGAGCATGGAACCGGCCGAGACGACGGTGCCGGCGGCATAAAGGCCCGAGAAGGTCGTGCGGCTGAGTCCCGTCCCGACGAGCATGTCGTCGACGAAAACGGCGATCAGAAACGACTGCCCGGGTGCGGAGGCGAAGAACGCGGTTGCGGCAAGCGCCGCCATGGCCAGTTGGTGCGTGCGGTAGTCCGCCCTGCCTTGGGTATCGGTCATGACGCAGTAGCCGCCACGCGGTGGGCGAGATAGACGGTGCTGCTGGACTCGCCCCGGGTGAGCGGATTGGCGAACGTGATCACGTGAGCGGACGCCCGGCTGAAAACCTGGGCGAGTGTCTTCTGGAAGTCGTCGTCGGGCGGGTCGTCGGACCAGAGCGCGAATACCCCGCTCTCGCTCAGGTGCCTGGTCAGGTCGGTCAGCCCCGGCACGCTGTAGAAGTCTGCGTGGCTGGGGTGCAGGACGTGCCGCGGGGTGTGGTCGATATCGAGCAGGATGGCGTCGTACCTGATGCCGACGTCACTGCGGACCAGCCGGAAGAAGTCGTCGTGGACCAGCCGGCAGCGGGGATCGCTCGCGAGGCCTTGGGTGTCAGGCAGGAGCCGTCGGTGGTGCCAGTCGAGAACGGGCTCGGCTGCCTCCACCACCGTCAGTTCCGTGACGCGCGGGTCGGCGAGTGCGGCGTGGGCGGTGTAGCCGAGCCCGAGGCCGCCGACCAGCACGCGCAACCGGGCCCGGTCAAGCTCGGCCAGGGCGCGTCTGGCGAGTTCCCTCTCGGCCGTGGTGAACAGGCTCGACATCAAGAACTCGTCGTCGAGCTTGACCTCGTACACGTCCTTGTCGACGGTGGGGTAGCGGCGGCGCCGCAAGCTGATCTCACCCATCTGAGTGCGGCGCCAGTCGAGCTCCTCGAAGCGTGCGCTCACTCTTCACCCTTCCCGTCGCCACCGTTGCGGTCCGTACGGCCGCCGGTACGAGCCTAGGCGGGATGCCACGTGCCAGTTGCGTACGGACATCGCTGCGGTTGCAGCGCACGGACCGGCAACCTCACCGGAACACTCTCAAGGTTGATTCCGGGCCGCGGCAGACCGCTAGTCGGGGTCCCGGCCGAGGAACGCGACCAGCCGGTCGCCCGGGCCGGCGAGCGGTCGCACCCATCGGGGAGGCGCGAACCGCCCGGGCCGATCGTCGTCGGCGACGAGGAACGGCACGATCTTGAGTAGCTCCTCGGCGAGACCGGCCGGAATCGGACGGTTCCGCCCGCACGCCTGGGCGACGTCCCACCCGTGTACGGCGACCTCCACCGCTCCGGTGCCGGTCACCATGCCCAGCGACAGGGGACGGTCGGCGATCGAGATCTCATCCGGGCTCGCCGACTGCTCGGACTCGGCGCTGGCGCACGCACCGAGCAGCGTGCAGGCGCGGTTCTTCACCGTGCCGACCGGATCGACGGCCGGGACGGCCGGGTCGCCGGTGTCGGCCAGCGCCTCGAGCCCGACCCGGCCGGTCGCGAGTCCCTCGTACAGTGCAGCGAGCGAGTCGCTCATGTGCTGCAGGAGCGCGCGCAGGTCCCACGCAGCGCAGGGCGTGGGGTGCGACATGGCTGCGGTACTGATCAGGTGCAGGCTGCCGAGCGTGTAGTTCATGGCGCGCTCGAGCAGGTCGGCCCTCCCGACCATCGGAACCGGCGTGCGCTCCTCGGTGGTCATTTGCGGCGGCCGGCGGAAGTGGACGGAACGTGCATGCTCTGGAAGTCGGACAAGTCGGTCAGGACCGCCGGCAGGTTGAAGACCTCGAACAAGCTCAGGTCGAAGAACACGACGGCGTGCGCGACCCCGGCCGCGGTCAGGCTCAGCACCTGCAGCTGGAACGCGCGGTGGACGCCGTCCTCGCCGCGCATGTACAGCCCGAACGCCGGCTGGCCGTTCGCCACCGTCGGAACGAGCACCTGGTCGCCCGGGCCCTCGGCCGGGCACTGGGCGGCGATGAACCGGGCGATCCGCTTGGCGCCCTGGACCCAGTTGAGGAACGGCGGCATCTCCCAGACGGCGTCGGAGGTGAACAGGTCCACCATGGCGGCCGTGTTGTACTCCTCGAAGGCCTTGACGTAACGCTCCAGCAGCTCCCGCTGCTCGGGGGTGGTGGGCTCGACGACCTCGTCCTCCTTGGGCGTCACCTGGTCGAGCTGCGCGCGCGCCCGCTGCAGCGTGCTGTTCACGGCCGCGGTCGTCGTGTCGAGCAGCTCGGCCACCTCGGCGGCCCGCCATTTCATGACGTCGCGGAGGATGAGCACCGCGCGCTGGCGCGGAGGCAGGTGCTGCAACGCGGCGATGAGCGCCAGCCGGATGCTCTCCCGTGAGGTGACGATCGACGCCGGATCGGTCCGGTCGGCGCCCACCATCGTGTCCGGGATCGGCTCCAGCCAGGGGACCTCGTGGTTCTCCGTCAGCGGACCCTCCGGGTCGTCGGTCGGCCCACCCAGGTTGGTCGGCAACGGCCGGCGGTTACGGCTCTCCAGAGCGGTCAGGCAGGCGCGGGTCGCGATGCGGTACAGCCAGGTACGCAGCGACGAGCGCTCCTCGAACTTGTCGTATGCGCGCCACGCGCGCAGGTAGGTCTCCTGGACAAGGTCCTCCGCGTCGTGCACCGAGCCGAGCATCCGGTAGCAGTGCGCCAGCAACTCTCCCCGGTACGGGTCGGCCTTGCTGAGGAAGTCGTCGTCGACGGCGGTGTCTGTGGTGGCCACGATCTGTCCCCTCTTCTCCCTGCTGTAGTGCCGACTCTATGCCCTCATCCCCCCGATTTCCGCACCGATCTGTCCGCGACCGGGGCGTGCGGAGCCGGGCTCCGCCGCACCCGGTCGTCGGCTTCGGCTAGCTGTCCTGGATCACGGCCAGGACGTTGCCGGCCGGATCCTTGAACCACGCGACCAGCGGGCCCTCACCGCGCGAGATGCCCCTTTCGTCCTGGTCGAACCCGTCGTACCGCTCCATGCGCACACCCCGGGCGGTCAGGCCTTCGACGGCCTTCTCCACGTCGTCGACCGGGAAGTTCAAGATGGTGAACGACGCCGGGGTGTGGTTCGGTTTCGGGTAGATGAGTACCTCCGCGCCGCTCGCGAGCTGGACCCTCAGCAGCTGGTATTCCTCCATCCCCTCCACGTCGGATACCTGCAGGCCGAGCGTCTCGCCGTAGAACTGCCTGGCCTTCTCCGGATCGTCGACCGAGAACCCGCTGAACGCCTTGCTGTCGCTGAACATGTTTGCCTCCTATGTCCGGGTGGCCTGCTGTTCGGCCATCTCCGCCTTGTGTTCCTCGCTGAGCTGGATGATCTGCACGTAGTTGCCGTCGGGGTCGATCGCCGTGGCGAACAGGCTGCCGTCCCGGTCCTCCAACTCCGCCAGCCACTTGGTGTCCATGCCGTCGATCCGGGCGGCGACGGCACGTGCGTCGTCGACGTCGAAGTTGAGGATCATCCGCCCGGGCTCGGGGTTGGACTTGCCGACGTCGGCTCGGGTGTCGATCATCATGAAGAACGAGCCGAACTTGAGCATCCGGTACGGCTCGATCAGCTCGTCCTCCGCGGGTTCGAGCGCCTCGACGTACCAGGCGTGCAGGCGTGCGGGATCGGTGCTTGCGAGCAGCATGCTTCCGAGTGATGCCATGCGTCCTCCTTCTTGTGCCCTTGTGCGTACGTGCGCACGGGCTCATCCCATGGGACTGTCACCTATAGAGACCGCGCGAACGTCCGAAACTCATCGGTGAGGGCCGTACGGAAGCGCCGGATTTCCCGCAGGATGGAGGGGCCAGCCGCCGCTGGTGGTCCCGCGAGCCGAAAGAGGTGCACGATGTCCTATCCAGAGCCCCGCTATCACGGTGACACCGGCGAGGCCAGTGCGACGTACCGGCCGAGCGACCACAAGCCGGAGCTGACGTACCCGTCGGGCGTCGAGGTCGACTACCTCGCCACCGGCGGCTCCACGTCGGGGGAGTTCGGTCTGTACCGGTGGACGTTCGGGGAGACCGAGTCCGGGCCGGACCCGCATTTCCACAAGACGATCTCCGAGTCGTTCTTCATCCTCACCGGGACCGTGCGGCTGTACAACGGCGAGGACTGGGTCGAGGCGACGTCCGGTGACTTCCTGTACGTCCCTCCGGGCGGCATCCACGCCTTCAAGAACGTGCCCGGCGAGCCGGCGTCCATGCTGCTGATGTTCACGCCCGGCGCACCACGCGAGGGGTACTTCGAGGGCCTGGCCGAGTTCGCCGCGGGCAAGCAGGCCAGCGAGGAGGAGCGCGCGGAGTTCTACGTCCGCCACGACAACCACTGGCTCTGATCCCGGCCCGGGCGTTGGATCGCCTCGACCCGGGATGATGGGAGCGCGGTACACGCCAGCTGCGCGTCGTTATACGGTAACGGCCGGATTCGCGGCCGGTTTGTCGGTGTTCGGCTGACGGTTGGCGTGTAACGAGGTCGCGGGGGCCGGTCCCGCGATCGGGCGAATTCCGACCGCGCGGGATCCGCCGTAATCAGATCGCGCCGGCGGGGGAGCCGTCGTACCTGTGCCTCGCGGACCCGCCCCGGAAACTGGCGAACACCGTGCATCCCTCCGGATACTCGAACGGCCCGTGCGGCACGTTGGACGGTGCGTACACGTAGTCGCCGGGACGCATGTGCTCGCCACCGACGATCTGCAGTCCCTCGAGGACGATGACCGAATGCTCCGAGTCATGCGCATGCTCGGGCTCCGTGTAGCCGGGAGGGAACTTGACCAGCATGTCCGTTCGTCCGGTGTCCGGGTCGTGCGCGTAGATCTTCACCTGCACCCCGTGACCGAGGTCGAGCACGTCGGTGTCGTCGGTCCACTCCAGGTCCCAGCGATGCCGGGTGACCAGGTTCTTGGGCATCGGCCTACTCCATTCTCGATCGGACGGCGTTGACGACGGCGCGTTACATGATCGACGGCAGCCAGGTGACGAGGCCCGGGAACAAGAACAGGAGGACGAGCAGGAGGATCATCATCAGGAAGAACGGGAAGGCGCCCGCGAATATGTGCTCCACCTTGACGTCGCGCCCTAGGACGGCGCTCATCGTGAACGGCACCATGCCGAGCGGCGGAGTGAGCAGTCCGAGCTCGACGGCGATGATCACCACGATCGCGAACCAGATCGGGTCGACACCGAGGAGTCCGATGCTCGGGTAGATCACGGGCACGGCGAGCAGGATGATCGAGGCCGAGTCGAGGAAGGCGCCCAGGAGCAGGAGGATCGCGAGGAACGCGACCACGATGAGGTTCGGCCCGACGTCCAGCCCGGTGAGGAATTCGCCGACCTTGGCCACCAGACCGCTGGTGGCCAGCATCCGAGCGAACATCTGGGCCGAGATCAGCAGGATCATGATGCCGCCGGTGATCACCGCCGCTTCCTTGAACGCGGTGACCATGCCCCGGTTGGACATGCCCATCGCCTTGCCGAGGATGAACGCGCCGAGCGCACCGACCGCGGCCGCCTCGGTCGGCGAGAAGAGGCCTCCCCAGATACCGCCGATGACCAGGACGACCAGACCGAGGACCGGCAGGAAGGTGAGGACGGAACGAACGAGCTCGGCGCCCTCCATGCGGGGGCTCTCCGCCGCGGACGGCGTACCCGGGCCGGACGGGGTACCCGGGCCGGACGCGACCGCGGCCGCGCCGACCGCCTGGGGCCGCAGGTAGCCGGTCGCGACGATGCCGACCGCGTAGATGCCGGTGAGGACCAGACCGGGGATGATTCCGGCCACGAAGAGGAGGCCGATCGAGGTGTTGGTCAGCACCCCGTACACGATCATCAGGAGGCTGGGCGGTATGAGCATGCCGAGTACGGAGCTGCCGGACACGCAGCCGAGAGCCAGCCGGTTGGAGTACCCGTACCGGTACATCTGCGGCAGCGCGATCTTGGAGAAGACCGCGGCCGCCGCGACGCTCGTACCGCTCACCGCGGCGAACGCCGCGTTGGCGAACACCGTGGCGACCCCGAGACCTCCGCGGATGCGCCGGAAGATCAAGTACAGGAACGTATAGAGCCCCTCGGCGGCCCGGGACTGGGTCATGAACGACCCCATCACGATGAAGAGCGGGACCACCGCGAAGACATAGTCGAAAATCGTGTAGTACACCGAGCTCGCGAGCAGCGCCATCGCGATGTCGAAGCCGGCGATGAACGTCATCGCGGCGATGCTCGTGATGAACAGCGAGAAGGAGATGTGCACGCCGGCGAGCACGAGCACGAGCAGGAGGAGGACGGCGATCAACGCCACGGTGATATCGGTCATGCTTCCGGCTCCTCAGCGCTCTTGACGCTCCGAATCGTGGCCAGCACACACTCCAGCACCATCGCGGCGGAGGAGAGCGCCAGGATCGCGCGGGTGGGGAACTCGGGTACCCGAAGCACGCCTTCCCCTTCGTACTCGCCGCTCGTCCAGGATTCGACCACGACTCCCAAGGAGGAGAAGAAGATCATGGCGAAGACGAGGGCGCCGATCGCGTAGGCGAGCGAGTCGATGAAGTTCCGCCCGCCTTGTGGCAGGCGGTTCCGGATGATCGTGGACCGCACATGCCCGCGCTGCCGGACCGTGAACGGCATGAAGAGGAACGCGATCGCCACGACGGACGTGGCCGTGATCTGGACGGTCCCGGCGACAGGTTGGCCGAACAGGCGGCCAATGATGTCGGCGACCACCAGCAGGGCGAGCGCACCGAGCAGCACGCACCCGACTACGGCGAAGATGACGCTCACCTTGGCGGCGATGCGGTCGACGGAGGCGAGGCCCGAGGGGGCGGGGACGGGGGTCGTCCCCGCGAGGTCAGAGCTCCCAGTCGCGGGGGAAGTCATATCCGCGCTCCTCCTGAGCCTCGATATAGGTTTCGAAGACCTCGCGGGCACTCTCCAGCCCGCGGCTCTCCGCTTCTTGGAGCTGCAGCTTGGGGATCTCCGGCAGTGCGTTCGCCCACTCCGCCCGGGCCTCCGGGTCGAGCGTCGTGATCTTCGTGCCCGCCTCCCGCATGGTGTCCATGGCGGCCTCGCGTTCCTTGGCGACCTGCTGCGCGACCCTCTGCTCGAACTCCTCGCCAACTTCGACGACGATGTCCTGGACTTCCTCCGGGAGCTCGTTGAAGGTGTCCTGGTTGATATGCACGCCGCCCTGCGGGCTGGCGCCGAACCCGATGAGGGTGTAGTAATCGGCCACCTCGAACAGCTTGAATCCGACGGTGCTCTCCGGGAACATCAGCGCGGCCTCGTAGACGCCGGTCTGCAGGCCGGTGTACCACTCCGGAAGAGCGCCCTGTACGCCGGTCACGCCCGCGGCCTCCGGGAACCAGGGAAGGTTCGCCCCGGCCGCGGTGACCGTGTGGCCTTGCAACGACTCGATCGAGTCGATCGGGAACTGGGTGAGCAGCTCGTAGCTGGAGACGGTGTACAGGCCGAGCAGGCGCTGGTTGTACTCGTCCTCGAGCACCTCGGTCATGTACGGGACCTCGTCGAACACCTCGCGGAACGCCTCCAGCGCGAGCACCGGATCGGGCGAGCTGAACGGCACGAAGTAGTCGATGCTGTGCAGGAAGAGCTCCGAGGGGAAGAAGCAGTAACACATGCCGGCGATGTCGAGGACCCCGGTGTCGACGGCATGGAGGACCTCGTCGGTCTGGGCGATCGACCCACCGAAGGCCTTCCGGGTGTCGATGGTGTACTCCGTCTCCTCCGCCACCCTCTTCTCGAGCTCGGGGACGAAGAACCCGTCCATCCAGGTCGAGTAGGTGATCCCGCCGACGCCGTGGCCGGCGCCTACCCTGAGGGTGATGGTCCGGTCGTCGCCGCTGGTCTCACCGGCGCCGCACGCCGCGACGACCAGGCTGATCGCGATACCGAGCACGCCGATGGTCGCACGCCGGCGAGAAACCATTGGTGCCTCCGTCAACCCAGAGCGTGACCTCTGTATATTGCACGATGTACCGTATCTTTACGTGCGAGGCCTGTCAACGACTCCCGAACGGGCCGGAGAGAGAGGGGTCTGATGAACCGTACGGCAACCCTCACCGCGGAGAACGGGCCGTTCTTCGGGCTGACGCCCGATCTCCTCGATCTGCAGAGCGAGGTCCGCTCGTTTTCCCTTCGGCGTTTACGAGATCGGGCCCGCGAGCTCGAATGGGAACCGAAGCCCCACGACCGGATCGCATGGGATCTCCTGCAGGAGGTGTCGGACCGCGGCTGGCGGACGATCGGCCTGCCGCGCGAGGTCGGGGGCGGCGGAGCCAGCGCGCTCGAGCTGGCACTGCTCGTCGAGGAGCTCGCGTACGGTGACATGGGTTTCGCCGTGCTCATCGACCAATGCCTGAAGGTGCAGCGCATCGTCTACGGGCTCTCGTCCGGAACCACCCGGGAACGCTTCCTGGAGCGCTTCACGGGCGACCCGCACTGCCTGCTGAGCATCTGCTTCACCGAGCCGGAGACCAGCTCGGACTACATCATCGACGGCGGCGACTTCCGATTCCGTACCCGCGCCGAGCAACGGCCGGACGGCAATTGGGTGCTCAACGGCTACAAGCGCTTCGTGTCCAACGCTCCGGAGGCCAGCGTGCTCTGCGTCTTCGCCTGTACGGACGAGCGGCGCCCGGCGGTCAGCGGGACCAGCGCCTTCCTCGTGTACGCCGACGATCCGGGCTTCGAGGTCATCGAGACCCACGAGAAGATGTCCCAGCGAGGCAACAACAACGGCCGGATGCGATTCGACGACATCGTGCTTCCGCCCGACCGGCTGCTCGGCGAGGCCCACCACGGGTACGCCGGCTCCCGGCAGATCCTCAAGGAGAGCGCGATTACCGCGGGCGCGACCACGCTGGGCACGGCCAGGGCGGCGTACGAGCTTGCCCTCGAACACGCGAGGACGCGCGTGCAGGGCGGCGCCCCGCTGTTCAGCCACGCGAACGTGCGCTGCCGGCTCGCCGAGATGTACTGCGAGCTGGAGTCGGCGCGCAGCCTGATCTGGCGTGCCGCATGGGCGGTCGAGCACGATCCCAACTACGACTACCGGCTGAGCAGCGCGGCGAAGGTTCATGCCGCCGAGGTGGCGATGCGGACCTGCCTGTCGGCGGCCGAGGTTTTCGGCGGCCTCTCGATCATGTACCGCGAGTGCGACGTCAACAAGTTCGTCCGGGACTGCATGTCGTTCCTGCACTCCGACGGCGCGCAGGACAGTCACCGGCTGCGCATCGCCGCGATGACCGAGGAGATGCTCGCCGAGGACGGCTGACCGGGCGGGCGCAGGCGCGGTCAGGACTCGGCCGGGCAGAACAGGTCGACGCCGTTGCCGTCCGGGTCGAGGAGGCTGGCGTACCGCATCCCCCAGAAGGCGTCCCACGGTTCCAGGTGCCCGTCGGCTCCCGCGGCGACCAGCTCGGCGTACAGCTTGTCCACGTCGGCGGGGGAGTCGCAGCGGAACGCCAGCGCCATCCGCGGGCTTCCCGTGGGCGACGTCCACGAACTGTCGAAACTGAGAATCGTCTCTCGCGTGTCGAACGCCAGCTTCATGCCGCCGGGCAGGTCGGCCTCCACATGTGGCTCGGTGTCGGCGTCGGTCGGGATGTCGAGCCCGAGCCGCCGGTAGAACGCGAGTGAGCGTGCCATGTCCTCGACGACGATTCCGACGACCGTCAGGTCGGGTCCCATGTCTCCTCCTTCTCGTACGTGGGGTTGCCTGACCGCCATCCGACCACCCCGGCGGTGCCGCCGTCTTGAACGAAACGGTCACCGGACGGTGGCAGACTCTCCGGCGTGGACGTGGACCTGTCTCCCGGTTACCGCGAGCTGACTCCGCCGCCGGTGCTGCGCGGCGTTCTGGAGTGCGTCTGGGTTCGGGTGACCGCGCCCGGCGGTCCTTCGACGAGCGTGCTGCCGGACGCGTGCTCCGACCTGATCTGGCAGTCCGGGCGCGGCGCCTTCGTGGCCGGCCCGGACACCGAGCCGATTCCGTTCACCGCTACGCCGGGCGAGGTGCTGATCGGCGCTCGGTTCGTACCCGGTGCGGGCGGTCCGGCGCTCGGCGTGCCGCTCGGTGCCGTACGAAACCAGCGGGTCGACGCCGCCGACGTGCGGCCCGACATCGACCGTCGGCTACCCGGGACGTTGACCCCGCAGGAGGCGCTGCGTCGCCTGGCCCGGACCGCCGGCCGGCTGGCGGCCTCCGACCCGCCCGACCGGTCCGTGCGCGCGGCCGCCCGCATGCTGGCCGATCCGCGGGTACGGGTCGAGACGCTGGCCGACCGGGTCGGCCTGAGCGAACGTCAGCTTCGCCGGCGCTTCCACGACGGGGTGGGGTACGGGCCGAAGACCCTGCAACGCGTGCTGCGCTTTCGCCGGTTCCTCGCCCATCTGGACGCGGGCGGGCCGCCCGCGGGTCTCGCTGACCTCGCCCAGATCGCCGGGTACGCCGACCAGTCGCATCTGACCCGCGAGTGTGCCCACCTCGCCGGGACCACCCCGGCCGCGCTGGCGCGGGGTCGTTACACGACAACGGTCGCGTGAATCGGGTCAAACTGCCCGCCGATTCTGACCGTTGCCGCGTAACGTCGCGTCGCTGCCGTGTATCGACCCACGCCGACCGCGGGACCCGGCGCGAGGGGCGTAGCGTGCGCAGGTGAACCGAACCCGACAAGTCCGGGAGGAACACGTGCAGACCAATGATGTGCTCGCCGACGCGTACGGCCGGATCCGGAGCCTGGTGCATCGGTCGGCCGAGGGGCTGAGCGGTGACGAGCTCGCGTACCGCCCCGAGGCCGACGCCAACTCGATCGCCTGGCTGGTGTGGCATCTGACGAGGATCCAGGACGACCACGTGTCGGAGCTCGCCGGTCGCGAGCAGACGTGGACGGCGGAGGGCTGGCACGCACGGTTCGGCGTGCCGGAGGACCCGGCCGAGACCGGCCACGGGCACACGTCCGAGCAGGTGGCCGCCGTCCGCCCCGCCGGACCGGACCTGCTGCTCGGATACCACGACGCCGTGGCCGACCGGACCCTGGAGTACCTCGACACCGTGGACGCCGACGAGCTGGACCGCATCGTCGACCACTCCTACGATCCGCCGGTCTCGGCCGGAGTACGGCTGGTCAGCGTGCTCAGCGACAACCTCCAGCACGCCGGCCAGGCCCGCTACATCCGGGGCATCCTCGAACGGCGGGAATGAGCCTGTCCGGCCCGTGACTGACATCACCATCGGGGGCGGTCGGCTGCGGCATAGTGCGAGGAATCAGCGACCTATCATAAGCGTTGACGTAGTACATCTCGGTGGTCTCACCACCTCCGGAATACAGCCCCTCTTACCCACCTGCGCGTATGCGCGCACTCATGCAGCAAAGGAATACCGCCCATGTCCACCCGCCGGCAGGCGAACGCGGTCGTACACATCCCGCCCCACTACTTCATCACCCAGGACCAGGAGCCGACCCAGCGATCGCTCCGGCCCAAGTGGCGGTCCCGCATCGGCCGCGCCCGCGCGGCCCGGGCCGCGGCACGGCACCGCCGCTAGCCACCACCGGTACCGCTGCTCAGCCGGCGGGCGCTCCAGCCGCGTAGCTCCTCGACGGTTAACGCCGCGAAGGACAGGCCCTCCGCGGCGACGAACGCCCAGCAGGTACGGGTCATCGGCTCCTGGGCGGCGACCAGCACGAACAGCAAGGCGCCGCCCAGCGAACCGAGCACCCAGGCCCGGGCCACCGCCACGGAGCGGCCCTGCGCCAGGAGCATGATCGTGACCACCAGGTTCACCAGTGCCAGGGCGCTGCCGATGCCGACCAGCATGGACGGGAACCACTCGATCCGCACCTCCTGGCCGAACACCAGCCGGACGAGGAACGGGCCTGCGCCGCCACCGACTGCGGCGGCCACCGCGGACGAGACCACGGCGGCGGCCATCACGAGCGCCCGCAGCCGCCGCCATACGGCGTACCGCTGCTCGACCACCAGCCGGGTGAGCCTCCCGGTCAGCTGGGAGACCAGTCCGATCGCGAAGGTGTACGGCGCCCGGAACAGCGCCATACCGGCGAAGAGGGCCGTGACCTGGGCGGCCGAGCCGCCGCTGAGCACGAGGACCACCGGCCCGCTGACCAGTACGGCCTGGCCGATCAGCTGACCGCCGGCCGCGCCGCTGACGAACCGCAGCGGCGAGTCGGCGGCGTCCCGCGCCTCGTCCCGGGAGAACCGGAAGGACGAGGGCCAGAGGAAGCCGACCAGCGCACCACCCGCGAGGCAGATCCCGTACGCCACGGGTGATTGCACGCCCGCCAGCGCCAGCGCGAGCGCCGCGACGCACCGGGAACCGTTTTCCGCGACGAGCACGGCCGCGACGCCGCCGAACCGATGACGCGCCGAGAGCCCGCCGCGTACCACGCCGACGAACCCGGCACCCAGCGTCACGCACCCGACCAGGATCGGGAAGGCCGCGTCGCCGCGGTGGAAGAGCGCCTCACGGGTCAGCCAGGCCACCAGTCCGGCCAGGGCGCCGGTGACCGCCACCAGGCTCGCGATGCGCGGCAGCGCCCGGTGGACGGCCCCTTCGCCGCCGTGTGCCGCGACCGACCGGGCGATCCAGTGCTGCAGCGGGAAGGTCAGCGCCGCGGCGGAGAAGCTCCAGTACGTCCAGAGCACGGACACCGGCGCGGCGGCCTCGGCGCCGAGCGCCCGGGTGGTCAGGGAGAAAAGGACATATGCCAACAGGCCGTTGAGTGCGGCGCCGACGGTCAGGACCGTGGTGTCACGTGCCCGCGCTCGCATGCTGCCAGACCCTAACCGCTGTCCGGCAACCTCGTACGACGGCACGGCGTAGCACACTGGAGTAGGGGGTGTCATCGGATACAGTCGCCCACGGACCAACCGTCAACGGGGTACACACAATGAACGCGATCGACTCCACTCAGCCGGACCATGGGCGGGGCGGCTCGGCAGACCAGACGCCGCCGGCCGGTGCGCGTGACTTTACGTACTCGGTCGTCGTCCCGGTCTTTAACAGCGCCGATGTGGTGGGCGAGACCATCGACCGCGTCATCGAGACGTTCGAGAAGGAGGAGCTCTCCTATGAGCTGATCCTGGTCAACGACGGGAGCCAGGACGACAGCTGGGCGGTCATCGCGGACCGGGCGCGGTCGACGCCGCACGTCATCGCGGTGGACCTGCTGCGCAACTACGGTCAGCACAACGCCAACCTGGCGGGCTTTCGCGAGTCGACTGGCGACTACGTCATCACCATGGACGACGACCTGCAGAATCCTCCCGACCAGATCCGGACACTGATCGACGAGGCGCTGACCGGCCGGGACGTGGTGTTCGGCCAGTTCACCACGAAGAAGGCCGCCGGATATCGCCGGCTGGGCAGCAAGGTGATCCGCATGATCAACCGGCGGGTCTTCGGCCAGCCGCCCGGCCTGGTGGTGTCGAACTTCCGGATCCTGCGCCGCGACGTCGTCGACCGGATCTGCCGGTCCCGCACGGCTCACCCGTACATCACCGGCCAGGCCGTGCTCTACTCCAGCAACCCCTCGCACGTTTCGGTACGCCACGATCCCCGCCGGAACGGCACCAGCACGTACAACATGGCACGCATCATCCGGCTGGTGTTGACGATCCTGTTCAGCTATTCGCTGTTCCCGCTCCGGCTGGCCGCGCTGACCGGGTTCGTCGTGGCCGCGGGGAGCTTCCTGCTGGGGTTCTTCTACTTGGTCCAGGGCATCTTCTTCGGCCCCCGGGTCCCCGGCTGGACCACCGTCGTGGTGCTCCTGTCGGTTCTGAATGGCGTGACGATCGCGCTGCTGTCCATGCTCGGCGAGTACGTCATCCGCACCCTGAACGCCGTGAGCGCGGACCGGACGTACCACATCGTCGAGAGGGTGAGCCGACCCGCGAGCGAACCACACGACACGGCCGCCGGGCGACCGGAGCGCAGGAGCGGGGAGATCGCATGAGCCGCCACCTGCTGATCATCGGGGCGCAGCGTTGCGGCACCACCGGCCTCCGGGCCCTGCTGGAAGCGCACCCGGAGATCACCATGGCCCGCCCGTCGCGTCCCGAACCCAAGATCTTCATGTCCGAGGAGCTGGCCGGACGCGGCCTGGACTGGTACCGCAAGACCTACTTCGAGCACGCCACGACGGAGGCCCTGCTGGGGGAGAAGAGCACCAGCTATCTCGAGTCCGGCGAGGCGGCCGGGCGGGCCGCGGCGACGCTGGGGAGCGCGGAGATCGTCGTCCAGCTCCGCGACCCGGTCGCCCGAGCGGTGTCGAACTGGCGGTTCAGCACGGCGCACGGCCTGGAGAACCGCCCGCTTGCGACGGCGCTCGAGGAGAACCTCCAGGGCCCGCGGGCGTGGGATCCGGCCCTCACGTCGGTCTCGCCGTACGCATACCTTGAGCGCGGCCGTTACATCGACTACCTGGAGCCGTGGCTCGCCGGCTTTCCCGGACGGGCGCACGTGCGGTTCCTCGAGGAGCTGGTGGACGGCTGGTCGCCGGTCCAGGATCTGTACGAAGCGCTGGGAGTCGACCCGAAGTTTCAACCACCGGGGGAGGTCGAGCGGGTCAACGCGAGCGAGGGTCCGGAGCCGGAGCTCGACGCCGGGCTCGTACGGCGGCTGCGGGAGTACTTCGCGCCGAGTGACCGGCGGCTGCGCGGCCGGTTGAACCGCGAGCTGCCCTGGCCAGCAGAGGAAGCGTAGCGAGATGCAGACGACGATCCCGTTCAACCGGGCCTCGGTCGAGGGCGCGGAGCTGGAGTACATCCGGGCCTCGCTGGAGGACGGCCACACGTCCTCGTCCGGTCCGTTCGCCAAGCGGGCGGGAACTCTCCTGAAGGAGGCGACCGGCGCGGAGGAGGTCCTGCTGACCACCTCCTGTACGGCGGCGCTGGAGCTGTCCGGCATGCTGCTCGACTTCAAGCCGGGAGACACGGTCGTCGTCCCGTCGTTCTCCTTCACCACCACCGCGCTCGCGTTCGTGCGCCAGGGTGCGCGCATACTGTTCTGCGACATCGAGCCCCGCACGCTCGGGATGGATCCCGCGCATCTCGCGACCCTGCTCGATGACACCGTCCGTGCCGTCGTACCCGTCCACTACGCCGGCGTGCCGTGCGACGTCGGCGGGATCCGCGAGGTGCTCAAGGGCCGGCCGGATGTCGCGGTGATCGAGGACAACGCGCACGGTCTCTTCGGCCGGTGGAACGGCGAGCCGCTGGGCAGCCTCGGGCGGTTCGCGACGCAGAGTTTCCACGAGACCAAGAACGTCGTCTGCGGCGAGGGCGGCGCCCTGCTGCTGAACGACGGCGGCGACGTCGACCGTGCCCGCGTGCTCTACGACAAGGGCACGAACCGCCGTGCCTTCTACCTCGGGCTGGTGGACAAGTACTCCTGGAAGGACGTCGGATCGTCCTTCGGGCTCTCGGACACCCTGGCGGCGTATCTGTGCGCACAGCTGGAGAAGCGCGACGTCATCCAGGCGAAGCGACGGGCCCTCTTCGAGTACTACGCGAGCGGACTGGCGCCGTACGCCGACGAGCTCGGGCTCGGACTTCCGGTGATCCCGGACGGCTGCGAGTCCGCGTACCACCTGTTCCACGTACTGCTTCCCGACCGGGCGACCCGCGACGCCGTACTCGAGGGCATGAGAGACCGGGGGATCCAGTCGGCCTTCCACTTCGTGCCGTTGCACAGCTCCGACGGCGGTCGCCGGTTCGTCGCCGCGGCGACCGAGTGCCCGGTGACCGACGACGTGAGCGGCCGGCTGCTGAGGTTGCCGTTCTACAACAACCTGTCCGCCGACGACCGGGAACGGGTGGTCGCCACATTCGTCGACGTACTGAAGGCAACGCAATGAGAATTCTCGTCACCGGCGGGGCCGGTTTCATCGGCAGCCATTACGTGCGCGGCCTCCTCGGTGACGCATGGGGGCTGTCCGCCCCCGAGCAGGTGGTCGTGCTCGACAAGCTCACGTACGCCGGCACGGAGGGCAGCCTGGCGCCCGTACGCCACGACCCCAGACTCCGGTTCGTGCGCGGAGACATCCTCGACCGCCGGCTGGTGGACGAGCTGATGGCCGAGGTGGACGGCGTGGTGCACTTCGCCGCCGAGAGCCACGTCGACCGGTCCATCATGGGGGCGGCCGATTTCGTGATGACCAACGTGGTCGGTACCCAGACCCTGCTCGACTCCGCGCTCCAGCACGGTGTCGACAAGTTCGTGCACATCTCCACCGACGAAGTGTACGGCTCCATCGAGCAGGGCAGCTGGGACGAGAGCCGGCCCCTGGAGCCGAACTCGCCGTACTCGGCGTCGAAGGCGTCCAGCGACCTGATCGCCCGCTCGTACTTCCGGACCCACCGGCTGCCGGTGTGCGTCACCCGCTGCTCGAACAACTACGGGCCGTACCAGTTCCCGGAGAAGATCATCCCGCTGTTCGTGACCAACCTGATGGACGGCGGGACGGTCCCGCTGTACGGCGAGGGCGCCAACGTCCGGGACTGGCTGCATGTCGACGACCACTGCCGGGCGGTCCACCTCGTACTGGAGCGGGGGAGGCCGGGCGAGGTCTACAACATCGGTGGAGGCACCGAGCTCACCAACCGCGAGCTGACCGGCCGGCTCCTCCGGGCCTGCCACGCGGACTGGGATCGGGTGGTCTCGGTCGAGGACCGCAAGGGCCACGACCTGCGCTACTCCGTCACCATCGACAAGATCCGCGCCGAACTGGGCTACTCGCCGCGGGTCGACTTCGAGCAGGGTCTAGCCGACACGGTGCGGTGGTACGCCGAGAATCGCGGCTGGTGGGAGCCGCTCAGGGAGCGGGCGACGCTCCGGCGCTAGTCGACGCCGCTCCGCGGGCGCGGCTGCCCGGGATGTCGCGGTGTTCCAGCAGCTCCAGTAGGTAGCTGCCGTACCCGCTCTTCAGCATGGCCTCTGCCCGTTCCCTGAGCTCGTCGTCGGTCAGGAATCCCTGACGCCAGGCGATCTCCTCGGGCGAGCCGATCCGCAGGCCCTGGCGAGTCTCCACGGTGCGGATGAAGTTGCTGGCGTCGTTGAGCGACTCGAAGGTGCCGGTGTCGAGCCACGCGGTCCCGCGGGGGAGCACCTGGACCTGCAGCTCACCGCGGTCGAGGTAGGTCTGGTTGACATCGGTGATCTCGTACTCGCCGCGCGCCGACGGCTTGAGCTCACGGGCGATGTGCACTACGTCGTTGTCGTAGAAGTAGAGACCGGGTATCGCGTAGTTGCTGCGTGGTTCCTTCGGTTTTTCCTGTAGGGAGACGGGCTTTCCGGCGTCGTCGAGCTCCACGACGCCATACGCCTCGGGATTGGTGACCCAGTACGCGAAGACCGCGGCGCCCTCGATGTGCCTGAACCGTTCGAGCTGACGACCGAGGCCCTGGCCGTAGAAGACGTTGTCTCCGAGAACCAGCGCGCACTGGTCGTCGCCGATGAACTCCGCCCCGACCGTGAACGCCTGCGCCAGACCGCGCGGCTCGGGTTGCTGGGCATACGTGAAGGAGACACCGAACCGGCCTCCGTCGCCGAGCAGGCGCTCGAAACCCTCCGCCTCGTGCGGCGTCGTGATCACCAGGATGTCCCGGATACCGGCCAGCAGCAGGGTGGACAGCGGGTAGTAGATCATCGGCTTGTCGTACACCGGAATCAGCTGCTTGCTCACACCGAGCGTCACCGGGTGGAGCCGCGTACCGGCGCCACCGGCCAAGATGATCCCTCGCACGGGACCGAGTATCGCCGATGGCCCACCCGACCCTCCAGATGGCCGGAGACTGGGCGCGTCGCCGGACTGACCGGCGACCAGTCGCATCGAGATTGCACTTCTGGCCGAGCCCGGGTCGGCCAGAAGTGCAATCTCGGCGCGAGAAACGCCTTAGCTCACCTCGAAGACCGTGTAGTTCTTGTTGTGGAACCGCTTGTCGAGCACGCCGTCCAGCGCCGACAGCCCCCTCAGGTCGGCGGGGTACTTCTTGCTGACGAACAGCCACCGCACATCGTAGGTGTCCACGAGCCGCCCGACCGACTCCACGGATGGGTCGGTGAAGGCGGCGTCGTTGATCGCTAGCCGCTCCGGGTACGGGACCGGCAGCCATTTGTTGGCCTCGTCGGGCACGTACGACGCGTTGGTCATGGCGGTGTAACCCCAGCCTTCGACGACGATCCGGCGTTCGGTGTAGGCGCTCACCCAGAAGTTCCGGTTGTCACATCTGTCGGCCGTCGGGCGGACGCAGTGGACATTGGTGGCGACGATGTCGTAGGGGGAGGACGAGCGCCGTGCGATGAACCGGGCCGCCCGGACGCCACCCTTGGCGAACAGGTAGTTGACCTTGGGAGACACGACCGGTTGCCGGGTGGCCGTGTCGTAGACGAGCGCCGCGACGTTCGACGCCCCCAGTCCGAGGATGATCGTCAGCACGATCGCGATTCCGGGACGCCGGAACCGCGTCGTACCGAGCACCCACCTCACCAGCAGGAAACCGGCCACGATGAGGAACGGCGTGGCCACCGTGAGGATGACCGTCTCAGCCCGCGCGTAGTTGTCCACCCGCCTGGTGGACTCCAGGTAGAGCGCGGTCCCGAAGGCGGCCAGCCCCGAGGCGCCGGCCAGGCCGGAGTACAACAGCACGTGCCGCCTGGTCAGCGGATTGGGCAGCAGACAGGCCATCCCCCAGGCCGACCCGAGCACCAGGAGCTCGGCCACGCTTCGCTGGAACCACAGCTGGCTGAGCCCGGTGCGATAGAACACGAACGGGACCGTCACTCCGGCCAGGATGGCGACGGACATCCAGAGGAGGCGTGGATCGCGCCAGCGTCCGCGCGTGAGGAGCCCGACGACGCCCACGCCGTACAGCAGCCATCCCATCAGCATCGCGACCGTCAGGCCGATGAACGCTCTCGGCGACTGAGCCATGTGCTGTTGCCGCAGCGCGGACCAGACCGTTTCGAACGGGTCCACCGCCATGGAGCCGGTCTGCCCGCCGAACAACACGAACTGGGCGAACGCCGCCACCGCGACGAGCAGTCCGACGAGCCCCGTCGCCGTCCCGTTGATCCGGCGCAGGAAAACGGCGTAGAAGAGCCATACGCCGGCCGCTCCGCACAGAAAGATCGGGATGAAGGTCGCCTTGGCCCCCGAGAGGGCGAGCAGGGCGACGGTCAGGGCGATCCACACATGCCGACCCGCCTTGCGTGCGGGGTCCAGCACCTCGAGCAGCAGCATGAGTGCCGGCATGGACATCATGAGGCCGTACGGGTGGGACGGGCTCGAGACGTACCTCTTGGACAGGAACGGCTCGGTGAAGTGCCACGAGGCGTAGTGCGGCCCCATCAGGTGGAAGACTCCGGCGACCAGGAGCGCGGGCGCGATGACCGCGGCGATCGGCCGGCCGGTCAGCCTGAGCGCCACCGCGCCGAGCCCGAGCACGGCGAGGACGAGCGCGATGGCCGGCATCAGCTCCCGGATCAGCACGACCGAGGAGATCCCGGTGAAGTGGCCGGCGGCCGCCATCTGGGCGTGTACGAACCAGTGGTAGTCCAGCGGGGAGTCGAGCAGGAACGGGACCTCCGGAGGGACCCGCATCGACAGCTCGGACACCAGAGCCTGGTGGAAGGTCTCGTCGATGCTCGGCGACTGCGCCGGCCGAAGCGACAGCGGCCGCCGGTTGAATGCGTTTCTCCCGAGCCAGGCCAGCCCGTACACAATCAGCGCCGCCAGCGCCCAGGAAGCCTGCGGCGGGACCTTGCCGGTGGGCAGGGTCCAGATGTCGCGGCCGAACCGGGTCACGGACACCACCAGCACGATCACCGGCAGGACCAGGAACAGCAGCGGTACGCCCACGCACACCCCGACCAGGTACACGGGTAGCTGGACACCGAACCCGAGGATGGACCCCAGTGCGAGATCCTCCAGCCCGGTCGGCTGTCTTCCGTCGTCCGTGTGCAGCCGGCGCAGGAGCAGCCGCCAGGTGAACACGCCGGGGAGCACCACGGTCGTGCCCAGGTAGACGGCGTAGACCGCCAGATCGAGCGCCACTACGTCGTACCGCAGCAGGATCAGGGTTCCCCCGATCGCTGCGGCAGCCATAGCCGGCCAGGAGGACGTTCTCACCCCTAGAAACGTCATGGCTGTAAAAGTACATATAGCAGCCGATGGAGCGGCGGATAACGAAGCGCGTCGCTCGCGCATTTCCGACGTCTCTCCGGCCTACGGGGAACGGGGGCGCCCTCAGGGCTCCGCCGCGGGCCCGCCACGGTCGCGCTGGGGAGCGCCGGCGGCGGCGTACGGTTGAGCCGTGAGCAATCTCGAACGGGATCCGCAGGAGTCGCTCTGCGGAGGACGCGCCGGGGTTGCCGCGGAGCCGGTGCGGGAGCTGCTGTCGGGCCGCGAGGTGGTGCTGGGCGGTGCGCGGGGGATGCGCGTCACCCGTACGCTTCCGAGCCGTGAGCGCCGGATGGTGGGCGCGTGGTGCTTCGTCGACCAGTTCGGACCCGAGGATCTGACCGCCTCGTCGGGGATGCGGGTGCCACCGCATCCGCACATGGGGTTACAGACGGTGACCTGGCTGGTCGAGGGGGAGGTCATGCACCGCGACAGTCTCGGCAGCCACCAGCTGATCCGGCCCGGCCAGCTCAACCTGATGACCGCCGGGGAGGCCATCTCGCACTCGAAGGAGACGCCTCCCGAGCATTCGCCGGCGCTGCATGGCGTCCAGCTCTGGGTGGCCCTGCCCGAGCGCCACCGCGCGGTCGACCCCGCCTTCGAGCACCATGCCGAGCTGCCGACGCGGGCCGACACGGGGGTGACCGTGACCACTCTGATGGGCGACTTCGCCGGTGCTGTGTCGCCGGCACGGATCCACAGCCCGTTGGTGGGTGCCGAGGTCGCCTTCGCCCCGGGTGCCGATACCCGGTTGCCGCTGGATCCGGCCATGGAGTACGCCGTGCTCGCGTTGTCCGGAGAGGTCGAGATCGAGGGCGTCCGGCTCGGTCGAGGTCCGCTGCTCTATCTCGGCCGGGATCGGTCGGACCTCGCGGTGAGCGCGGGTGAGGCGGCACGGGTTCTGTTCATCGGCGGCGAGCCGTTCGAGGAGCAGATCGTCATGTGGTGGAACTTCGTCGGCCGCAGTCACGAGGACATCGTGCGGGCTCGCGAGGACTGGCCATCGCGACCGGTCGGGTCGCCCTGGAATGCCGGACCACGATCGCCGATGGCACCGCAACCGACGTGTCGATGACCGCTGTGAGGGTGGCGGCGCTCCCGACGACTCCCTAGGTTCCGGCGGGTCTACTGATCCCCTCTTGGACCGACCGGAAACAGCCACAGACCCCGCCCCGGCGCACGCCGGGGGCGGGGGTCTTGCTTGTTGGGAGCGGCGCGACTATCCCATCGGGCGTGGGGAACCGCAGACCGGCTCACGGCCACCATGGACCGCGCGGTCTTCGTTGAAGGAGCGCTGCGGCTCGGCTGAGGACAACGCCCTGCAACGCTGTTCGCGGGGCGAGCTGTGAGGCGGACCCGCCGAAAGAATTCCTGTGGGAGCGCCAGGCCAGCTCAAGAAGATCGTCTGGGTAGCGCGGGGTATCGACGGAAGATCAGGGGTTGACGGCGCCATTCTCGCGCAGAATACTGAGCGTTGCCGGAGGGATCCCCTATGCAATCACGCTTCCGTACGGCGGCGCGCGGGTCGGCTTTGCTACTCGCGGCGCTGGCGCTCACGATTCCAGTCTCAGCGGTCCAGCCAGCGGCGATCACTCAGGAGCTGGTCCCGCCATGGGACGGCAACCCCATCTCACCCGGGCTCGGACCGACGTACGGCGAGGAGTGGTGCGAGCCGCCGGTGCCCGGCTCAGGGGAGGCCGAGCAGCAGGGACCGCCGCTCGCCCTGATGCCGGGCAACGCGGTCAAGTGCACGCTCGACCAGTTCACGGCGGAGGCCCGCGCGGCCGGAGTCCCGGACCGAATGTCGTACTCGGTGATCGGGCAGTCCGTGCGCGGCGAGGATCTGTACGGCGTCGTGGTCAACGCCCGCGAGACGCAGCAGCAGCGACGCGGCTACCAGCGGTGGCGCACGTTGCGCTCGCTCATGCTGACCGACCCTGAACGGGCGCAGTCGCTGATCGCCGAGTGGGGTGACGACGTCAAGATCCCCATCATCATCGAGGCCAACATCCACGGAAACGAGGAGGAGGGCACCGACGCGGCGATGCAGGTGATCCGCGACCTCGTGACGACGCCGTACGGCGCCGACCCCACGGTCGACACCCTCCTCGATCACTCGTTCCTCATCGTGCATCCCACCATCAACCCGGACGCGCGACACGACGAGACCCGCTTCAACGCCAACGGCTTCGACCTGAACCGAGATCTCATCGTGCAGGGCCAGCCGGAGATGCGCGCGAGCATCACGAACATGCTGAAGTGGCTGCCGCCGGTGGGGATCACCATGCACGGGTACACGGGCGGCGTCGGCGCGATCCAGTCGATGACCAAGCCGCACAATCCCGGGTACGAGTACGACATCCTCGTCAACTGGAACCAGCGCCGCGTAGACGAGAACGATGTGGACCTCGGCGCGATCGGCATGGATCCCATCCGCCAGGTGAACGACTGGAACGAGTTCGCCGAACCCAGTCCACCCCCGACCGGCCCCGAGTTCGCGGAGGGCTGGGACGACTGGGGCCCCTTCTACGTCGCCGGGCACGCGTCGACGTGGGCGGTGGACATCCAGACCGTGGAGATGTGCAGGACCGGTCCGGGGTGCGACGGGCGGTTCGGCTCGAAGCGCATGCAGTACGTGGCGTTCTACTCCTCGGCCCGGTACTGGATCGAGAACCGCAACGGCATCTTGCACGACCAGGTGGAGATGTTCCGCCGCGGTGTCACCGACGCGGAACGCGTGAACTGCTGCGACGACCCGCTCATCGCGGAACGCGGCTTCACCGAGGAGCAGCACAACTGGATGATCCCGTACCCGAAGGCGTACGCGATCCCGTTCGACGGCCCGGCCGCGGCACGCGTACCCGGTGCCGACACTCAGCGAAGCGACGCCGAGGCGAACCGCCTGGTGCAGTGGCTGCTTGACAATGGCGTCGAGGTGAGCAGGACGAGCCGACCGTTCACCTGGGACGGCAGGACGTTCCCGGAGCGGTCGTACGTCGTGTGGATGGACCAGGCATTCCGCGGGCTCGCGCTCACCGTACTGAGCGCCGGGCAGGACATCTCGGAGCGCATCGCCCGGCTCTACGCACCGCCGGGGGCGTGGAGTCCCGCGCACATCTGGGGCGCGGATGTCGTGGAGGTACCCCGCGGCGACGCCGCGTTCGACCCGCAGACAGCCTCCGTCTCCTCGACGAACGAGCTGGTCGGCGGAGTACAGGCCGGGCCGGCCGATTGGTACACCGTCGCGCTGCGCGGGCCATCGGAGGTTCGCGCCGTCCTCGGACTGCTTCGCAATGGTGTGCACGGTGAGGTGGCCGAGGAGGGCTTCGAGAGTGCGAGCGGTGGACCCATGCCGGCCGGTTCGCTGGTGTTCGGGAACGACCCGGGGACGGTGCGGGCGTTGCAGGCTGCGGGTAGGGAGGCCGGGTTCTCCTTCGAACGGGGGAGAGGTGCGACGCCACAGGCGACGAGGCTGGCCGAGGCGCCGCGCATCGCGGTGCTGGTGAACAGCTCCAACCCGACGATGAACGACACACTCTGGGCGCTGCAGCGGACATTCGGGGACGACGCCGAGTTCGTGTCGGTCGTCGCCGGCGAGAACTCGCTGCAGAACGCGCCGGCCGATCCGTTGCAGGACTTCGACGTGATCTACAACGCCGGCCAGAACTACCCGTCGGCGATGAACGAGACCGCTCGGGCTCGGTTGCAGGCGTTCTTCGAGCGGGGCGGCGGATATATCGGCACGAGCCAGTCCACGAACAACTTTGCGTTCCTCAACAATGCGGACCCGCAGTTGATCGACGGGGCTATCACCGAGGAGAGCCAGCCGGCCGGTGGTGGGATCGCGAAGTGGAGCAACGCCGGTACGGACGGCCCGCTCACGGGTGGATACCCGTCCGAGGACTTCCTCTATCTGCCGAGGAACGTCACGTACTTCACGTCGCTGCCGGCGAGCGCCACGGTGGACGGCCGTTACTTGGGCAGTACGACCGACCTGTTCGTCGCCGGTCTGTGGCGGGATCGGCAGGAGGCCGCGGCTGGAGCGGCGGTGGTCGCCCACGGGGAGACCACCGCCGGCAGCCGCTATCTGGCCTTCGCGACGAACCCGTTCTCGCGAGGAGACGCGGAACGCGAATGGACCCTGATCGGCCAGGCGGCGTTCTGGTCGAACCTGACCGACGATCCGGCGGACTAGCAAGCACCGGGGTATTAGCGGCTGACGCGCTCTGACGCGATGAGGCGCGGGGCCTGGTCGGCGACGCCGATCGCCGAATGCGGTCGTACGGGAAGGATTCCGACTTTCCGTACGTGACCAGGTGATGGGTGGATCGTTAAGGAGTCCACAACTCGATTCGCTTGGGGGAACGTCCGATCGGGCGCGCCATACCAGGAGTGTCACGCCATGACTCGCAGTCTTTCCGCCTCGCCGCGCCGATCGGCCCGGGCGACTCTCGGCGCCGTACTCATCACGCTGGTTGCGGTGCTGATCGCGACCACTCCGTCGGCCGCCGCACCCGGTACCGACGACAACGCTGCACCCATCGCCTCCGGTTTCCAGCTCTTCAAGTTCCCCCAGGGCCAACCGCTGTGCACGGGCGTCGGTCTCAATGTCTCGGCCAACCCCTTCTTCGCGCGCGACGACTGCGGGTTCTCCGTGTTCTCCGTCTCGGATGAGCCGGGAGAGCTCGACGTGGCCTTCTTCGGGCCGGGCGCCGACCAGCCGTTCGCCACCGCGCCGGTGACCCAGCGCGACGGCGGCGAGTACGAGTTCAGCCTCACGCCCGCATCCGACTGGCCGGCGGGCGACATCCGGGCGGTCGTCCGCAGCGACGGCAGCCCCGCCGGAGAGACCACCTTCGGGCACAATCGCCTGGGAGCCACCCTGACCCCAGCGCGGACCAGTGGCGGCTACCGACCCGGCGACGACATCCCGGTCACCGGTACGGTCTCCCAGCTCGACACCACGGCCAACACGACCTCGGAGACCGGCGTTCCAGCCACGGTCGCCCTGCGTCTGGTCACCCCGGACGGCACCGCACATCCGGTGACGGATGAAGCGGGCGCGCCGCGCAGGTTCACCGCGGCCGACGACGGTTCGTTCGAGGCAACCGTCCCCGGCGAGCTCACGGCGGACGTGCGGGCCGATGCCACCACGGATTACCAAGCGTCGGTCGCGATCGAGGTCGTCGATGCGGCCTACACCGACCCGTCGACGGGTGAATGGGCCGCCCTTGAAGCGGGCTCCGGCTCGGCCACGATCGTCACCCCTCCGGACGGTCTGGTGCTGGAGAACAGCTTCGTGTCGGCCGTCGGCTGGGTGAGGCCCGGGGAGTCGTACCCGTTCCGCATCTTCGTGAAGAACTTCTCCGACCAGGCCTTCGACGCGGTGCGGGTGACGATTCCGGCGCCCGACGGCGCGTCGTTCACCCGAGCGGTCCCCGCCCGGGGTGCGGGCACCGTGCGGGTGCGACCGCGGGGGGTCACGTGGGAGCTCGGCGAGGTGATCGGTCGTCCCCAGGCCGGCCCGACCGTGCGCACCCTCCTGGTCGAGGCGCAGGCCGACGGCGTCGGCAAGGACCCGCAGGTGGTGTGGAAGAACCTGTCCAGCACCGCGACCCTCACCTACAGCGGCCCAGGCGAACGGCTCACCGCGACCAGCCACGGACCGAAGGTGATCCCACCTGCCGAGGCCTACGACACCGCCCGGTACGGCGACCGGCCGTTCCCCGTCGTAC
Organism: Propionibacteriales bacterium; assembly: GCA_009377795.1. Classification (GTDB taxonomy): domain Bacteria; phylum Actinomycetota; class Actinomycetes; order Propionibacteriales; family Nocardioidaceae; genus WHTJ01. The sequence continues at coordinate 19,680 of WHTJ01000018.1, read as the reverse complement.
CCGTCGACTTCCTCGACCGGCCGCACCAGGATGACAACTCCGGCGACGAGCTCGCACGCGTGATCAACTCGCCGGACGTGGAAGGCTCGACGTTCAACCTCTATCAGGAGATCTCACTGGGCCAGCTGTTCCCGCACGGCGACGTCCCCTCCGCCGGGGTCGTGACGCGCGGCTTCGAGTACGGGCCCGGCTTCGAGTTCACCCAGCCCGAGCCGCAGGGCACCTGCCGTGGGGTCAGCGCCTCCGACCTCGCCGGCTCACCGGCGTACCCGGAGCGGATCCGCGACGGCTTCTACCAACTGCCCGGCACCACCGACTACTACGGCGACGACCGAACCGGCTCCGCGCTGGCCGGCGCGCTCACCGGGATCGGGCTGCTGTTCGACATCGACTCGGCCTGTGGCCCGACCGGCAAGATGGTGTACGACGCCGCGCAGGTCGCCGACCCGGAGATCGACTACTCCGACTACGACACCGACAAGGACGGCGTCGTCGACTTCTTCATGGTGGTGTACGCCGGATGCGGCGGGCACGGCGCGTCCCAGCTCGGACCGCTCGGCTGCCCCTACGACACGGTGCCGTACGACAACGTGTGGCCCCACTCGTCGTCCCTCGAGGCCTACTACACCGACCCGGAGACGGGGCTGAAGGGCTACATCTCCGACGACCAGTTGAAGGATCACGAGGGCAGGGAGCTGTTCTACACCAAGGCCTCCCGCGTCCAGGTGACGACGGAGTCGACGGACTTCCCGGTCTTCGTCCGGGTCGGCCCGTACAACGTCAACCCGGAGACGGCCATGGAGGCGGCGAGCGTCATCTCGCACGAGTACGGCCACTCGCTGGGGCTGCCCGATTTCTACTCGCTCGGCAGCCGGGAGACCTACGGCGACTGGAACCTGATGGCCACCGACAAGTCACAGCACATGGACATCTTCTCCCGCCAGGAGCTGGGCTGGGTCGTGCCAGAGGTGCTGGAGCCGGGCCAGCGGGAGGTCACCGGGTGGACCGACTCCAAGGAGGACACGCACCAGATCACCTGGCAGACGCCGGACGGTACGCCGTACACCCTCTCCGGCCCGGACGTGCACAACGCGCAGGCGTATGTGGCGAAGCTGCCCGCCCGGCAGCTGATCGATCCGGACAAGTTCGCATCCGGTGACGGTGCCAGCCTGGCGCACGCCTGGTGGTCGGGCTCCGGCAACGACTTCGGCTGCCCGCCGCAGGGCGGCCACAACCTCGACCTGGCGGTCCCCGGGCTGGCCGACCTGCCCGAGGGCAGCACGGTCACGCTCACGTTCGCCTCTCACTGGGACATCGAGTGGGACTTCGACTACGGGTTCGTGCTGACCTCGACCGACGGCGGCGAGACCTACCAGTCCCACCCGTCCGAGCGCGGGTTCACGACGCCGGCCACCCAGAACCCCAATGCCAACAGCTGCCAGGGCGGGTTCGGCAACGGCATCACCGGCACCAGCGGGTCCTACCAGGCGGGTACGCAGGAGACCGACCGGCTGCTGGGGGAGTACCCCGAGCCGGTGTTCCTGACCGACGAGTACGACGTGAGCGAGCTCGCCGGTGCAGAGAACGGCGTGCTGCGCTTCGCGTACTCGACGGACGCCGGCCTCGCCCGGCCCGCGTGGTTCATCGACGACATCACCGTCACCGCGACCACACCCGACGGCGACCAGGTCCTGCTCGAGACCGATCTCGAGGACGACGGCGGACCGGACGACCCGCGGTTCTACAACGGCGGCTGCAAGGACACCACTCGGGTGGCGGCCGTGTGCACGCCGGGCTGGAACTACATCTCAGCGGTGTCCGGGTCCGCGGCCGACCACGCGTACTACATGGAGCTGCGTGACCGGTCCGGGTTCGACCTCGACGGCCGCGGGCAGAACGACCGTGACCCGATCGGGTTCGCCCCAGGGCTGTCGCTCGTCTACACCGACGAGACCCACGGCTACGGCAACGTCGGCACCGACAACCCACCGGCGCAGACGCCGTTGGACTCCCAGCCGGAGCCGCTCAGTGACACCCCGAACCTCAACGACGCGGCGTGGACCGCGGACACCGGGGACAGCGGGTTCAGCGACTCGGGCGACGGGCACACCGACAACTACACCGACGCTGCCGGCGAACCATGGCTGTTCCGGTTCGGGTGCCTCTCGTTCGACGTACTCACGATGTCCGGCGCTGAGAACGGCCCGGTGCAGGCCGACGGTGACCTGACCGCGGACGTCGGCTTCAACGTGTCCGACGGGTGCGCTGCGTTCGACTACGGGTACGGCAACTAGCTGGCGGTGCGAAAGAGACCAGACCCGGTGCCGAGGGGCAGGCTAACGTGGTCGGGAGGAGGTGGCCATGACGAACCCGCAGCAACTGCCCGCTGACCTTCCCGTGCCGGTCGACGACGGTGCCGCCGACCATCTGCCGGGCACGCTCGTACCCGCGCTGCCGCTGTCCAGCACAGCCGGGGATCGCGTCGATCTGAGCCGGCTCGGTTCCGGGCGATCCATCCTGTACGTCTACCCGATGACCGGCCGTCCAGATGTCGACCTGCCGGAAGGATGGGATCGCATTCCCGGTGCGCGCGGCTGTACGACCGAGGCATGCGACTTTCGCGACCACTTCCAGGAGCTTCGAGCGGCCGGGGCGGTGCACGTGTACGGGCTGTCCAGCCAGTCCACCGCGTACCAGACGGAGGTCGTCGACCGCCTCTCGTTGCCGTTTCCGATGCTCTCGGACGAGTCGTTCGCGCTCCAGGAAGCGCTCGGCCTTCCGGTCTTCTCCGCGCCCGGACACGACCGGCTGTACTCGCGGCTGACGCTGGTGATCGCCGACGGCGTGATCGAGCACGTGTTCTACCCCGTCTTCCCGCCGAACCGGCATGCGGGACAGGTGCTCGACTGGCTCACCTCCCACCCGCGTGCGGGTTAGGGCGTGATGCGGCGCTGGTCTTGGTCGACCTGGACGACCTGATGGTGGACCGGTTCACCATCTCGTCGAATCCCTCCCGCCGAGATTGCACATCTGGTCGACCACAAGTGCAATCTCGGCGCGAATAAGCCCGGCACCTCCACGGCCGCACCCGCGGAGTCGCACCCCCTATACTCGCCGCGACAGCCCGTCGGCCAGCACGTCCAATGCCGACCGGTGACCGAGGTATGCGACGATCCCGCACGCGAGCATCCCCCTCCCGCACGCGCCCGAACATTTCCGGCACCGCTTGGCCGGCGACCTACGGACGGACGCCGACCTGCTGGACCTGGCGCAGCAGAGCCAGCACAGGCAGAGCGATCAAGCCGCACGCGGTCGCGATCAGCAACGTCTCACGCAGACCGATGATGTCCGCCAGCCCACCGATGGCGACCAACCCGACGATCGCCGCGCCACTGCGGATGAAGTTCGTCATCCCCACCGCAGAGCTGCGGTTGTCGGGGAACATCTCCTGCATCGTGGCGAGCTCGACCGACTGGCCACTCAGCAGTGCGAACCCGCCGATCGCCAGCAGGCCGATGCCGACCAGTGTGGGGCCCAGAAGTACGGAGCCGGCGAGCGCCGGCACGGCGAGCGCGACGCCGATGGCCATCGTCCACCGCCGGCCGAGGCGGTCTGAGATGGTGCCGCCGATGAACGCGCCCAAGGCGCCGCCGGCCTCGTAGAGGGTCAACCCAGCGCCGGCGGTCAACAGCGATACCCCCGCGCCGGTGGCGAAGGTGGGATAGAACACCAGGAAGCCGACGTTGGCCAGCGCCCGGACGAAGGTCACCAGCGACAGCACGGCCACCGGAACCCGCCCTTCTCGGAGAACCTGCCGGATGCGTCCAGGCGGCGGGATGCGGACCGTCGGGCCGCGGTCGAGCCGGAGATAGAGCAGGATCGACGCCAGCAGTCCGGGTGCGAACGCGATCCAGCTTCTCTCGAGCCCGACCAGCGCAATCACCGCGGCGATGTACACCGGGCCTACCGTCCGGCCAAGCTCGCCGCCGGTCATGAACCAGGCCATCGCCTTGCCCCAGCGCTGTCCGGCGGCCCGGGTGGCCATGGCCCCCGCCGAGGGGTGGAACGCGGAGTGGCTGATCCCGGTCATGAGCAGCAGAACGAGGAGCATGGCTTCGCCGGGTGCGGTACCTGCCAGGCTCATCAGCACGGCTGTCGCGGTGGGGGTGATGATGACCCAGTAGCGGGTGTCCATGCGATCGGCCAGGTACCCGAGCAGCGGTTGAAGGAAGCTCGTCCAGCGGATCCCGCTTGCCAGGATGCCGGCGACCGCCAGCGAGATGTCCAGCTTCGGGATGAGCAGGGGGAGGAGTACACCAAGGAACGCCGGATAGGTGTCGTGGGCGAAGTGCGCGAAACTCAGCAGGGCTACCGTCTTGCGGTCGAAACGTTCGTCGGCCGGCTTGCGGTCTGAACGTTTGTCGGTGTCGGCCATCACCCTGCGCCCCGCGGCGTCGCGCCGCGTTCATCCCTAGCCATGACAGACGAGGCTACCGTTCACTTGACGAATCGCATCAGCCAGCTATTTGACTGCGCGGCTGCTGGTTCTGTGCCCAGCCGATGCGTATGTTCGGATCGGCCTCATCCCGTGAGGACGCTGAGCTGCTCCGCGTTGAGTAGGTCGATTGCGCCGTACCGGACCCGGACGAGTCCGCGACGTTCGAAATCCTTCAGGATCTTGTTCAACGAGGGTCGTTGGACGCCGAGCATCGCCGCCAATGTCCGTTGGGGAAGCGTGACGGCGCCATCGACGGCCTCCTCCAGCAGCAGCGCGGCTACCCGTTCGGTGAGCGAGCGACCCAGCATCCCGATGATCCGCTCATGGCTGGCGGCAAGTCTCATCGCGACGCTGGATAGCCATCTTCGAGCGATCGCGGGCCTGGTGGCGAGCAGAGTCTCGAAGGCCACGACGCTCAGAAACAAGGCGGTCACATCGTCAAGCGCCCTGGCGGTGTATGCCATCGGCATGTTGAGCAGATGTTGAATGTCGCCGTCGACGTCACCCGGCCCCAAGATGTACACGACAGCGCGTCTGCGCCCTGAACCGACGGAGAGCTCGACCCGCCCTTGCCGCACGATCCAGACTCCAGTGGCTGCCGTACCGTCACGGAAGATGACCCCGCCTCGTTCGACGGAGGTGGTTCTGAGACCTGCCGCGAGCGCGGCGAGGTCCTCATGTGCAAACGGGGCGTCGTTTCCACGACCGACGCAGCGCGCAACCCACGCGGCCTGGCGAATGGCGGCATCGTCGGGCGCCCTCCCGCCAACCAGGTGTAGCGGTCCCTTGGTCGCCGAGGGGGGAAGGTCGGGCAGCTCCACGCCTCAAGCGTGGCACACGTCCATGATGGACACTGTAAGCGTGCTGACAGTCCCGGCGTGTTGCCATGGGGCTCAGAATCGAGCGCAGACCGAGATCAGTTCGGATATCACTGTCAGGCAGCTGACAAGCTTCGCCGCGGCACCCTGCGATGTCTTCTACTTCTCCACGCCCTTGTCGATCTTGTCGTGGTACTTGCCGCCGGTCTTCTCGTCGATGAACTGGCCCGCCTTCTCGACGCCCTCGGCGGCCTTGTCGCCGTGCTTGTCCTTGGCGCTGTCGAGGGCGCCCTTGGACCGAGACCTGAGCTTGTCAAGGATTCCCATCATCCCTCCTCCGGGTTGTGGGCTTACACGATCTTGGCACACCCGAAGTGACGGATTGCCGCTCGTTCACGCGGATGAGGGCGATAATGTCACCCAGCGCGAGCCGACTTGCATGCTGGCCGGCGTCTCAGAGATGGAGGTAGAGACGTGGCGACGAAATGACCGTGTGGTCATACCTGGAGGTGGCCTGGGCTGACGTGCTGGAGAGGTTCGTTGAGCACCTCGTCCTTGTCACGCTCTCCATCATCCTGGCGACCGCCGTAGGAGTGCTCGTTGGAATCGTGGTCTACCGCAGCGGGTTCGCGACCGAGACAGCGATGACGGTGACGAACATGCTCTACACCGTGCCCTCCTTGTCATATTTCGTTCTCGTAACGCCGTGGTTAGGCATTGGCACTGCTCCGGTTCTGCTCATCGTAGTGATCTATGCGTTGCTGCCGATCGTGCGGAACGCGATCACGGGCCTGCAGGAAGTAGATCCGGCCGTGGTTAAGTCCGCTGCGGCCATGGGGATGACCCTCGCGCAGCAGCTTGCCCGGATTGAATTGCCGCTGGCCTGGCCGGTCATCCTTGCCGGCATCCGGGTGTCAACGGTTCTGACCGCCGGCATGGCGACCATCGGGGGGTACGTCGAAGGACCCGGTCTGGGTTATCTCCTGTTCAACGCGTTGAAGGCGATTGGGACACCTCGTGCGATACCGCAGGCCATCGTCGCGATCGTCTGCATCGTGGCGGTCGCACTGCTGCTCGACGGCGCGCTGCGCGGCATCGGCAAATTCACCACCGGAAGGGGTCTGCGATGACGGCCACTGGACAGAACGCGACCGGAGCCGAACCAATGATCCGGCTCGAGTCGCTGACCAAGCGTTACGGAGATCTGCGGGCGGTCGATGATCTCACGCTGGAGGTGCCCGCAGGAGAGCTCGTCGTACTCATAGGACCGTCGGGGTGCGGAAAGACGACAACGTTGGAGATGGTCAACCGGCTGGTCGAACCGACCTCGGGTCATATCTTCCTCGAGGGCAAAGACGTAACCCGCGTCAACGTGTCCACGCTTCGCCGACGGATCGGTTATGTGATCCAGCAGAGCGGGCTGTTTCCGCACATGACGATCGCCGATAACGTCGCAACGGTTCCCCGTCTGCTCCGCTGGGAAAAACAGCGGACTGTGGAGCGGGTGAACGAGCTGCTGGCACTTGTCGGCCTCGATTCCGCCACCCATGCGACGCGCTATCCACGAGAGCTCTCCGGAGGTCAGCAGCAGCGCGTGGGTGTGGCCCGCGCCCTCGCTGCGGATCCTCCGGTCATGCTGATGGACGAGCCGTTCGGCGCAACAGATCCGATCACGAGGGAACACCTGCAGGATGAGTTCATTCGCATCCAGTCGGAGTTGCGCAAGACGATCGTGTTTGTCACGCACGACATCGATGAAGCGATCAAGATGGGCGACCGCATCGCCATCCTCGGTGAGGGCTCTTATATCGCGCAGTACGACACTCCTGAGCACATCCTCTCGGCTCCCGCGAACGAGTTCGTGGAGGGCTTCCTTGGCGAGGGACTCCTGCTGAAGCGGCTCCAACTCGCACGCGTCCGAGACATAGAGACGTTCGACGACTGGCCGAAGCTCCGCCTCGACGACGAGCCGGCCGTCGTGCAGGAAACGCTGCGGCATATATCGAGGGAGTGGGTGCTGGTTCTCGACGAACAGGCGCGGCCCCGGCGGTGGGCCCGTACGTCGGCACTGCGCGAGGGCACCGACCGACTCTCCAATCCCGGCGAGCCGATCCAGACTGTGCTCCAGGACGAGTTCTCTTTGCAGCAGGCGCTCCAGGAGATGCTCATTTCCACGAGCGGAGGCGCCGTCGTCGTGGACGCTGACGGACGCTACCGCGGTGTGGTCTACATCGAGACGCTGAACCGTGCGGTGCGGTCGATGCGCGCCGATGCCGAGGATCAACTTGTCGAGGTCGACCGGGCCGCGGGCAACGGGGGCGCCCGCCGATGAACAGCGCGTCGGCACGCGCCGGCACCCGTCGCCGTGCCACGGCCCAGGGCTCGCGCCGCGGCGGGCTGACGTGGCCCTTGCTGGTCACCAAGCCGCTCGTTGTCGGCGCCGCGTGTCTGCTCACGTACCTGTGGATCGACGGCCAAGAACTCGGGTTCACCGAGCGGGGGCTGCTCAATGCGTCGAGGCTTCGTCGCCTCACCCTTGAGCATCTCGACGTCGCGCTCAGCGCAACGCTCATCGTTGTTGCGACGGCCATCCCGCTCGGCATCGTTCTGACCCGTCCGGGCTGGCGCAGCCTCATCGTGTTGGCGACCATCGGCGCCAACATCGCACAGGCAACGACGGCTTTCGGGGCGATGGTGCTCATCTTCTTGCAGCTCATCGAAAGTCCCGGATCCACACCGGGTGGCGCGGGAAGGACTGCCGCGATCCTCGGTATGGCCGCCTACGCATTTCTGCCGGTTCTGCGCGGCACGCTCACCGGCCTCGACCAGGTCGACAAGCAGACACTGAAAGCGGCGCGCGGCATGGGCATGACCGGCTGGCAGGTGTTACGCCGGGTTGAGCTGCCGCTGGCCGTGCCCATCATGCTCGCCGGTGTGCGGACGTCACTCGTGCTAACCGTCGCGACCACCACGATCGCCGCGCTCGTCGGCGCGGGCGGACTCGGAGTACTCATCATCAACGGCTACGAGTCGGACCGGACGACGATCATCGTCGCAGGTTTCGTCGCGACGGCGGGGATCGCCGTCCTGGCCGACTGGGCGGGCGCGGTCGTCGAGAGGTTCCTGCGCCCGCGCGGCTTATAAGGCATCGGATCAATTCAACACGAAGGAGAAAGATGCGAGTCACACGCACAATACGGAACATCGCACTCGGGCTCGTGTTCGGATTTCTCGTCGCCGCCTGTGGAGAAGATGCAACCGGGGAAGGGCCGCTTGCGGGGCAAGAGTTCACGATCGGGACTAAGGGCTTTACGGAGCACTTCATCCTCGCCCAGATGACGCGCCATCGACTCGAAGATGCGGGCGCAAGCGTGGACGTTCGCGACCTGCCGGCCACCGCTCAGGTGCGCAAGGCACTCCTGAACGATGAGATCCAGCTTTACTGGGAGTACACCGGGACAGCGTGGACGAACTTCCTCGGCCACGACTCCGTCGACCCGAATGTCGACCCCGGCGAGCTCTACCAGCAGGTCGCGGCTGACGACTTGGAGGAGAACGGCGTCCGGTGGATGGAGCCGGCCACGTTCAACAACACATACGCGATCGTCATGGGCCAGGAGGTGGCCGAGGATTTGGGTGTCACCACGCTCTCGGAGCTGGCTGAACTCCAACAGCCACGCGAGGCGGACATGACCCTGTGCGTCGATACGACCTTCGCAGAGCGTGAGGACGGTCTGGCTGCGGTCGAGCGCACGTACGACTTCGAGTGGCCACGCGAGCTCGTCACCTCCATGGACTACGCCATTGTTTTCGCATCAGTGGCCGAGGGCGAGTGCAACTTCGGCGAGGTATACGCGACCGAACCACGGATCGAGGAGCTCGACCTGGTCATCCTCGAGGATGAGGCGAACGCCTTCATCAGCTACCTACCGGCGATCACCATGCTCGATGAGACCTACCAGGAGTCCGGTAGGCAGATCGAGGAGCTCGTCGCACCGATCGTCGAGCGCCTCGACACCGAGACCATCATTGGGCTGAACGCCCGGGTGGACCTTGATGGACAGCGCGCCGAGGACGTCGCGCAGGATTGGCTCGAAGAGGAGGGCCTCCTCTGAATCGTGCCCCGATGGCGGGCTGCGCTGGAATCAGTCGGTGTTTGCTTTCTCCGCCAGCAGGCGCCGATAAGCGCCGACACGGGTCCCACTCCCTACGACCTGCTTCTCGCCGCGCTCGGTACCTGCACCTCGATGACGGTACGGATGTACGCGGACCGCAAGGGTTGGCCTCTCGACCACGTAAGTGTCGCGCTGCGGCACTCACGAACTCACGCCGAGGATTGCGCGGACTGCGAGACACAGGCGGGCATGGTGGACCATATTGAACGTCAGATCAGCCCCGAGGGCGCTCTCGGCGACGACCAGAGGCAGCGACTCCTCGAAATCGCCAACAAGTGCCCGGTGCACCGAACGCTGCAGTCCGAAGTCAGCATCGACACCACCGAGGCGCGAGCGTAGGCCTCCACAACTCATGGGGAGAATCGCCGAACCAGGCCAGTGCGGCCACACCGGGGCCCAGATGTGCCCGCGGTGCTCGTGGTTGCGGCCCCGGGTCTGAAGTGCACTTCGGCTGTTCCGCCGAGTAGGGTCAAATGAGACAACGGCGGTCGGCGGACCTCAGTCCGTGACGCTGTTGTCAGCCCGCTGACACTCCGCGAAGCATCCGTTGTGGGTAGGTGATGGGATCCTGTGGAGAGACCGAGGAAGGGGTGCAGCGGATCGTGCCCACCACATCGGACCGGGCCGCCGGCGACGACGTCACGCAAGCGGAGTCCCGCACCGAGCAACTGCCGCTATGGCGGATCGGCATTACCGGTGGCCTGGTCGGCATCATGTGTTGCGTCGGCCCCACCGTGCTGGCACTGCTCGGGTTGGTCAGTGCGGGTACGGCGTTCGTCTGGGCGAACGACCTGTACGACAACTACGCCTGGTGGTTCCGTCTCGCCGGCCTCGCCGTACTGGCCGCGCTGGTGTGGCTGGCTCTCCGTCGGCGCAACCAATGCAATGTGGCCGGAGTACGTCGCTGGCGATGGCACCTGGCGGCTATGGTGGCGATCGCCATCGGCACCTATGCCGGTCTCTACGCGATCACGACCTGGTTGGGCACTTTCGCATGAGGAGGGGCAACACCGCAGAGAAGCCCACGCCCCCCGACTTGTCCCGACGTCGAACGACGGATGCGGCCGGCCGCAATGGCTGAGGGGGTAGCCGCCCGGGTCGGCTCCGGCCACAGCACCGATCGTCGACCCGTCATCGACGTTCGGCTTGCCGCAGACCATGTGGCCCGGACATTGCGTAGCGATGTCCGGGTCGGACTGACGGCGGCCCCCAAGTGGTTGCCGCCGAAATGGTTCTACGACGCGCGCGGAAGCGAGTTGTTCGAGCAGATCACCAGGTTGCCCGAGTACTACCCGACGCGCGCCGAGCGAGAGATCCTCACCGCGCACGCAAGCGATATCGCCGACGTCACGCAGGCCGCCACGTTGATCGAGCTTGGCTCGGGATCGTCGGAGAAGACCCGGCTCCTGCTGGACGCGCTGTCCGAGACCGGCATGTTGCGTCGGTTCGTACCCTTCGACGTGTCAGAGCAGGCGTTGCGTAAGACCGCGGACACGGCCGCCGTGGACTACCCACACCTCGGTGTACACGCGGTCGTGGGCGACTTCACCGATCGACTCAGTGTTCCGCGTAGCCAAGGGCCACGCATGGTGGCCCTGCTCGGCAGCACGATCGGCAATCTGCTGCCCGACGAACGCGCAAGGTTTCTCGAGTCGGTTCGCGCGAGTCTCGAGCCCGGCGACTGGCTGCTGCTCGGCACGGATCTCGTCAAGGATCCGGATGTGCTGCTGCGCGCGTACGACGATTCCGCCGGCGTGACCGCGGAGTTCAACCGCAACGTCCTGCGGGTGCTCAACCGGGAGCTGGGCGCCGACTTTGCGCTCGACGCCTTTGCGCATCGGGCGGTCTGGGATCCGGCCAACGAATGGGTCGAGATGCGGTTGCGGGCCGAGCGTGCCGTGCAGGCATGGGTCGGCGGCGCCGAACTCTCCGTGCTCTTCAAGCCGGGGGAGGAGTTGCGCACCGAGGTGTCGGCGAAGTTCCGGCACGAAGGCGTGGACGCGGAGCTGCACGCCGCGAAGTTCACTCCCTACCGGTGGTGGACGGACTCCGGCGAGCGATTCGCAGTGAGCCTCGCCCGAGTGGTCTGACTGCGCATGCAATCGGCCGACGGGAGAATGTCGGCACGCAGACAATGCACAGCGTGCTGGCAGCGCGGGTGCCCTAGCGTCTCCGCGTGAACGTATCTCATGAAGAACTGGCCGCATGGTCCGTCGACGGCGCACGCAGGGTGCTCGAGCTGGTCGAAGATCTGACCGACGAGCAGATGGTCGGGCCGCTGTTGCCCACCGTGAACCCGTTGATCTGGGAGATCGGGCACATTTCGTGGTTTCAGGAGTTGTTCGTGCTGCGACGAGCCTGTGGTCACGACCCGATCCTGCCGTTCGGCGACGCGATTTATGACTCGGGCGCGATTCCGCATGACACCCGGTGGTGGCTGAATCTTCCGAGCCGCGAGGAAACCGTCCGGTATGTGAAGACTGTTGCGGACAGGGTTGCCGACGCGGTGACCGGCCCGGAGTCCAATGACGTCGTCCGGCACTTCGCGCGCTACTCCGTGCATCACCACGACACGCACAGCGAGGCGCTCACCTACACGCGGCAGACCCTTGGACTCCCGCTGCCGACCTTGCCCGGTCTCACCGATGCAGATGCGGCGTTCGAGCCGTCCGATACGAGCTGGCGCGGCGACGTTCAGTTCAGCGGCGGATGTTTCCTTTTGGGCGGACTGATGTCCGACCCGTTCGTCTACGACAACGAGAAGTGGGCGCACCCGGTCGAGGTGCCTGCGTTCGCGATGGCGAAAGCGGCGGTGACGCAGGCGGAGTTCGCGCAGTTCGTCGACGACGGGGGATACCGCACCCTCGGCCTGTGGTCCGATGGTGGCACGTGGCGGGCGGAGACCGGAGCGACCCACCCTGCCTACTGGCGTGCAGGCGACGACGGTTGGCAGCGAAGGCACTTCGACAGCTGGGTCGACCTGGAGCCGGACCTGCCCGTGAGCCATGTGTGCTGGTGGGAGGCGGACGCATTCTGCCGATGGGCGGGCAGGCGGCTGCCCACCGAGGCGGAGTGGGAGTTCGCCGCTGCTGCGGGCAAACAGCCCAGACCCCAATATCCCTGGGGTGACAACCTGCCCGAGCCATCGCACGCCGCCACCGACTGGCGTTCGAACGGTCCGGTGCATGTCGGTGCATGTGCGGAAGGCGACTCGCCAGATGGTTGCCGGCAGCTGATCGGCAACGTGTGGGAGTGGACGGCCAGCGACTTCGTCGGCTATCCGAACTTCGAGCGCGACGCCTACGACGAGAACTCCGAGCAGTTCTTCGGTCAGCGGAAGGTGCTCCGTGGTGGGGCATGGGCCACCCGCGGCAGATATGTTCGATCCACGATGCGGAACTACTTCACCCCCGAACGGCGCGACGTGCTCGCAGGCTTCCGGACGTGCGCTGCATGATCTTGCTGGTCAGTCCCGCAGCGCCGGGATCGGCGAACGGCAATGGTGTGACGGCAGACCGATGGGCGAGAGTCCTACGCGCACTCGGCCACGACGTGGTCTGCGCCGATCGGTACCGCGAAGGCGACTATGCAGCCTTGGTGGCGCTGCACGCGCGCAAGAGTGCGGACGCGATCAGAGCCTTTCGGTCCGCGCATCCGGACGCGCCGGTCGTACTCGCGCTGACCGGCACCGACCTCTACCCGGATCTTGCCAGCGCTGGCGTGGACCCGGATGTTCTGAGGATGGCGGCACGGCTGGTCGTGCTGCAACCAAAGGGACTGCAGCAACTCGACAGCGATCTCCGTGATCTCGGCAGGGTCATCGTCCAGTCCGTGCCGGTGATCCCGCCTCGGCCCATACGCGACGACGTATTCGAGGTCGCGCTGCTCGCACACCTTCGACCGGTGAAGGATCCACTGCTTGCCGCCGCAGCGACACGACGGCTCCCGGCGGAGTCACAGATCCTGATCACACACGTCGGATCCGACCTCGACCCTCACCTGGCCGAACAGGCCCGCGTCGAAGCCGCGCAGAACCCGCGCTATGACTGGCTGGGCGAGCTTCCACGCCCCGACGCGTTGAACGTTCTCGCTAGAAGCCGGCTACTCGTCCTTACCTCGCGTAGCGAGGGGGGCGCCAACGTCGTGTCGGAAGCGCTCGGCGCCGGTGTCCCGGTGCTGTCCACGGCCATACCCGGTTCTCAAGGTCTGCTCGGCGACGACTACCCGGGCTACTTCGACGTCGGTGACGCCGCCGGGCTGGCCGACCTGCTGCGCGCGGTCGAGGAAGACCGCGACGGCCTCTACTCCGAGCTGGTCGAGCGCTGCGAAAAGCTGCGCGATATGGTCGACCCCCGCCGCGAGCGAGCGGCTTGGGCGTCCCTGCTTGGTGAGCTGGGACTATCGGACTCGCGCAAGTCTAGAAGCGCGGAACCGGCAGCGGACGGGAGCAACTGAATGGGTTGGAACATGGCACGGCTCCGACCTTGGCCGACCGTGCCGGAGGACGTTCGGCACGGCATCTTCAACAACCGTGGTTCATTTCTCGTGCTGCTCGTGCAGGTGGCCTTCGTCGGTGCGATGGTCGGTGTGGAGCGCACTGTGCTCCCCGTACTCGCCAAGGAACAGTTCGGCTTGAGCTCAGCCCTCGCCACCTTGTCGTTCATCTTGGCCTTCGGTCTCGCTAAGTCACCGGCAAACTTCGCGGCGGGGTGGCTGGCCGACCGGTTCGGCCGGCATCGGGTCCTCGTCGGCGGCTGGATCGTCGGACTTCCGGTGCCGTTGATGGTCGCATTCGCACCATCGTGGAGCTGGGTGATCGTCGCGAACGTGCTGCTGGGGATCCAGCAGGGCCTGTGCTGGTCGACCACGATTGTGATGAAGGCCGATGTGGCCGGTGCACACCGCCGCGGCCTTGCCGTCGGGCTCAACGAGTTCGCGGGCTACGGCGGTGCGGCGGTGCTCGCCTATCTCACCGGTGTCGTGGCCGCTGCCGCCGATCTGCGGACTGCGCCTTTCCTGCTCGGTGAAGCGTTCGCTGTGCTCGGATTGATCACCGCGGTCTTGTTCGCACAGGAAACGGCGGTGTTCATCGACGAAGGCGGCGTGGAGGACCAGCGCCGCGCGTCGTACGGACCGGCAGCCTTCGGCGGGATCTCCCAGGCCGGCTTCGTCAGCAAGCTCGTCGACGTGACCGCGTGGGGGCTGCTGCCCGTCTATTTTCATGAGCACGGGTTGTCCATCGCCACAGTAGGGTTGCTCGCTGCGGCATATCCAGCCAGCTGGGCTCTGCTGCAACCGTTCACCGGGGCGTTCAGCGACAGCCACGGGCGACGCCGACCGATCGTGGGTGGAATGCTCATGCAGGCCTGCGGTCTCTATGCGCTCGTGCTCGCGGGTGACCTCACCGGATGGCTGATCGCATCGGTTCTTCTCGGAGCAGGTACGGCACTTGCCTACCCCGTCCTGCTCGCGACCGCAGGAGACATCGCCACCCCTAAGTTGCGAGCCTCGACGATCGGGCATTACCGGCTGTGGCGTGATCTCGGTTTCGTCGGTGGAGCGCTGTTCGTCGGCTACTTGGCAGACACCATTGGCACCGTACACACTTTGGAGAGTCTGGCCGGGCTAGGGCTTCTCTCCGGGCTGATTGCCTTCGCGACGCTGCCCGTGCCGATCCCGGTTCGCACCCCGGAGCCGCCTGGTGTCGAGGATGTCCACGCGTGAATCAATGTGGGAGATGAAGTGATGACCGTAACCGAAACCGTTCGGCTGACGCAGTATGCGCACGGTGGGGGATGTGCATGCAAGATCCCGCCTGGTGAGTTGGAAGAGGTCGTCGCCGGTCTCGTGGGGGCCGGTCCGGTCTCCGACCCCGTCGGTGAGCTGATCGTGGGCCTGGACGACGGTGACGACGCCGCCGTGGTCCGGATGGAAAGCGGCCAGGCGTTGGTGGCGACGACCGATTTCTTCACCCCGGTGGTGGACGACGCCTACGACTGGGGTCGGATCGCGGCCGCGAATGCGCTGTCCGACATCTACGCGATGGGCGGTCGCCCGGTGGTCGCCTTGAATCTGCTGGGCTGGCCGCGTGACCGGCTGCCGTTCGAGCTGGCGGCCGAGGTGTTGCGTGGGGGATTGACCGTGACGCAGGAGGCCGGTTGTCATCTTGCGGGTGGGCACAGCATCGATGACCCGGAGCCGAAGTATGGCTTGGCTGTCACCGGAATCGCCGATCCCGAGCATCTGATGCGCAACGACGCCGGCAAACCGGGGCAACCGCTTTCGTTGACCAAACCGTTGGGCGTCGGCGTCTTGAACAACCGGCACAACGCGACCGGTGAAGTTTTTCCGGAGGCGGTGGAAACGATGGCACGGCTCAACCGCGACGCCGCTCGCGCCGCTGTCGACGCCGGGGTGACCTGTGCGACCGATGTCACCGGTTTCGGTTTGCTCGGACATCTGTACAAGCTCGCGAAGGCGAGCGGCGTCACCGCGATCGTGGACGCGGCTGCGGTGCCTTACCTCGACCTCGCACGAGAATCTGTCCGGGACGGCTACGTCAGCGGCGGCACGAGACGCAACCTCGACTGGGTGGCTGCGTACTCGGACCTGTCGGCGGTGGGCGAGGACGAGGCGTTCCTGCTCGCCGATGCGCAGACCTCCGGCGGCCTGCTGCTGGCCGGCGAGATACCGGATGCCCCCGTGATCGGCGAGCTCGCACCAGCCGGCGAACACGCCCTGATCATCCGCTGACGACTGCGTGGGAGTCTGCAACCAGAGATCCCCGACCTGTACGTGCAGTCCTCGCAGCCGACACAGGTCGAGGGCGGCGAGGTGGTGTACGACCCGACCCAATGACGAGGCTGGCTCCTTCGCGCCGAACGCCTGGGCGGTCGAGGTCGTAAACAACGGCGCTACCGAGCAGGTCGTACGGCCTTGGGTGGTCTGCGCGTCCGTCAACTGACCGACAACGCGAAGGAACCCCCACAAGCCCAAGGGCCTGTGGGGGTTCCTTATGCAGAGAAAGGGAGCCCCTGCAGTCCGGAGGTTACGCGTCGACACACGCGGATGCAGGGGAATAGGCAATTCGGTGCGGCGTTCTTGCTGTCGTCAATCTGACCCAACCAGCCTGCAAAAAAAATGCCATGAGCGACCACTGCTGCGTGATGACCACCGCGGGCGACGCGGAGACCGCCGCCCATCTCGCGAGCTCCGCCGTCGAGCAGCACATCATCGCCGAGCATTCCTGGGACAAGTCCGAGGTCGCCGTCATCCCGCTCGCCGGTGGGTCGAAGCCGTACTCCGATCGGATAGATGGTTGGAATGAAGGGAGACGAGCTACGTCTGCCACGTCCGACTGGCGGGGCTCCAGTGTCCGGATGTGACTGTTCGGCTCAGGATTGGGTCGGCGAAGTCGATGATGGCGGAGATCGTGTCGGCGTAGGTCTCGGGGACCTGGTCTTGGAGGCCGGCCGTCTGACGTAGCGGTCCCAGTCGGCTTGCCGGGTACCGGCCAGCGTGTTGAGGGCTTGTGCGAGGGGTCGTAGTTCGGATTGGCGATGGCTGGCGGTGGCCGCCACTGCGGCGGCCAGGCGCTGAGCGTCGATGTCGTGGCGTCTGGTGAGTAAGGCGACGTCGGCGAAGTCTCGTTCTCGCGTGGTGGTGTCGCCGCGGTCGATCATCGTGACGACCTTCTCTGCAAGGACCGTTTCGATCGGGTAGGCGACGACTCGGAACGGCTCGGTCAAGAGGGCCGGGTAGTCGATCTCGGTTGGTGACGGCGTGACGGGGTCGCCCACGTTGACATCGACACGCAGCGGTTGTCTGGCACGGTGGACGTGGTCGGGGACGACGATTCGGACGCCGGCGTACAGAGCCTCTTCACGTATTTCTCGTGCCTTCAAGTTCTGAGGCGCGCATGCCGCCCTTCAGCACCAGCCTGTTTCGATGCACAGACCGCGACAGTCGATAGAGGAACCGCTCCAGCACATACAGTGTCAGCAGCTCATCCGTCGCGCGGGCGTCACGTCGAGCGAGGGCCCGAAGCTCGAGGTAGGTGCGGCCGGCTGTGCTCCCTCGGCTGGGTTGGGTCATCCCTGTAGCACATTCAGCGCGTTGGACAGGGGCGTCCAGACTCGAAGCGTCTGCGCGAGTTCGGCGACCCGCGCCAGTTTGGGGCGGCTGCCCAGGTATCGGCGAAGTGCTCCGTGCGCGAGGTCCTCGCCGACCAGATGACGGAGCCGGAAGGCATCGACAACGGTGCGTTCTCGATCGCTGATCCAGAAGGTTTCACCGCGTTCGAGCGCGACGACGGTTCGGCCGTCCTCGAATGTTTCGGCTCGAAAGACGTGGATGCGGGTGGGTGGGTAGTCGATCCTGGGGCGATGCGACCCTTCGGGGACGGCGAGATGGACCTCGGCTGGGATCTCTTCACTGAGATCCCAGTAGGCCAGCGCCGAGTTCAAGCAGATCATGCCGTGAGGCGCCCGCGCACACACCGCGACGAAGTCGATGTAACCCGTCCCGGCCTTGTCGGCCAGCTGGTAGAGGCCGCGTGATAGCTCCAGCAGCTCGCCACTATCTCGGAGCCGGTAGAGGTCACGCCATGACACACCGGCGGCGATCGCCTGCTTGGACCGGAAGACAGGGTCGAGTCGCCGGAGACGATCGAGCGCAACATCTGCGGGCATGTATGAAATCCTACATGGGTAGGTGCTTCCTCGGGAGGATTTCATACACACGACGGCGGCGCGGCGAGCGTACTTGCAGAGACCACGCATCCCTATCCGACGGAATAACATAGCCAGGCCGCCACGGCCTGGCTACGGATCTCCACGGCGGCAGTGCACTGACACCATCTGCCAGCTGGCGAGCCGAGGCCGTCGTCGAGGCTGCTGTGTGCGCCGGATCGATAGCCTTCGAATGTTCGTGTCCGAGGGGGGATTTGTACCCTCTCCCAACTCTGCCTGAACCCTCGGGCCGCCTGAATGTGTCCTAGCGGCAGGTGCTAGGGGAGAGGCATGCTGCTGCTAGGTCTAGCACTCCCGCTAGCACCCTAAAACCAAGTCTGACCAGGGCGAACGCGATCTCTAGCGGCTATTCGAGGGATGCTTTGATTGCACGGTCTCAGGCGTGATCGGCGCCACCGGTCAGACAGGATGCTAGGCGCTAGAGCGGGCCCGGCAAGCACACCAGGCTGGGGCGAAACTGCTGCTGGTTGGCGACGATGCGCAGCTGTCCGTGGTCGAAACCGGCGGCGCGTTCCGGATGCTCGGCGGTCGCTTGCACGGATTCGGCCGGTACGCTTCGCTGCCTGAGCATCCGGGAGATGAGCAGCAGACAGGACGTCAAGACCGGCGCCCGACCACCACGCGTCAGGTGGCGAGCAGGCTCCCGGTGGCCGCTCGTGGGCACGGAGGATCCGACTTGGCTGTCTCACCCGGGCACGGACGTGCGGGTAGGGTTCGAGTGTGGCTCTTGACCTCTACGCGGGGATTGCGGTTAGCGACTACGACAGGGCGTTAGCCTGGTACGAGCGACTGCTGGGCTCGCCGCCTACCTCTGTGGCGAGCGCGACCGAGGCGGTGTGGGAACTCGCCGAGCACCGGTCAGTCTTCATCGAGGAGCGATTCGAGCACGCCGGTCATGCCATGCACACGATCTTCGTCGATGACTTCGACGCGCTCGTCGCGCAGATCGCCGGGCGAGGACTCGATCCGATCGAGCGCGAAACCTACGCGAACGGCGTGCGGACGGAGACCTACCGCGACCCCGACGGCAACGAGATTGGCTTCGGTGGAGCACCGACGGACCCTGCGGGCAAGCGGTGAGGTTTGGCACGACGCGTTTCGCGACCATGTCCTCCATCTCCCGGATAGCACGCTCGACCTCAAGCCAGCAGTGTTAGACGCGCGGACCGACCTTGGCCGCGAGACGACTCGTGGCGTCGCCAGAATGGTGTGGGTACCGCTGGCGGGTGGGGATCGCCACCAATTGAACCATCCACGATTCGGCTACTGCGGACGCGGCGGCAATAGACGATGTTCAGCGTTGTGTCTTCACCAGTGGTGCGATCCGCCTAGGAGACTGCTGAAGAAGGCTGCTTCGGCGGTTGACTAGTGCGTATGGTGACGGGCGGGGACCCGCAAGGCGGTCTGTGCGGCGTGTGTTTGGTCAGCGCTCGAGGCGC
>WHTJ01000106.1 GCA_009377795.1 Propionibacteriales bacterium | reverse complement strand
CTGACGATGGCCGCCACACCGTTCGGACCCGATCTGACGCACACGATCAACCAGGTGATCGACGCGGGGACCGAAGCCGTCGGAGACGCGTTCGGGGGTGTGCAGTGATGAACCCGAACGCCGCGAACGAAATCCCGATGGAACCGACCGGGCTGCCGAGCCTGACGAGCTGGCAATGGTCGGACGTGCTGGACGAGCTGTATGCGCACGCGACGCGGTTGTGGGAGCACGACCGCGAGGAGCTGGCCGATGCGCTCGCCGAGCTGGCCGACGCACTGGCCCGGCAGGCGTGGATCGCGTCGGGCATCGACATCGAAGACGACATGCACGCCGAGCTGGAAGAGGCGGGCGACGATGCCGAGCAGTGACATGCAGACCCCGCAGCAGATCGCGGCCGAGCACTGGGCAGTCAGCCTGGACGACGAAGCCGAACAGCTCGCCGAAACCCTGGACGTGGAGATAGGGAGGCCGATCCCGGTGGACCCGACTGCTCCGACCCAGGAGCCCTCGGCGGAGCCCGAGCCATGGCGGGCCGAGCCCGCCGAACGGCGCGCGCTGGTGCCGGACTGGGTGCGGTCAGCCGAGGAACGGAAGGCTGCCGTGCTCTGGCTGGCCCGCAATCTCTTCCACACGTGCGCCTACCACGTGGTCCGGTCCCCGAAGTACGCCGCACGACTTCTCGCCTGCTCGCCGCGCGGCACCAGAAGGGTTGTGGTAGCGGTGGCCAAGTGGGTGGCCGACTTCGAGTCCCGCCCGCTGCGTACAGCGGCGGTCGCCGCACGCGACTCCGGCGACTACCTGCGACTGCTGAACACCCACCGCGAAACCGTGCGCTCCAGGCTGTTCGTACTCTGTGGTGGCCTGCTGGCGCTCGCCATCGCGGTGGGAGTATTGGTCAGTCCCGCCACGAGCACCTGGCTCAAGACCACGTGTGCGCTCGTTGTGGTGGCAGGGCTGGGTTTGATCGGTCGGCGCTCGGACAAGCCGCTACTCGACCACGCCGTGGTGACACCTCGGGCGCGCAAGCTGACCGCCGACGTGGTGACGCGTGCTTTTGTGGCGGGGGGGTTGTGCAAGGACACCGACCCGATCACCTTCCCGCAACCGATCCAGCGCGACGGTCACGGCTGGCGCGCCACGGTCGATCTGCCATGGGGTGTCACCGCAGAACAGGCCATCAAACGGCGTGACAGGATCGCCTCCGGCCTTGACCTTGACGAGGTACAGGTCTGGCCTGAACGCGTGCGCGGCACCACCGGGTCAGCGCGCCGGGTCGCCCTGTGGGTCGCCGACGAAGACCCCTACGCCAAACCCTCGGGCCGGTGGCCATGGGCGGAGAACAAGTCCGAAGCAAGCCTGTTCGGCCCGTTCCCGTTCGGCCAGGACCAGCGCGGCCGGCTGATCGAGCTCCGGCTCATGTTCACCGGTGTCCTGGTCGGGGCAATCCCGCGCATGGGCAAAACCCTGGCCGCAAGACTGTTGATGTTGGCCGCCGCGTTGGACCCATACACCGAGCTGCACGTCTACGACGGCAAAGGCGGCCAGGACTGGCGAGGCTTCGCCAAGATCGCCCACCGGGCCGGGTTCGGCGCACGCACCGAAACCGTGCAGGCGCTGCGCGACGACCTAGGCGCGGTCCGCGACGACATGAACGACCGCTACGACCGCATCGCCGAGCTGCCTGCCGATGTTTGCCCCGACGCCAGAATCACCCCGAAACTCGCCCGCAGCAAGTCACTCGCCCTGCATCCGATCGTGGTGTCGATCGACGAGTGCCAACGCTACTTCGAAGACCCCACCTTCGGAGACGAAATCGTGGACCTGCTCACCGAGCTGGCCAAGGTCGGCCCAGCGGTCGGGATCGTCCTCGTGCTCGCCACCCAAAAACCCGACGGCGAGTCGGTGCCGACCCGGCTGCGCGATGTGATCGGCACCCGGTTCGCGCTCAAAACCATGACCTACCAGTCCTCCGACGCCGTGCTCGGAGCCGGGTCCTACAGCGCCGGATACGACGCCTCCCGCTTCCAGCGGGCACACAAAGGGGTCGGGTGGCTGCTCGGGGCCGACGACTCCGGCGAAGTCGACGACGCCGTGGTCGTGCGCACCTTCATGGCCAGCGCGGCCGACGTCGGGAAGGTCATCGACCAAGCCCACGCCGCCCGCGTCGCCGCATGCACTCTGACCGGGACCGCGGTCGGAGACGGACCCGATGCCGAGCCGGTGGACGTCCTGGCCGACGTGCTCGCGGTCTTCGCACCTGGTGAGGACAAGCTGTGGTCCGAACGCATCCTCGACCGCCTCACCACTCTACGACCCCCCCACTACCACCGCTGGACGACCGTGCAGCTCGCCGCCGCCCTCAGGCCGTACGGCATCGCCACGCAGCAGGTGTGGGACACCGCCGACGACGGTGCCGGAGCCAACCGGCGCGGCATAACCCGCGCCGACTTGCGGGCGGCAAACGACGCTAAGAGCGAGAGGAAACCCCAATGACGGCTCACAGCATCGATCTCGTCATGAACGTGCTCGACCGTGCCGGACACCGCTGCGAATGCGGCACCACTCACGGCAAGCTCGGCGCACGCTGCCCGATCAACAACAACGGACATCGCGCACGCCGCATCGTCGTTGCGCCTGCTGATCCCGATGCCGTACCAGCCACCCACGACCTGACCAGACCCGCGTCCCAGCTACGCGCCTGGTGCACAACCTGCCTCATCAGCGCCCAGAGTCGGACCCGCGAAACCGCGGAGACCCAAGCATCTAGCAGAGGCTGGGCCGACGAAGCAGAGACGAAGGAATGAGAACCGGATGAGCAACAAGCGTCGAGCTGCACCGACGACCGCTCAAGACGCGGCTGTCGAGACAGCGCGCGACGCAGCGCCGGTCCACTCGCCTATCGGGGAGGGGCCGCAGTCACCAGACCTCGAAGGTGTCTTTCGCCTATTTGTTCGCGTTCGACGGCGACGAATGGCAGTCGAATCCCCGACCACTGCTGGCCGCGACACAGCTGATAACCATTGATTTACCTCGCATGATGTATAGTATCAGCATGCAGGCATATTCTCACGGCAAGAGGGCTGGCCTCTATGTGCGGGTGTCAGACGTCCACGGCCGCGCGCCCGACGCGTTTCACTCGCCCGACATGCAGCTGAGGACTATGCGCGAGTACATAGCGAAGAATGGACTCACCGAGGCTGTCGTCTTTGATCCAGACCTGGATCGCACAGGCCGCAATTTCTCTCGGGAAGGGATACAGCAGGCCTTCCGCGCTGCTGAGGCCGAGGAGATTGACGTTCTCGTGCTCTACGACCTGTCGCGCTTTGGGCGCAACGTTGCCGACTCACTAGCGAATATCACCAAGCTTAAAGAGATGGGCGTTCGTGTTGTCAGCACCAAGGAGCAGTTCGACGACACGCCGGAGGGACAGTTCCTGCTGACGCAGTTCCTCGCACTCAGTGAACTCCAGAGCAACCAGATAGGTCGCCGGTGGTCGGAGACGCACCACTATCTGGCCGAGAACGGCCACACTCATGGCCGGGTCCCAATCGGCTATAGGCGTGTAGGCAAAGGCAAGCCGATCGCGCCCGATCCAAAGGCGGCACCCGTGGTGTCGGACGCCTTCAGTCGTGCAGCGAACGGCGAATCCATACGCTCCATAGCGGCACACATGACGGAGATCACCGGGAAGCGGCGGACGCCGAGTGCCGTGACGCGCATGCTCGCCAATCCGGTCTACATCGGGAAGGTTCGCATCCAGCACACGGAGTCACGCAGGAACGGATCCCGGTCGATTCCTGGCACAGAACGGATCCATGAAGGGCTGCACGAACCTCTGGTGAGTCAGGAGCTGTTCGAGCGAGTGCAGCGAGTGCTGCGAGAACGTTCACGGACACCGAGCCGGCGCCTCGGATCTCCGTGCCCCCTTTCGGGCATTGCCGTCTGTGGTGTCTGTGGACTGGTATGCCGAGTCAACACATATCGAGACGGTCAGGGCGAGAAGCGTTGGCGTCTGCTGTGCGCTGGATACTCCGACTCACGGTCTTGCGTCAATACGGCCAGCCCATCGAGTCACACGATCGAGCGGTACTTGCTCGACGAGATCGAGGCTTGGGGCGAGCGCGTGCACTTCAAGGACGCCGAGGAAGCGGCGCGCCGCAGCCGCCGAGAGGTTGACGTCAGTGGCCTTCGTCGCGAACTTGCCGACACGGACAAGGCTTTAGGGAAGCTCGCGGCTGACTTGGCACGGGGAGCCATCACGAAGCACGCGCACAAGGCAGCAGCAGAGATGTTGGAATCCGATCGAGATCGCATTCTAGCTGCGTTGGAAGAGGCGCAGGCTGTGAAGGAAGCCGTGTCAGACGACACCCGGCGTACCCTCGCGCAGTCGGCACGCGAGCTGTGGCCGGACATGACCGGCCAGGAACGGCGCGAGTTCTTCAAAGCGTTCGTGCGCGAGGTTCGGATCCTGCCGAGCTCAGGTAGGAAGAAGACGCCGATTGCCGACCGCATCAAGGTTGAGTGGCGGTAATGCTAGTGTTTTAGGACGTATGGATATCCATGCCCGCGTGCAGGCAGCCCGGCTGCTCCGTCCGGGGCTGGTCCTCGCGAGTCGGCCGCAGCAGATTGCGCGGGCGGGCCGCGTCGGTGAAGAACCGGAACGCGTCGAAGTGCGAGCACCGGATCCGGTGCGACTCCACCACGGCGTCCGTGCCCTCGGGGCCGAGTCTCAGCGGCCAGGCCGCATGCCGTACCTCCTCCGGCGGCTGCCGATAGACCATGGCCCATTCGTGCAGCCCGAGGCAGCCGTACGACGCCGGGCGGTTCGCGGTCGCGGTCAGCAGATCCCGGATCCACTCGATGCGCTCGCGCCGGCCCTCGACGTACGCCGGATCGAGCCGCACCTCGCCGCCGTCGCGGACATAGCCGCGACGCGTCGCCGGTGGCGACCCCTCGTCCACGTCCTCCAGCACGAGGTCCGGCCCCGGGTGCCACCGGCGCAACGCGCCCGGGCGGAAGGAGTAGTACGTGAAGAGGAAATCCTCGACCGGATGATGCTCTCCCCGTCGCCGCCGCTCGAGATGCGCGGCGACCAGTCGGTCGACCCTCGCCTCGTGCGCGGCTTGGCGGCCCGTCCATTCCGGTCGCGTCACGCGAGTGGCCCCGAATGCGCGCGGCGCGCCGGTGTCGGCGTGCGAATCGGGCCACTGGGCGGTTCGCTCCACAGCGAGCAGGGTAGCGGCCGGGCTCGGCGAACCCTTTCCGGCCCCGATAGGCTGCGTGATCATGCGCATCGTCCGATTCACAACCGGCGAGGAGCCGCAGTACGGCGTCTTCGACGGCTCCGCAGAACCGGAGTCGGTGACCGCCATCATCGGCGATCCTCTGTACCAAGGAGTCGAACCCACCGGGGAGCAGTACCCGATCGACGAGATCCGGCTTGTCGCCCCGGTCCTGCCGCGGAGCAAGGTGGTGGCCATCGGCCGGAACTACGCCGACCACGCGGCGGAGTTCGACAACCCCATCCCGGAGGAGCCGCTGATCTTCCTCAAGCCCAACACCTCGGTGATCGGCCCCGGCGACCCGATCGCCTACCCAACACAGAGCGAGGACGTGCACTACGAGGGCGAGCTGGCGGTGGTGATCGGCCGGATCTGCCGCGACGTACCGACCGAGCGGGTGACGGAGGTCATCCACGGGTACACGGTCGGGAACGACGTCACCGCCCGCGACCTCCAGCGCAAGGACGTGCAGTTCACCCGGGCGAAGGGGTTCGACACCTTCTGCCCGCTGGGGCCGTGGATCGAGACCGAGTTCGACCCGTCGGACGTCGCGCTGACCACCACGCTGAACGGCGAGACCAAGCAGGACACCCGGACCAGCAAGCTGATCTTCGACGTGCCCACGCTGATCGCACACATCACGTCCGTCATGACTCTCCTGCCGGGTGACGTCGTGCTCACCGGGACACCCGCCGGTGTCGGTCCGATGCGACCCGGCGACCAGGTCTCGGTGACGGTCGAGGGAATCGGCACGCTCACCAACCAGGTGGTCGCACGTGACTGACCCGGCTGGCACGACGGCGGGTGGGGCCGGCCCGACGGCGGGCCGGGGCGTGCGGGTGCGGTTCTGCCCGTCGCCGACCGGCAACCCGCACGTGGGTCTGGTGCGCACCGCGTTGTTCAACTGGGCGTACGCGCGTCACCACCACGGCACGATGGTGTTTCGCATCGAGGACACCGACGTCGCTCGCGACACCGAGGAGTCGTACGCGCTGCTGCTCGACATGATGCGCTGGCTCGGCCTGGACTGGGACGAGGGCCCGGACGTCGGCGGTCCGCACGCGCCGTACCGTCAGTCCGAGCGCATGGAGATCTACGCCGACGTGGCCGGCCGGCTGCGCGAGGCGGGGCGCGCCTACCACTGCTACTGCTCGCCGGAGGAGCTCGACGAGCGCCGCGAGCAGGCGCGCGCGCAGGGTCGCACTCCGGGGTACGACGGGCACTGCCGCGAGCTCACCCGAGAGCAGGTCGATGCCTACGCCGCCGAGGGGCGCGACCCCGTGCTCCGGTTCCGGATGCCCGACCGCACGATCACGTTCGACGACCTCGTGCGCGGTGAGATCAGCTTCGACTCCGAGCACGTGCCCGACTACGTGCTCGTACGGGCGAACGGACACCCGCTCTACACCCTGGTGAACCCGGTCGACGACGCGCTGATGCACATCACACATGTCCTGCGTGGAGAGGACCTGCTGTCGTCGACCCCGCGGCAGATGGCGCTGCACGAGGCGATCCGGGAGATCGGCGTCGGCGAGGGAACCATGCCGCGGTTCGGGCACCTGCCGACCGTGATGGGCGAGGGCAACCGCAAGCTGTCCAAGCGGGCGCCGGAGTCCGACCTGCTCGGTTACCGCGACAGCGGGTTCCTGCCCGAGGGGTTGCTGAACTACCTTGCCCTGCTGGGCTGGGCGATCGCCGACGACCGCGACATCTTCACGATGGACGAGATGGTCGCGGCCTTCGACATTGCGCGGGTCAACCCGACCCCGGCGCGGTTCGACCTCAAGAAGTGCGAGGCGATCAACGCGACTCACCTGCGCGCGCTCGACACCGACGACCTGGCCGAGCGGATCGTGCCCCACCTGCAGCGCGGCGGGGTGCTCGGCGACGAGGTCACCGACGACCAGCGGGCGGTATTGCGCGCCGCCGCTCCGCTCGTCCAGGAGCGGATGCAGACCCTCGGCGAGGCCGTGGGCATGCTGGGCTTCCTGTTCGTGGACGAGGACCGGTTCCGGCTGGACCCCGACGACGCGGCGAAGCTGCTCGACGAGGACGGTCTCGCCGTCGTCAAGGCGTCGTACGACGCGCTGGACGACGTCGCGGAGTGGACGAGCGAGCCGATCGAGCAGGCGCTGCGGAGCCGGCTGGTGGAGGGAATGGGGCTCAAACCGCGGCACGCCTTCGGTCCGGTACGGGTGGCGCTGACCGGTCGCCGGGTCTCGCCGCCCCTGTTCGAGTCGATGGAGCTGCTGGGCAGGCGACGATCGCTGGACCGGCTCCGCCGTGCGGCCTCCTGACGGTCGAGGATGACACCGTCGGGTATGCCGCCGTACGGCCAGACGCCGGATCCGTACGGCCAGACACCCGGTCCGTACGGTCCGACGTACGGCCCGCCGGCTCATGGCCAGCCGCCGCCGCACGCCGGGGGATACCCGCCGGGCCCGCCCCGGCCCGCACCCCTGCCGCCGTACCCCCACCAGTGGCCCGAGCCGTACCATCGCATCCTGCGCACCTGGACCTATCGTCCCTGGCGGGCGATCGTCGGGGTGCTCGCGACCGTTCCGCTCGGGGTTCTGGTCGCGCCCCTGCTGGCGCTCGTCGTGGTCGGCCTCTTCCTGGAGGTCTTCGGGCTCGGTTCGATGCAGGGCCTGGTCGACGCCGTGGCGTTCGAGGGCGAGTTCACTCCGGCGGCCCTGCTGGTGGTCAACCTGACGCTGGCGTCCCTGATCCCGATCACCTGGCTCACGGTGCGCGTGCTCCACAACCTGCGGCCCCGCTGGCTGGGGTCGGTGCGGCCCGGGCTGCGGTGGGGACTGTTCGGGCAGTTCTTCGGCCTGGCGATGATCGCGACTGTCCTGATGACGGCGGTGCTCGCGATCGTGGGTCCGGAGGAGATGACCGGAGACGAGGGTGCGGGGCCGACGAGCACGACCAGGGTGGTGGCCTTCCTGATCGTGATCGCACTCACGTCGCCGCTGCAGAGTGCGGGGGAGGAGTACTTCTTCCGGGGTTACCTGCTGCAGGCGTTCGGTGCGCTGGTGCGGTTTCGCTGGTTCACGCTGGTCGCGACGTCTCTGCTGTTCGCGTTCGCCCACGGGCTGCAGAACCTCCCGCTGTTCCTCGACCGCTTCCTCTTCGGCATGGTGGCGGGTCTGCTGGTCATCCGCACCGGCGGGCTCGAGGCCGGGATCGCCATGCACATCGTCAACAACGTGGTCGTCCTGGGCCTCGCCGCGGTCTTCGGCGACCTGTCCGCGACGTTGAGCGTGACCGAGGCGGACTGGACCACGCTGGTGCTGGACATCGGGCAGTTCGCGGTCTACGCCGGGATGGTCGTGGCACTGTGCCGGGTCCGGCGTACGCCGCGGACCACGCCGGGACCACCACCGGACCAACCGCCACCGGAACGGGCGTCCGAGACCCCGGGACCCGCCGGATAGGTGGCGGGAGGTGAGCGACTCGACGGTATACGGCGTGCGGTTTTGGCCGGATCGTCGCGGCTCCGGTATCCTCGTGCGGCGGCTCGGAAGGGCCGCGCCCTATGGGGTATGGGGTAATTGGCAGCCCGACTGGTTCTGGTCCAGTTAGTCTAGGTTCGAGTCCTAGTACCCCAGCGATTGGCCGCGGCGACAGTGGTCGCGTCCAATCCATGCACGGCCCCGTTGTGTAGTGGCCTAGCACGCCGCCCTCTCAAGGCGGTAGCGCGGGTTCGAATCCCGTCGGGGCTACAACGCGCAGAACCCCCGCTCAGGCGGGGGTTCTGCACTTTCAGTCGGACTACGGCATTACGGCGTCGGGTCGTCGTACACTCCCGCGAAGTGCGAGGTGTTTCCGAACGTCGGCGCGCAGTCTTGCTGCGGCTCCGGCGTCGCGATCGGGTCATCGTCCACGAGCGACTGGCGGAACGCGTTCAGCGCGTCGCAGGCGGACGCCTCCCGGGAGTCGTTCCAGATCGCGGCACCGAAGTCCCGGGTCGCAACCGCGTAGTTGTAATCACCCAGGAACTCGAACGCCAGACCGTTGGCACTGGATCCGCGGGCGTCACCCTCGGCACCACGGTGCAGCGTGTTCCACGTACTGAGGTCGCCGACTTCGGCATGGCGTACGACTCCAAGCATCGGCCGGGGCTCAGCCGTATCCTCCTGCCACGGTTCGAGGTACGCGTTGTAAACCAGGTAGGCGTCCTCGCCATCGGGCGAGATCGCGATCGCGGGCTGGTTGGCCCGATCACCGGGCTCAGATGCCGCGACCTTCTCCGAGTAGGCCTGGCCGCCATCGGTCGACGTACTCACCCATGCCGTCTCCTGGTTCGTCCCAGCCTGGTCGTCGGACCAGGTGACCACGATCCGGTCTGTGGCGTCCGCACCGGTCGGCGTACCGTTCGCGATGCTCACGCTGGGGAACGTGTTCGTGCGCGATCCGACGACTCCGTCGATGGTGAACCGCCCCTGCACCGAGTCGAACTGCCCGATCCCGCCCTGGGTGATGATCGCCCGGGGCCGTTCGAATGTCCTGCCGCCGTTGAACGATCGTGCCTGGAAGACCACGTCGCGACGTGGAGCCTGCGTAGTCGTACCCACCCAGAACACATAAACGTTACCGGCGCTGTCGGTCTGGATCTGACAGCCCTGCCGGCCACCGGTCTGCGCGTTGTTGGTCGCAGGGGAGAGCTGGCTGACCCGCCAGCTGTCGCCGCCGTCGGTGGACCGGGAGAACAGCACCGGCTCCGACCCAGCCGCACCACGGAAGCCGACGTAGCAGCCGTAGACGTTGCCGAAGTGGGGGCTGGACTCGGCGTTGTCAGCCCACAGCTGCTCCTTGTCGCTGAACAGCGACACGTTCTGCCGGCTGATGATCACCGGGTCCATCCACGCCGCGTTGTCACCCGCCGCCGCACCCGCGATGTCGTCGGTGCGCGACACTCCGATCGCGCCACCGCCCCTGAATCCCGGCTCGCCCGGGAAGTTCGTCACGATGTTGGCGAAGTAGAGCCGCGACCCGTTCCCCCACGAGAAGTCACCGTTCTCGTCGGGCCGCGGGCCGAACTGCACGATCGGGTCGCCGTTGGACACCAATCCGTTCTCGAAATGGTGGGGCAGAGTCCCGATCGGGCCCGCAGGATCCGGCTCACACTCGTCCGGCCCGAGACAGCCGCGGGCGGAGAATCCGGTGTATTCCGGCTGCACCCAGCTCTCGCCGCCGTCGAGCGAGAACTGCACACCGGACAAACCCACTCCCGGCGTGAACGGGCAGGTCGTCGGATCGCCCGCGTCACAGGCCTCCATGTCGATGTTGTCGTTGGCCCCGGCCACGATGACGTCGGTGTTGGTCGGGTCGACTGCGAGACCCGGCTCGTTCTGCTTGTTCTGACTGAAGATGTTGTCGTCGCTGCCGACCGTGACCTCGATCTCCGGCACCGTCGCGTAGGCGACGCCGGCACTGGTCACGAGGATTGCTGCTGCGGCGACGAGTGAGATCTGTCGTCTCATGATGGCTCCGCTCTCCCCCGAGCGTCTGATCCATGATTTGCATGTAACGGCGGGCACGGCCGCTCTCATCTGTCATGGCTCGCCTACTCTCTCCAGATATACGTCCGTGTCCGGCCGAGAGATTCGTGCATGTCTGATTCCCGCTGTTAAGACTGCGATCCGTCCGGAACGATGAACGGCATGATCGCGTCTCTCTTTGGCACCACCCCCTCTCCTTCAGCGGTGGCCTTCAGCGAACGGTGACCGAAGGTCAGACCGTTCGGACCTGGTCGCGTCCGGCGTCCTTGGCGGAATAGAGCGCCTTGTCCGCCGCGAGCAGGACGTCCTCGAGGTTCTCGCCGGTCTGCGGGAACATCGCGACGCCGATGGACACACTCAGCCGTTCCGGATTGGCGGTCGGAGTATCGGTCTGGATCTCCAGATGCCGGATCCGGTCGCAGATCCGGTTCGCGACGTTCCATGCCTCGGTGGCGTCGGTTTCGGGTAGGAGGACGACGAACTCCTCGCCGCCGAATCGTCCGCACAGGTCGTAGTTCCGGGTAGTGCGGCGAAGGGTATCGGCGATGGTCCGCAGGGCACGGTCGCCCACCAGGTGGCCGTGCTTGTTGTTGAGGCGCCGGAAGTGGTCGATGTCGATCATGAGCAACCCGAGGGTGGCGTTGTTGCGCCTGGCTCTCTCCAGCTCCTTGGTCGTCAGCTCATGCCAGCTCGCGGCATTGAGCAACCCGGTCTTGGGATCCGTCGTCGCGGCGTGCTCGAACTGCCGGATCAGCAGGCTGCGATGCAGCGCGTACATCGGTGGGAAGAGCAGTGCGACGAGCCACGTGTGCATGCTCAGCAACAACGCGGCCACCGCACCGAGAGACAGGGTCGCCCACTCCAGCATGTTCTCGTTGAGACTCCCCAGGAGCCGGACCGGCGATCGGTCGGTCTGGAAGAGCGCGATCGCGATCGCCACCAGCAGGCTGTTGAGCGCGGTATAGACGCCGATCGCCGCCACTAGCCACAGGAGATCGGTGGCTGCCTCCGCTTCCTCGAGCGGGTGAAGCCGAGAGCGCTGGACGATCCAGCCGACCGCATGACAGCAGAGGGCCACCTGGCAGACGTTGAAGATGTCCCGGTATGGATACATCCCGAGCATCCGCCGGTAGCTCCTGACCCACAGGTGGCCGTAGAGCACAGCCACCACAAGCGCGGTCAGGCTGGTCGGTATCAGAACCGCGCCGGCCAGGGTCCAGACCGAGGTGAGGTTGATGTGCGGTGTGTCGCTGACCAGGCGGCGTACCCGCTCGATCCGGCGGGTCATCTCCGCGGCTGCCACCCCTAGGCCAATCAGCAGCGCGCACATCCGCAGGTCCGCGTCGTTCACGGGCAGGACGTACGCCGCCACGATCGTGACCACCACCGCGAGCACGTCGATGAGGATCAAAAAGTGCCTGGCCGGGCGGGGGATGGTCCACAGCGCCCAACCGGTCACTCTGAGCGACCCCCGTACCCGGGGATGCTTATGCGGGCGATCTGTGTTCATACTGGGCACGCGTCCGTTTTCGTACATACCCACCGCAGCGTCCTGGCGGCCGCGCGGCCGCCAGCGCACTGCCTTCCCCGGGAGGTGAGCATGCGCAATAAAGGCCTCTGATCCAGAGCAAGCCTTTCGCTTGGGGAGTGGTCGTCCCCGATCGTGGTGTACCGGGAGCCGGCGCCACCGATCACAGCGAGCATAAGGGCCACGCCTACGCCGAGAGCACCGGCGGCGGCGACGGCCACAAAGGGGTCGAACGCCTCGGCCACGACCCCTCCGGCTAGGATCGCCACCCCCTGGAACGTATACAGGCAGGCGTCTAGCCGGCCCATCACCGTACCCCGACGCGAGTCGGGGACGGTCCACGCCACGAGCGCCGTCAGCCGCAAGA
>WHTJ01000105.1 GCA_009377795.1 Propionibacteriales bacterium | reverse complement strand
GCTGACCGGCCTCGGCCTACCGTCCCGGCGGGGGTTGATGCTCCTCGTGCTGCTGCTCGCGCCGGACCGCTATCGGGTGTCCACGTCCAGGGCGTCCGCCTCCGCGATCATCGCGTCCGCGTCGACCCTGAGCAGGTAGCCCTGCCGAACCAGCCGGTCCGCGGCCCGGGCGAACTGTCCGACGTAGTCCGCGTGGTCGCGGTACCGCTCCTCGATCGAGGGACGCGGATCACCGGACTCCTGACGCTCCGCCTGGGTCTGCGGCAGCGGGATGTAGGAGCCCCTGGAGGAGCAGAGCTCGTCCTCGGCGTTGCCGGCCGCGCGATGGTTCCATCCGGTGTAGGTCGCGACCGGGACCTGTACGGCGGGCAACCTGATCCCCGCGAGCGAGTTGCCGTCCCCGTCCGCCCGCGGAACGAGCACGCCGTACTCCGGTCCCTCCGTCGGGGGGTGCGTCGTGTAGTCGGTGACGTGCAGGTAGTTGAAGAGGCCGTTGTACGTCACCCCCGGGATCTCGGGGAAGCCGGTCGCCTCGCGGTCCGACGGTACGAGGGACCTGGCGTTCGCCGAGCCATACCTCGTCCGGGGCGGCGGGACGCCGTGCTCCACCCATCGGTCGAGTCGCGGCAGGAGGGCGCGGATCACGGCGCTGGACCCCAGTGGCGAGTTGGCCTGCTGGCAGATCCCGAAGGAGGGGGGACTCGGGACGATTGTGTTGCCGCCGCCGTGCGGCGTCCCGGCGACCATGTAGAGCCGGACGTCGCGCGGGATCCGCAGCTCCGTCGGCCGGTTCGGGTCGCCGTCGGTCGTCAACAGCGAGCCGCGGGCTCCCCACACCTCGAACTCGCCGTCAACGTGCATGACCTTGGGGCATGTGTCCGTCGTCCGGCACTGCGCCAGGACGCCGTCGGTCACGCCCGTCAGCGGGTCGCGGATCGTGTTGTACGCGAACGGGAACTGGTCACCACGCTGCAGGTGGTCCTCGTGTTGCTTCGACCAGCGGCCCGGCTGCGCGAACTCGTAGTTGACCCAGGTCTTGCGGGAACCCGCGATGATCGGCATCGCGCCCTCGAAGATCTGGCGCCCTTGCAGGTCCTGGTTGAACCCCTGGTGGATGAAGTCCCGCAGGAAGCGGCCGCTCTGCGAGATGCCGAGCGCGAGCGTGTTGTCGACCGCCGCCGGGCCGAGCGGGTTCGGGTTGCCCGCGCTGTCCGGCCCGCCGAACCGGAGGTACGAGTTGACATCGCGGGTGGCGGCGAGGCCGATCCCGGCGACGATCGGGTCCCTCGCGGGATAGATGAACTCGAAGATCGCCCCCGAGTCGTAGGGCGCACCGGGTGGATCGACCTCGATGTGCCGGTCGTCGACGTAGCGCCAACTCGGCACCGGGACGCGTGGATCCCGCTCGTTCTCCCGTACGGTGAGTGTCGCCTCGGCCGGATCGAGCGTGGCGGCCGGATAGCTCAGCGTGCCGGTCCAGGTGTCGGTCCCCATGTCCACGAACTCCTCGCGGCTGGTTCCCACGATCGGCTCGCCGTCGTCCGTGGCGATCGGGAAGGACCCGATCAGGCTCTCGCCCACCCGCGAGATGTCGCCCTGCCAGCCGCTCCAGACGAGCGTAAATCCGCTCTCGTACAACAGCGGCGTGCCGCGGTTCACATAGCCGAAGATCAGTTGCCGGCCACGGTTGACGACCTCGTAGAGCATCGTGCCGTTGCCCTTGGCCGGGTCCACCGGGCGGTGGATCTCGACGTCGACCTGGTACTCGACGTTGCCCGCGGCGTTGCGCGGTGCGCGGTCGAGATTGACGACTCCCTGGTTGGCCGGGTCGTCCGGGTCGAGCTCACCGAGGGCGTAGCCCCGCAGCCGCTCGTACGGCCCCACGGACCCGTAGCTCTCGCCGTCGTTGACCAGCGAGACGGACTCGATGACCAGCTCGATCGGCGCCTCGTCCTGCGTGTCGGCCGTGGCGGACGGCGTCTGGGACGCCGCGGGTGCCGTGAACCCGAGCCCGACCAACAGAATCGCGGACGACGCCAGCACCGGCAGTCTCCGTCGACGCCGAGGCGTCAATGCAGTACTCATCGCTCTGCCTCCTCACCCCCGAGGCCGGGTGATGAGCACAGACGCGACCGGAGGAGCGGATGTCTCGCGGTCGGCGCTATGCCTCTGTGCTTATGGCCAGTCACACTCTGCTCTGGACCTCGCGGTGCGTCAAGGGAATTTCCGGGTCACGGGATTGAATGGATCATGAGCAAACTGACCGACCGTGCGCGGGCCGCGCGGAACACCGTGTACGACGGCTTCGTCCGCCATGGTGCCGCCCCTTCGACCGGCGCCATCGCCCACGAGCTGGACGTCACCGCCGAGGAGGCAGAGCACCGGCTGCACGAACTGCACGACCTCCATGCCGTCGCGTTGGTCCCGGCCGAACAGCTGTGGCGGCTGGCGCAGCCGTGGTACGGCGACCGGCTGAGGCCCGACTGGACCCGCGTACGCGCGAGCGTTCGCAACGGTTGCTGACCGAAGCCGGCCTCACCGGTGAGTTCTGGGAGCTGCCCTGACCAGGAGATGAGCGCACGGTCACTTGCTCGCGAGCTCGAGCAGCTGAAAGACCGTGCGCCAGTTCCGCGCCGTCGCGGCCACGCCGAGCCGCTTCTCCAGGTACGCGTGGGTCAGCTTCGTCCGGCCATAACCGTGCGGGTAGTGCAGATGGATTTCCGCGCCGTCGAACACGAATCCGACGTTCTCCCCGGCGGGCGACTCGAAGGCCGACACCCGTTCGTCCGCCGGTACGCCGGAGAGGAAGGCGACGTGCAGCTTCTTCGGGTCGGCCTCCCGTTCGACGAACGGGCTGTTGGCGACCACCCGATCGAGATCCTCCCTGGTCCGCAGCAGCACCGTGATCGACAGGCCGAAGTCGCCGGCGATGCCCGCCTCGATGGCTCCCGCCAGGCGTGCCGGATCCGTCGCGGGTGCGTCGAAGACCACGTTGCCGCTCTGCAGGTACGTGCGCGCACCCGCATATCCGAGAGTGTCGAACATGCTCCGCAGGTCGGCCATCCCGATCTTGTTGTGGCCGCCGACGTTGATGCCGCGCAGAAGTGCGACGTAGGTGGTCATGATCCGTACCTCTCTCGAGCCGCGTTCGCCATCGGGCAACGTCCCGCATCCCGTCCGCACGCGTGCGTATCGCACAACCGGCAGGACCACCGCACCGCACCCGGGCCCCGCACGAAACCGGCCAGCAGCTTGCCGATCAGCCTCGCCAGTGTCGCCTGCTCGGCCGGAGTGAGCCGCTCCAACGCACCACGCAGAATTTCGGCTCTCGCTTCGGAAATCTCTCGCGCGGCACGGCGTCCCTTCCTGGTCAGTTTCACCGACCGCGAACGGCGGTCGCCGCCCGGGCCGCGGGTGACGTATCCGGCGTCCGTGAGCCGGTCGACGAGCCGGACCGCGCCCGACGGGGTGAGCCCGAGCACCTGACGCAGCAGGTCGAGGGTCGGACGGTCCAGGAAGTGATGCAGCGCGGAGAGCGCCGTGGCGGAGGTGCCGGACTGGCCGGTGGCCCCGCCGATCGCATCCATGGTGCGGTCCTCGACCACGAGGGCGAGTGCCCCCAGGACGTTGGCCTGGTGGGCGAGGTCGGCGTCGGTCACGGGATGACGTAGTCCAGGGTGAGCGGCATGTGGGGGTAGTCCGCGTGGGTGGACACGCTCAGCGCGGTGCCGGTCATGCCGGCCAGGTCGCCGGTTCCGGACCCGGGTACGACGGCGTACTCGACCCTCGCCTCCGTGCCGTCGTAGGTGCCGTTGCCCTGAAGCGCGACGCTGCCGGAGCGGTCGCCGAGACGTCCGGTGATGTGCATCAGGCCGACGAACGAGCCGGTGCCGTCGGCGCGGTAGTAGAGCAGCGACTCCGAGGTGGCCGTGCCTTCGACGTCTCCGGCGGACGCGGCGAGCTCGACGTCGGCCCGGGAGAACTTCCGGCCGTCCTCCAGCTCCCGATAGGGCTTGTCGTCCCAGGACTTGATCTCGAACTTGGTCTGCAGGTGGGTGGTCATGAGGCAAACATATGAGTGAGTCACACATACGTCAACTGGAGCGGACGTTCGCCGGCGGTCGGGAGTTCTCGCCACGAATTTCGCGGATCAGCGCCACGCGCCTGGACTGGCGCATCGACATATGTCAATATTGACGTACGTCGAAATAGTCAACCGGAAGGATCGTCATGACAGAGACCACGTCCGCCGACATTCGCGAGACGGTACGACGGCGGTACGCCGAGGCGGCGACGGCCGGTTCCTGTTGCGGTGGACCGCTCGACTCCGTCGGAGGCAACGATGCGGGGGCCTTCGGGACCAATCTGTACGCCGGGCACGACTCCAGCGGCGCCACGGAGTCCGCGCTCGACCGGTCGCTGGGATGCGGCGTCCCGACCGCGGTCGCCGACCTCGAGGCCGGCGATACGGTGCTGGATCTGGGTTCAGGGGGAGGCGCCGATGTGCTCATCTCGGCCCGCCGGGTGGCGCCCGGTGGCCTGGCCATCGGTCTGGACATGACCGACGAGATGCTCGACCTCGCCCGCCGGAACGCCGAGGAGGCCGGGGTGGACAACGTCGAGTTCCGGAAGGGATACCTGGAGGACATCCCGCTGCCGGACGACAGCGTCGACGTCGTGATCTCCAACTGCGTGATCAACCTGGCCGCGGACAAGCACGTCGTCCTGGCCGAGGCCGCCCGGGTATTGCGACCCGGAGGGCGGTTCGCGGTCACCGACGTGATCGCGGACCCGGACATGGACGACGCGACCCGAGCCGACATGAACGCGTGGACCGGCTGCGTGGCCGGAGCGCTCACCCGTGTGGAGTTCGCCGACGCGTTGACCGCGGCCGGATTCGTCGACGTCGACATCGAGGAGACCCACCGGGTACACGAGCACGCCGGATCGGCCATCGTGCGGGCGAGCCTGCCGGAGGCTCAGGGACGGCCCTGATCGTTCCCTGAACTCGGGCGTCCCGGCGTGCGTGTACGAGTCGGGCGAGGCACCATGGGATGAGACGCAATCAGGAAGGAACATCGACATGTCCACGAAGCTGGTCCGTCCCCGTGATCGCTGGATCGCCGGTGTCTGCTCTGGGCTCGGCCGCCGCTTCGGGATCTCCGCGAATGTCGTGCGCCTGGTGTTCGCGCTGAGTGTCCTGCTGCCCGGTCCGCAGTTCCTGATCTACATCGTGCTGTGGATCCTGATCCCCAACGAGGAGAGGTAGGTCGCTTCGGGCGCGCCCCCCGTACGCTCCCGAAGCGACCAGGTTGTGGGTCGCCCGGAGGTGCGGGCTACTTCACCTCGCGACGCAACGTACGCACGACGCCGAGGACCAGCGGCACGAGGACCCAGACCGTGGTCGACACCACGATCGGTCCGGCGTGAGCGTCCCATTCGCCCTCCGCCAGCCACTGGAAGGTCCGGCTGGTGTCCAGCCACTCACCGACCTCGTCGAGCGCGGGCACGATCGTGAGCAGGCTCCACGCGAACGGCACGATGAAGTACAAGACGATCGCCAGCGCAGTGCTCTGGAAGATCGCGCCGAACGCCGCGCCCATCAGGACGGTCAGCAGGATGTACAGCGTGAAGCCGGCCGCGACGTCCGCGCCGATGCTCCATTCGACGTCCCGGCCCAGCCCGGCGGACAGCGCCAACGCCGCGGCGCTCACCGCGAACGCCAGCGCCGTAGCCGCGATGGCCAGCATGGAGACGGTGACCACCTTCGCTCCCACGACCCGACCCCTCCGCGGCTCTTGGGTGAAGGTGGTGAGCACTGTGCGCTGGGTCCACTCGGTGGTGAGCGTCATGATCGCGACCACCGGCAGCAGCGTCACGAGCCCGATCTGGCTGATGGCCAGGTAGGCCGGCAGCTCCTGCGGGATGTCGGAGTTCCAGATCAACGGGATGGCCATCGACCCGGCCGTGAGCACGGCCACGATGCCGAGCAGCCAGCGCGCCGATCTGGTGTCGACCGACTTGCGCCACTCGACCCGCAACAGACGGGAGAACGGTATGCCGGGCCGGGGTCCGATCGGGGCCGCCTGGGCGGTGGCCGGCGCCTCCTGCTCGGCGGTCGTCGCGGTCATCACGCCACCTCCGATACGTCGATCCCGGTCTCGGCGTCGTGGCCGTGACCGGTGAGGGAGAAGAACAGGTCCTCCAGTCCGGCGCGGTCGTCCGGCCGGAGCTCG
This sequence comes from Propionibacteriales bacterium, assembly GCA_009377795.1. GTDB lineage: Bacteria > Actinomycetota > Actinomycetes > Propionibacteriales > Nocardioidaceae > WHTJ01. The sequence goes on along the minus strand of WHTJ01000105.1, from coordinate 6,573 downwards.
ACGATGAGTACGCCGGCGTTCCGCGCGATGCGGGCGACCTGTTCGGCGGTCGCGCCGTCGTCGACTCCGAGGGCGCCGTCCTCCCGTAGGACGTACCGCAGACCGGCCTCGTCGAGCGCCCGCTCCAGTGCGCGCCCGTCGGTCGCGCGGACGATCAGGCCGGACGACCCCAGCAGCTCGTCCAGCGAACCCTGCGCGACGATCCGTCCGTGCCCGATGACCACCAGCCGGTCGACCGTCGCCTCGACCTCGGCGAGCAGGTGGCTGGACAGCAGCACCGTGCCACCACGGTCGGCGAAGCCGCGCAGCAGGCGGCGCATCCACGCGATGCCCTCGGGGTCGAGTCCGTTCGCGGGCTCGTCCAGGATCAGCGCCTGCGGGTCCGGCAACAGGGCCTGGGCGATCCCCAGCCGCTGGCGCATCCCCAGCGAATAGTTGCCGACCCGACGCTTGGCCGCGACCTCGTCCAGGCCGACGCTACGCAGCACCTCGGGAACGCGGCTGGACGGAACCCCCGCCATGGTGGCGGCGAGCTGGAGCGTCGCCGTGCCGGTGCGTCCGACGTGCATGGCTGACGCGTCCAACAGGGTCCCGACGACGCGGGAGGGATTGGGGAGCTGGGCGAACGGACGGCCGGCGACCGTGGCCGACCCCGCCGTGGGCGGGGTGAGACCGGCGATCATCCGCAGGGTCGTCGACTTGCCGGCGCCGTTGGGCCCGAGGAACCCGGTGATGGTTCCCGGCTCGCAGGTGAACGACACGTCGTGTACGACCGTGGCCGAACCGTACCGTTTGGTGAGCCCTTGTGCTTCGATCATGACCACCATGCTCCCGGTCGACCCGTGCGCCGCGCATCGGCGATCGGGCTGATTCCGGCCCGACTTCCGGCGCCCGACGACATGCCGCCATGTCGACTTACGTCGGGCTCGGTACCGCCTTTAGTCGACGTGGGCCTGTCCGATCGTCGCTCCGCGTACGGCCGGCGGCGGTCCTACCCTGGTCGCATGTCAGACGGCCAGCGGGACGTGTCGCCGGCGCTGCTTCCCGGATCGCTGGTGAGCGCCCTGCAGGACCGCGCCGTGCCGGACTCCGACCCGTGGCCGCCGTACCGGCGCACGGCGCGCGACTGGGTGGTCGACGCCGCCGCATTCTGCCTGGCCTGTGGCCTGGGTGGGCTGTTCCTGTGGGGCGAGAACCGAGAGGCCGACGGCGCGCTGTCGCAGACCGTCCTCGTCGTCGACGTCGTTCTCGGGGTGATCGCCTCGCTCGGCCTGTGGCTGCGGCGCCGTTACCCGGTCGCGCTCGCCATCGTGGTGGCGCTGATGGCCGTGGCGTCGACGTTCAGCGTGATCGCCGCCACGATCACCCTGTTCACGGTCGCGGTCCATCGCCGGATCGCGCTGGTGCTGCCGGTCGTGGCGGTCGGCCTGACGTCCGCGGGCGTCTATGCGGCCTGGCGGCCGAACCAGGGCGATCCGTGGTGGGGCGACATGTTGTTCTCCGCGATCGCGACCGCGGCGGTCGTGGCATGGGGGATGTTCGTACGGGCTCGCCGGCAGCTCGTGCTGCAACTGCGCAGCCGGATCGACCAGGCCGAACACGAGCAGCGCCTCCAGACCGAGCGTGCGCGGCTGACCGAGCGGGCCCGGATCGCCCGCGAGATGCACGACGTACTCGCGCACAAGGTCTCGCTGATCACGTTGCACGCCGGCGGTCTCGAGGTGCAGCGCGACCTACCGCCCGAGGAGGTACGCCGGGTGGCCGGCCTGATCCGCGGCACATCCCGGCAGGCCCTGGAGGAGCTGCGCGGGATCGTGGGGGTGCTGCGGGACCAGGACGGCGGCGAGTCCGCGCCGCAGGCGCCGCAGCCGACGCTGACGGACATCCCGCGACTGGTCGCCGAGTCCCGGCGCGCGGGCATGCACATCACCCTCGACATGTCGGTCGACGGCGTGGACGACGAACCGGAGTCGCCCGGTCGGGATTCCTACCGGATCGTCCAGGAGGCGCTGACCAATGTCAGCAAGCACGCACCGGGCACCGCGGTCACCGTGACCATCGAGGGCCGGCGCGGAGCCGGGTTGCGGGTCGCGGTGCGCAACCCCATGCCGGTCGGATCTCGGCTATCGTCTTCGCTGCCGGGTTCGGGCATGGGGCTGGTGGGACTCTCCGAGCGGGTCACGCTCGCCGGCGGCACGTTGACGCACGGGATCAACGGCGACGATCAGTTCGAGGTGGTGGCGGAGCTGAGGTGGGAAGACTGAGTACGCCGGAGCAACCGGCGAGCGCGCCCGTCGCGCCGGTGCGGATCCTTATGGTCGACGACGACCCGCTGGTGCGAGCGGGCCTGCGGATGATCCTGTCCTCCGCCGAAGATCTACACGTGGTACACGAAATCTCCGATGGTGCCTCCGCCGTCACCGCGGTGCATGAACACCGGCCGGACGTCGTACTGATGGACATCCGGATGCCCGAGGTGGACGGCATCACCGCGACCGGTCAGCTGCGTGCGTTGCCCGATCCGCCCGAGGTGATCGTGCTGACGACGTTCGCGCTCGACGAGTACGTGTTCGGCGCGCTGCGCGCCGGTGCCAGCGGGTTCCTGCTGAAGGACACGCCGCCGACGGAGATCGTGCAGGCGGTGCGGCAGGTCGCGTCCGGGGAGGCGATGCTGTCGCCGTCCATCACGCGCACGCTGATCGGCCATTTCACCAACGACAGCGGCGCCTCGCGCCGCAGCGACGCGGTCGCGGCGATCCAGGGGCTAAGCGACCGCGAGCGCGAGGTGGCCGTCCAGGTCGGGCACGGCAAGTCGAACGCCGACATCGCGGGCACGCTCTACATGAGCGAGGCGACCGTGAAGGCGCACGTCTCGCGACTGCTCACCAAGCTGGGCGTCTCGAACCGGGTGGGCATCGCGATCCTCATGCACGACGCCGGTCTGATCTGACAGTTCCCTCCCGCCGAGATCGCACATCTGGCCGCCACCTAGGGTTGCCTCCATGCAGAACCGGGTACGCGACAACCCCGACCGGTCGCGATACGAGGTCTGGGCCGGGGACGAGCTGGCGGGATTCGGGGTCTACCGGCTACGGGACGACCGGATCACGTTCGTCCACACCGAGATCGAGCCGGCTTACGAAGGCCAGGGCCTGGGGTCCGTCCTCGCCCGGCACGCCCTCGACGCCACCCGCGAGCGCGGCCTGGCGGTGCTGCCGGTGTGCCCGTTCTTCGCCGGCTACATCCGCCGGCACCCGGAGTACGCCGACCTGGTCCCCGCGCCCCGGCGCGCGGACTACGGCCTCGATCCGTAGGCCCGGACCGACGGCGTCAGCTCCCGACCTTGCTCTCCCTGCCCTGATCGTGACGCTCGCGTAGCGCGAGCACATGGGGGCCGTACTGCTCGGCCCAGGCGCGAATCATGCTGATCGGCGGGAGCAGGCTGCGGCCGAGCTCGGTGAGGGTGTACTCGACCCGGGGCGGGACCTCGGCGTACACCTTGCGAGTGACGAACCCGTCCCGCTCGAGTGCCCGAAGGGTCTGGGTCAAGACCTTCGGGGTGATGTCGCCGATGGTGTCGCGGAGCTCGGAGAATCGCTGGGTGCCCCCGGCGAGGGATCCGATGATGAGCACGGTCCAGCGGTCGCCGATCCGGTCGAGAACCATGCGGCCTTCGCATCCGACGTCGTAGATGCTCGTGGGGCACGAGGCCGCAACAGTATCCATGAGGTGAGTATGGCACTTTGAAGTCATCAGTTTCCAATGGATACCGTCGATCTCCCACAAGGTCAGTCGCCTACCTGGAGGAGAGGTATCCCATGTCCGTGATCGCGCCACCGATGACCGGAACGTTCGTCGCCGACGCACCCCATTCGACGCTCCGGTTCTCCGTCACCCATATGAACGTCTCCACGTTCAGCGCGGTATTCGACGACGTCGACCTGCGCGTGGACGCCGACCACCGGGGTATCCGGTTGGCCGGCGCCCTCCGCGTCGAGTCCGTCTCCATCAAGAGCCCACCGGAGTTCCGCGAGCACGTGGTCTACAGCCCGGACTTCTTCGACGCCGGGAACCACCCGGAGATCACCTTCCGGTCCGACGACGTGGACTTTCGCGAGGACGGCACCGCGACCGTCCGCGGCGAGCTGACCATCAAGGGGGTCACCCGGCCGTTCACCGCCGAGGGGACATACCAGCCGCCGGTCGAGGACCCGTTGGGCGGCGTACACACCGGCGTCGAGTGCAGTGCCACGGTGGATCGCCGGGACTGGGGCCTGAACTGGCAGGCGCCGCTGCCGAGGGGTGGGGACATGCTCGGGTACGACGTGCTGTTGAGCGCCGAGGTCGCACTGGTCAAGCAGGGGTGAACGCAGTGCGCATACTCGGTCTCTGCGGAAGTCTTCGACGCGGCTCGTACAACCGCAGGCTGCTCGACGTCGCCGCCCGCGAGCTGCCGGAGTCGGCCGTGTTCGAGGTGTTCGACCGCCTCGGCGGCATCCCGCCGTACAGCGAGGACATCCCGGCGCCGGCCGCCGTGACCGCGCTGCGGGAGGCCATCCGGGACGCCGACGGCATGCTGATCGCGACCCCGGAGTACAACGCATCACTTCCAGGACAGCTGAAGAACGCCCTGGACTGGGCGTCGAGGCCGTTCCCCGACAATGCGCTGCGGGACAAGCCGGTGGTGGTCGTCGGTGCCTCGACGGGCCTGTTCGGCGCGGTGTGGGCGCAGGCGGAGCTGCGGAAGGTGCTCACGACGATCGGCGCGCAGGTGGTCGACGCGGAGCTCCCGGTCGGTCAGGCGCACGGCGCGTTCACCAGCGACGGGCGGTTGGGCGACGATCGGCTCAGGTCCGAGCTGGCCGGTCTGATCGACCGGCTGGCGTGCCTGTCGGATCACCGCGTGGTGGAGCAGTGCGGGTAGCCGGGCGGACGCAGGTCGGCGCGACGTTATCGTGACCCCCATGACGCAGGAAGGCGAACTGCTCTGGGAGCCCGGTTCCGAGTGGCGTACACAGGCGACGGTCACGCGTTTCATGACCTGGCTCGGCGTCCACCGGGATCTCCGGTTCACGACGTACGACGAGTTCTGGCGATGGTCGGTCGACGACCTGGACGGGTTCTGGTCTGCGGTCGCGGAGTATTTCGGCGTCCGCTGGCATGCGGATCCGGCGTGCGCGATCGCCGAGCCGCGGATGCCGGGCACCGAGTGGTTCCCCGGTGGACGACTGAACTACGCCGAGCACCTGCTGTTCCCGGCCACGGCGGACGTCGACCCCGATCGGGTCGCCGTCGTCTTCGCCCGGGAGGACGGCCGGGAGCGGACGCTGACCTGGCGGGAGCTGCGCGCGAACGTCGCCGCGGTCCGCAGCTGGCTGCGGGAGGCCGGCGTCGGCCCGGGTGACCGGGTCGCCGCATTGTTGCCGAACTGCCCGGAGGCGCTGGTCGCGATGCTCGCGACCGCGTCGCTCGGCGCGATCTGGTCGTCGTGCTCACCGGACTTCGGTCCGCGCGGCGTGGCCGACCGGTTCACCCAGATCGAACCGGTGGTGCTGATCACGGTGGACGGTTACACGTACGGCGGCAAGCCGTTCGACGTACTGCCCACGGTCGAGGCACTGCGCGACGATCTGCCGACCCTGAAGAGCACGGTGCTCGTCCCCTATCTCGCCGACGAGCCGGTCCTCCCCGGCGCCGCCGACTGGGCGGACGTGCTGCGGACCCCGGGTGAGCTGGAGTTCACCCCGGTGGCGTTCGACGCTCCGCTGTGGATTCTCTACTCGTCCGGGACGACCGGGCTGCCGAAGCCGATCGTGCACGGGCACGGCGGCATCCTCGTCGAGCACGTGAAACAGCTCGCCCTGCACATGGACCTCGGCCCCGAGGACCGGTTCTTCTGGTTCACCACGACCGGCTGGATGATGTGGAACCTCCTGGTGTCCGGGCTCGCGGTCGGCTCGGCGGTCGTGCTGTACGACGGCAGCCCGGCGTACCCCGGCATGGACGCGCTCTGGCGCCTGGCCGAACGCACCGGGATCACGTCGTTCGGGGTGTCCGCGCCGTACGTCCAGTCGTGCATGAAGGCCGACCTGCACCCCGGCCGCGACCTCGACCTGTCCCGGCTGCGGTCCATCGGGTCGACCGGCGCTCCCCTCCCGCCGGAGGGGTTCGGCTGGGTCTACGCCGAGGTGAAGCGCGACCTCATGCTGTCATCGCTGTCCGGAGGCACGGACGCATGCACGGCGTTCGTCGGCGGCTCGCCGTTGCTTCCGGTGCGCGCCGGGGAGATCGCGTGCCGCCTGCCCGGGTCCAGGGTGGAGGCGTACGACGAGAACGGGTCGCCGGTCGTCGACCAGGTCGGCGAGCTCGTGCTGACCGCCCCGATGCCGTCGATGCCGGTCATGTTCTGGAACGACCCGGACGGCGCACGACTCCGCGACGCCTACTTCGACACGTACCCCGGTGTGTGGCGGCACGGCGACTGGATCAAGGTCACCGAGCGCGGGTCGTGCGTGATCTACGGCCGGTCCGATGCGACCCTCAACCTCGGGGGCGTGCGGATGGGAACGAGCG
>WHTJ01000104.1:6997-12824 GCA_009377795.1 Propionibacteriales bacterium | reverse complement strand
CTAGGTGCACTCGCCGGTGTCGACCGGATCGGTCGCGCTCCGGCCACGAAGCGCGTTCTGGGTCACCTGCTGCGCAGTGACCGCATAGCCGGTGTCCGAGTCGGAGATCGACGCGGCGAAGATCACGCCGTACACATCGCCGTCCGCGGACACCAGCGGCCCGCCGGAGTTCCCGGGCCGCACGTCGGCGTACAGCGAGAAGACCTCGCGATGCACCACGCCGTGGTCGTAGATGTCTGGACTGCGCAGCCGCTGCTGCGCGCGAATCCGGGCCGGCTCCGCGTGGAACGGCCCGTTGCCCGGATAGCCGAGAACCGCCGCCGAGTCGCCCGGCTCCGCGCCGCGGTCGAAGTCGAGCGGCGTGCCGCCGATCCCCGGAACCTCGAGTACGGCGATGTCCAGATCCGGGTCGTAGAGCACGACCTCGGCGGAGTAGCTCGACGATCCGAGGACGACGTCCGGCTCGTCCACGCCGGCCACGACATGCGCGTTGGTCATCACCCGCTCCGGGGCGTACAGGAAACCACTGCCCTCGACACCGCGGCCGCACTCCGCCGTACCGAGGACCTTCACCACGCTGTTCGCCGCCTCCCGCACCTCGGGATCGCGCAACACCCGGCGGGTCGGCGGGTCCACCGGAATGATCTGCTCCGGCACGAACGGCTCGAGATAGTCCGGGAATTGGCCCTGATCGATGATCGCGTCGAGGGCGCCTAGGACCTCGTTGGCGCCGCCGGGGAGCGTCCTGTCGACCAGGGCGAGCACCTTCGACGACTGCAACTGCTCGTTGATCGACGGAATCTGGGCGCCGGTCACGGCGACCCCGAGCGCCCATGCCACGATCAGCGCGGCAACGCTGGACAGTAAGGCGCCGCCGGCCGCGTCGACGGTGCGCGCCGGGTGCCACGTCACCTGGCGACGCACCCGGGCACCACCGAACGCCGCCACCGTCTGCCCGAGGGACGCGGCGAGGAGTACGCCGAACAACGCCACCAGCGAGACCGTGATCGACGGACTGAAGCCCTCCAGGAACATCGGCACCAGCCAGATCCCGACCGCGCCGCCGATCAGCAGACCGACCGTCGAGCACGCGCCCACGATGAAGCCCTGGCGGTAGCCGGACAACGCGTACGCCAGAGCGAACAACAGGAGCAGGAGGTCGAGAAGGTTCACCGGTACCGCCCGATGCGCTCGACGATGTGATCGGGAAGCTCCGTATAGCGTTCCTTGTCCCACGTTTTTTCCCAGTCCACATGGAGAAAAAGCTGGGAGATGAGCCCCGCGGTGAATCCCCACACGAACAACCCGTCGACCACGAAGGCAGGCCCCATGAAACCCGACGGATGCCGGACGGTGTAGCGGTTGGCCGGGTCGGTCAGGTCGCCGATCGGCACCCGGCGTACGGCATGCACCTCGGCTGGGTCGACCGCGGACACCTCGCACGGCTCGCGCCACCAGGCGAGCACCGGAGTCACGGAGACATCGCCGAACGGCATCCAGAGCGTGGGCAGCGTGCCGAACACCTCGACCCCGGCGGGGTCGAGCCCGGTCTCCTCCATCGCCTCACGGACGGCGGTGTCGGCCGGCCCGTCGTCGCCCGACTCCTCGATCCCACCCGGGAACGAGACCTGCGCGGCGTGCGAGCGCATGTCGTGACTGCGCTCGGTCAACAGCACGTCGGGACCATCGCGGTCCTCGCCGAACAGGATGAGTACGGCGGCCTTCCGGCCGGAAGCCTCCTCGCGGGGTGGCCGCCGTATCGACAGGTCCTCGGGCCGGATCGTGTCCACGGCCTCGGCGACTGGGACCAGCCATGCGGGCAAGCCGTTCACGCCGCTCACAGCTCCACCCGACAGTCCGGTCACAGGTCCACCCCCAACGCGGTCGACACCTCTTCGGCGAGCTGGTCGTCGGAGGTGATCTCGAACGGCAGCCTCTTGACCACGGTGCCGTTCTCGTCGACCAGCAACGTCATCGGTACGGCGGTCCGTCCGATGCCGGCCTGGACGGCCTTGTCGAAGTCGGCCACCTGCGGATAGGTGACGCCGAGCTCGTCCAGCATCGCCAGCGCCTGGCCCGGCTGCGGGTCCTCGAAGTCGACACCGAGCATCGAGACCTCACCCTTCGCACGTTCGTAGAACTCCTGCAGGACCGGAAGCTCGCGCCGGCACGGACCGCACCACGAGGCCCAGATGTTGACCACCGTCGGGACGTCACGCAGCCCGTGCAGGTGTACCGGCCGCCCTCCACCGAGGCACGGCAGCGACACCGCCGGCAGGCCGGCGTCCACGGGCTCCCGGTCCGCGTCGGACGCCGGACACGGTTCGATGCCTGCGTCCTGCTTCATCCGCCGCAGCTCCGGGGTGTCGATCTTGACCCGGGATTTCGGCATGGAGTCGCCGAACACGTCGTCGGGCTCCGAGGGCTCGGACGGCTCGGCAGCCGAGCACGCCGTACCGAGGGCGAGCGCGGCGACCACAACCATGGCCAACGAGCGGCCCGAACGCCAGGTCACGCACGTCCCTCCGTCCGCACCAGCTTCTCCGCGCTCTCCGGGTCGGTGGGTCCTTCGCCGTACGCCGGACACAGCCTGGCCAGGGGGCACGCCCCGCAGGCCGGCTTGCGGGCGTGGCACCGCCTGCGGCCGTGCCAGATCAGGTGGTGGCTGAGGAGGGTCCAGTCCCGCTTCGGGAACAGCGCGCCCACCGCATGCTCCACCGCCACCGGATCGGTCTCGGACGTCCAGCGGAACCGCCGCACGAGCCGCCCGAAATGGGTGTCGACGGTGATCCCCGGCACGTCGAACGCGTTGCCGAGCACGACGTTCGCCGTCTTGCGGCCGACACCGGGCAGCGTGACCAGCTCCTTGAGCGTATGCGGGACCTCGCCGCCGAAGTCGTCGCAGATCGCCTGGGACAGCTTCAGCATCGTGTCCGACTTGACCCGGAAGAAGCCCACCGGCTGCAGCAGCTTCTCGAGCTCGGCGCGGTCGGCACCGGCGAGCGAGGCTGGCGTAGGGTATCGCGCGAACAACGTCGGCGTGATGGCGTTGACCCGCTTGTCGGTGGTTTGGGCCGATAACACCGTGGCGACCAGCAGCTCGAACGGGTTGGTGAAGTCGAGCTCGCAGCGTGCGTCCGGATAGAGCTCGGCGAGCGCGCGGTTCATCCGCCGGGCACGGCGTACGAGGGCAGTCCGGCTCTCCTCAGAGACTGTCGGCGGCATACGAAACAGCCTACGTGGCGGCCGGGACGGCGGGCCCGGATGGCGGGCCGGGTCTCCGACGCCGGGCGGAATGCGTAAGACTGTGACCTATGACACGGTGAAGCCGGCCGCGCCGGCCGAAGCCGTACGAGGCAAGGAGGGATCGGGTGAACAACGACGTACTCCTGCAGGCACCGCTGTTCGGTGGGCTTGACGAGGAGGCCGCTTCAGCGTTGCGGGCATCGATGGCCGAGGGGCGGCTGGCCCGCGGCGACGTGCTGTTCCGGGAGGGTGACGCCGGCGACCGGCTGTACGTCGTCACCGATGGCAAGGTCAAGCTCGGCCGGACCTCGTCGGACGGCCGGGAGAACCTGCTCGCGATCCTCGGGCCCGGCCAGATGTTCGGCGAGCTGTCGCTCTTCGACCCCGGGCCGCGGTCCGCGACCGTCACCGCGGTCACCGACGTCAAGATGATGTCCCTCAGCCACGACGAGCTGGTGCGCTGGCTCACCGGTCGTCCGCAGGTGGCGCGCGGGCTGTTGTCCCAGCTGGCCGCCAGGCTGCGGCGTACCAACGAGGTGGTGGCGGACCTGGTCTTCTCCGACGTACCCGGCCGGGTGGCGAAGGCGCTGCTCGACCTGTCGGCACGGTTCGGCCGTACGGCCGACGACGGCGTCCACGTGCATCACGACCTCACCCAGGAGGAGCTCGCGCAGCTGGTGGGCGCGTCCCGCGAGACCGTCAACAAGGCACTGGCCGACTTCGCGCAGCGCGGCTGGCTGCGTCTCGAACCGCGCTCCGTGGTGCTGCTCGACGTCGAGCGCCTGCAACGCCGCGCCCGTTAGCAGTGATCCGGCGCCCCCTTCGCGCCGAGATTGCACATCTGGCCTAAGCGCCCCCTTCGCGCCGAGATTGCACATCTGGCCGCCGCCTTCGGGCGCCGCCAAGCACCAGCGACGTCTGAACAGTCGGCGCGGGTCAGGCGGGCGGCTCGATCGGTACGGCGAGCCTGGTCAGCTCGCTGCGACCGCGTAGGAGGACCGGCTCGACGTGCTCCCAATGCGCGGCCTCATCGGCCGCGGCCCGGGAGACGATCGCCGCCGAGGCCACCACCCGACCCGGCCGCTCCTTCGCGATCTCGGTCAGCCGCGAGGCCTCGTTCACCGGGTCGCCGATCACGGTGTACTCGAACCGGTGCGCCGCGCCCACGTTGCCCGCGACCACCTCGCCCGCGGACAGGCCGATCCCGGCGGGCACGCCGGGCAGCTCGCGGATCAACCGGGCCTGCATGGCGCGGCCCGTCGCCAGCGCCGCCCCGGCGGGGTCGGGTTGTGGCAGTGGGATGCCGAAGACGCACAGGGCGGCGTCGCCCGCGAACTTGTTGACCAGCCCGCCGCGCCGCTGGGTCTCGTCCACGACGATCGCGAAGAACGCGTTCAGGATCGACACCGTCTCGCTCGGACCGCGTCGCGCCGCGATCGTGGTCGAGCCGACGAGGTCGACGAACAGGGCCGCGGCCACGCGCACCTCTCCGCCGAGCCGTACGCCCTCCTCGAGCGCGCGCCTGGCCACCTCCTCGCCGACATGCCGCCCGAACAGATCGCGCAGCTCCTCGCGCTCGCGCAGGCCCGCGACCATCCGGTTGAAGCCGGCCTGGGCGAACCCGACCTCGTTCGCGCTGGACACCGAGACGGATGTCGTGAAGTCCCCGCCCTCGACCGTCTGCAGTGCGTCCCGCAACCGCTCCAGCGGGGCCGCGACCCAGCGGGCGAACACGAGCATCGTGCCGAACCCGACCACGATCGCCGTGATGCTCAGCACGAGGACCGAGCGGGTGATCTCGGTGGCGGGGAGCTCGGCGCCCTCGACCCGGTCGAGGGTGAGCGCGGTGAGCAGCACCATCCCGACGACCGGAACCGTCGTACCCAACGCCCAGATGAACAGCATCTGCACCGCGATCCCGGGCACGCCGTAGTGACGCGGAGCGGTGTCCGCGAGCACTCGTACGGCGGCCGCCCGCCCGATGCGCAGGGCATGCAGGTAGGAGATCGCGGCGGTGGTGAGCCCGCACAACGCGATCGTGGCCGCGATCTGCACGGCGAAGATCAAGGAGACGGAGACGTTGATGCCGAACATCAGCGCGGCACCGCCCACCCACAAGATGAGCTGCATCACCATCAGACGCAGCGGCAGCCGCAGGGTGAGCACTCGTTCGTGCTCGCTGGGCGCGCGCTCCTCCGCGAGGAACCGCAGCGGACGCTCGGCCAGGGAGCGGCCGCGTACGACTCCCACACAGCCCGCGGCAAATGCGTAGACGACCATCGTGACGGAGTTGGCCGGCCGAAGCAGGTCGGCGGCGCCGATCCCGGGCGGGTACGGCAGGACGAGTAGCAGCAGCAGTACGGCGACCGCGGCGCCGGCCAGGCTCGCGACCACGGACCCGCCACCCACCAGCCACTCGGTGGCCAGCCGGATCTTCGGACCTGGGATGTTCTCCGGATCGCCGCGAAGCACGCTCCGCACGACCTCGAACCCCACCCGGGCACGCTCCAGCCGTCCGCGTACCCGGTCCGGGATCAGTCGCACGCCGCGACACTACCGAGACCGCACCCGTGCCGGACAT
>WHTJ01000104.1:0-6921 GCA_009377795.1 Propionibacteriales bacterium | reverse complement strand
CGCGATATGTCGTCTCGAGATTGCACATCTGGCCGATTCTGGCCGATCTGGCCGGGCCGGGGCCGGGCTAGCGGACGGGCTCCAGGCGTACCGGGAGCCGGTCCTTCGGGATCGGCAGCGTGCGGAAGTCGAACTCCGTCTCGTAGTCCGGCGGCACGCTCCACCGGTAGCGCCGCAGCACCTGGTGGAGGACGGCCTTGATCTGGACGCCGGCGAAATACATCCCGACGCACTTGTGCACGCCGCCGCCGAACGGCTCCCAGGCGTACCGGTGCACCTTGTCCTCCCGCCGGTCCTCCGCGAACCGCTCCGGGTCGAAATGCTCCGGATCCGGCCAGTACCCCTCCAGGTGGTGGGTGACGTGCGTGCCCACGGTCACCCGGGTGCCCGCGGGCAGGTAGTAGCCGCACACCTCGGTGTCCTTGACCGTACGCCGGGCCAGCCCGGGAACCGGGGCCACGAGCCGCAGCGCCTCCTTCATCACCAGGTCGAGCGAGACCAGCTTTTCCAGGTCGTCGTACTCCACGAACTCCTTGCCGACGGCGTACGACTCGTCGCGCACCCGGTCCTGCCACTCCGGATGCTTGGCCAGGTAGTAGATCATCGTGTTCGTCGTGATGGTCGACGTGTCGTGCGCGGCCATGAGCAGGAAGATCATGTGGTTGATGACGTCCTCCTCGGTGAACCGGTGGCCGTCCTCGGATTCCGCGTGACACAGCGCGGTGAACAGGTCGTCACCGTGCCCCGCCCGTTTGGCCGGTAGCCGCGCGGCGAAGAACTCCTCGAGCAGCCGCCGCCCGGCCAGCCCCTTCGCCCACCGCCCACCGGGGACCGGGAACCGCAGCAGGGACAGCCCGGCACCGACGGTGTCGACGAACGCCGTGTTCACCCGGTCGGCCTCCGGGCCCAACCTGCCGCCGATGAAGATCTGCGTCGCGAGATCCAGCGTCAGCTGTTTCATCGCGGGCAGCACCAGGAAGCCGTCGCCGGTCCGCCACCCCCCGATACCGCGCTCGATGGCCGGGTTCATCGCGCCGAGATATCCGCGCAGCCGGTCGTTGGTGAAGGCCCCCTGCATGATCCGCCGGTGGTGCAGGTGCTCCTCGAAGTCGAGCAGCATGATGCCGCGGCGGAAGAACGGCCCGATGAAGTACTCCCATCCCGGTCCGTTGGCGAACGCCTTGTCCCGGTTCGCGAGCGCCGTCTCGCAGGCGTCCGGACCGATCAGGCCGACCATCCGCGTCCCGAACACGTTCGACCAGGACACCGGACCGTACCGCTCGTACCGTATCCGTCCCCATTTCAGCGGGTCCCGCATGAAATGGAGGCTGTATCCGACCAGCGGCGGTCCGGGGTCGCCGGGAACCGTCCGCAGGCCGCTGCCCGCGGGGGCGGGCGGGAACGGCCGGCCGAGCCGTCCGGGTAGTCCCAGCTGCTCGTGGGCGCGTACGCCGAGCCGCCGAGCACGGTGAAGAACGCCGGCGGCGGAAGATCCGGACTGCGACATCGGCACCCACCTCGACGCGCGTAGCTTCAAGACGGCTCGGATCAACAGGACCACTGTGACATCGTCACCGTCAATCCCGAGAAGCCCGGACCGCCCTCGGCCGAGCCCGGTCGCCTCCTGCAGACTGTGGTCAGCACGGTAGGGACACGAAAACCGACGTAAGGAACGAGCGCGCATGTATGACCGGAGGCAGCTCTACATCGACGGCGGCTGGGTGGAGCCGGCGAGCGATGCGGCCATCGACGTGGAGAACCCGGCCACCGAGCAAGCCGTCGGCGCCGTACCCGCGGGGAACGCCGAGGACGTCGACCGCGCGGTGGCCGCGGCCCGGGACGCGTTCCCCGCATGGGCCGCCATGCCACGCAAGGAACGCGCCGATCTCCTGCGACGGCTGAGCGAGGCGCTCACCGCGCGGGCCGAGCGGATCGCAACCACGATCGCCACCGAGATGGGCTGCCCGATGCGGATCGCCGACCGGATCCAGGCCCGGCTCCCGGCCACCGTGGTGGCGAGCCACGCGGACGTGATCAAGCAGCAGCCCGACGACGAGCGGATCGGCAACTCGCTGGTCGTGCGCGAGCCGGTCGGCGTGGTCGGCTCCATCACGCCGTGGAACTACCCGCTGCACCAGATCACCAACAAGCTCGCACCCGCGCTCGCCGCGGGCTGCACGATCGTGGTCAAGCCGAGCGAGCTCGCGCCGCTGGTCTCGTACGAGCTGTTCGAGGCGATCGACGAGGCCGGGCTGCCGCCGGGCGTCGCCAACCTCGTCACCGGATACGGGCCGGAGGTCGGCGAGGCGCTGGCGCTCCATCCCGACGTCGACATGATGTCGTTCACCGGATCGGTACGCGCCGGATCACGGGTCGCCGAGCTGTCCGCCCGGTCCATCAAGCGGGTCGCGCTGGAGCTGGGCGGCAAGTCCGCCAACGTCGTCCTCGACGACGCGGACCTCGAGACCGCGGTCAAGGTCGGCGTGGCCAACGCGTTCTTGAACGCCGGGCAGACCTGCACGGCGTGGACCCGCATGCTGGTGCATCGCGACCAGTACGCCGAGGCACTGGGGCTCGCCGAGCGGTTCGCCGCCGGATATCCGCCCGGCGACCCGCTGGCGCGCGACACCAGACTCGGCCCGCTGGTGTCGAGCGCGCAGCGTGACCGGGTGCGGGGCTACATCGACACCGGCATCGAAGAGGGCGCCCGCCTGGTCACCGGAGGCGTCGCCCCGCCGGACGGCTTCGAGCGCGGCTACTACGTCTCACCCACCGTGCTGGCCGACGTCGACCCGGATGCGACCGTCGCGCAGGAGGAGATCTTCGGCCCGGTGCTCTCGGTCATCCCGTACGCCGACGACGACGAGGCTCTGCGCATCGCCAACAACTCGACGTACGGCCTGGCCGGCGCGGTCTGGTCCGCGGACTCCGGCCGCGCCGAGTCCTTCGCCCGGGGTGTGCGTACCGGCTCGATCGACGTGAACGGCGGCCAGTACAACCCGGTGGCCCCGTTCGGCGGCTACAAGCGGTCCGGCGTCGGCCGGGAGATGGGCCGTTTCGGACTGGAGGAGTTCCAGGAGATCAAGTCCATCCAGCTGTAGGGAACGCCGTCCGCCCTGCAGTGTGGCGAGTTCTGGTTGCGACACGCCGAGGCGCCGCAACCAGAGGGCGCCACCCAACGTACGACGGTCGCTGCACTGCGCCGGTCCTAGGGTAGGAACACTCGACAACCGGTGGTGAGGAGAAACACGTGGTCAAGGCGGTCGTCGTCGGTGAGCAGCATGCGATGCCGGAGGTTCGTGACGTCGAGCTGCGCGGGTTGGGCCCGCGGGACGTACGCGTCAAGATCGCGGCCGCGGGCGTCTGCCATTCCGACCTGTCCATGTTCAACGGCACGCTGGCACCCCAGTTCCCGCTCGTGCTCGGGCACGAGGCGGCGGGCACCGTCGCCGAGGTCGGCGGGGCGGTCGAGGGCCTCGAGCCGGGTGACCGGGTCGTGCTCAACTGGGCTCCGTCGTGCCAGTCCTGCTGGTTCTGCCGGCACGACGAGCCATGGCTGTGCTCTGCGACCGAGGGCGTGATCAGCACGCCGTTCGGCCGGCTGGCCGACCAGGCCGACGTGTACGGCTGCCTGGGTGTGGGCGCGTTCGCCGAGGAGATCGTGCAGCCGGCCAACGCGGTGATCCCGCTGCCCGACGGCGTCCCGCTGGACGTCGCCGCACTCCTGGGCTGCGCGGTCCTCACCGGGGTCGGGGCGGTCCGCAACACGGCCGGCGTGCGGCTCGGCGACTCCGTGCTCGTACTCGGGCTGGGCGGCGTCGGCCTCGCCACCCTCGCCGCGGCCCGGCTGGTGGGCGCCGCGCCGATCATCGCGGCGGACGTCGTACCCGAGAAGGAGGAGCTCGCCCGGGAGGCCGGAGCGACCCATTTCCTGGTCAGCGAGTCCAAGCTGGCGAGGCAGGTCCGTGGGTTGACGGAGGGACGAGGCGTCGACCACGCATTCGAGTGCGTCGGCACGTCGGCCACCATCCGGCTGGCCTGGCAGTCGGCCCGGCGCGGCGGCAAATGCACGGTGGTCGGCGTCGGCGGACGAGACGACGAGGTCCGGTTCAACCCGCTGGAGCTGCATCATTTCGCCCGGACGCTGACCAGCTCGGTGTACGGTTCCACCAACCCACAACGGGACATCCCGATGCTGGCCGAACAGGTCGAGTTCGGGCGTCTCCAGGTCGCCAGCCTCATCACACACCGGATCGGTTTGGACGACGTCGCGGACGCCTTCGACCGGATGCGGTCCGGCCACGGTGCCCGATCCCTCATCGAGTTGGACAAGTGATGGAGACATCCGAGTTCGAGCCCGTATTGGCCGCCGTCCGCACGTTCGTGCGTGAGCAGGTCGTCACCCGCGAGGACGAGATCGAGACGAAGGACGAGATCCCGGACGTCGTACGCCAGCAGGCCGCCCGGATGGGGCTGTTCGGCTACGCCCTACCCGAGGAGTACGGCGGGCTCGGCTGCTCGGTCAGCGAGGACGTCCGGATCGGCATGGAGCTCGGCTACACGACGCCGGCCTTCCGCTCCATGCTCGGCACGAACAACGGGATCGCCGGCCAGGTACTGGTCAACTACGGCACCGAGGCGCAGAGACAACGCTGGCTTCCACTGCTTGCGAGCGGCGCCGCGATCGCGGCCTTCTGCCTCACCGAGTCCGAGGCCGGTTCGGACCCGGCCGGGCTCCGGACGCGGGCGGAACGGGTCGGTGACCGCTACGTGCTCAACGGGGTCAAACGGTTCATCACCAACGCGCCGATCGCCGACGTGTTCGTCGTGTTCGCCCGTACCGGTCCGGAGGAGACCGGCAACAAGGGGATCTCGGTGTTCGCGGTCGAGGCCGGAATGCCCGGGATCTCCATCGGGCCCAGAGATCACAAGATGGGCCAGTACGGCGCGTGGACCGCCGAGGTGACCTTCGACGACGTACGCGTACCCGTGGACGCGCTGATCGGCGAGAGCGACGGCGAGGGCGAGGGCTTCCACGCGGCGATGCGGTCGCTCGGCCGCGGCCGGATGAACATCTCCGCCCTGTGCGTCGGGTTCGCCGGCCGGATCCTGGAGGAGAGCGTCGCCTACGCGAAGTCGAACCGCCAGGGCGGGCGTCCGATCGGCGACTACCAGCTCGTGCAGGCCATGCTCGCCGAGTCCCAGGCCGAGCTGTACGCCGCCCGTGCGATGGTGCTCGAGGCGGCCCGGCAGTACGACGCCGGCGAGGACCGCAGGCTCGGCCCGTCCTGTGCGAAGTTGTTCTGCAGCGAGATGGTCGACCGGGTCGCGGATCGTGCGGTCCAGGTCCACGGCGGCGTCGGCTACATCCGGTCGGTGCCGGTCGAGCGGTTCTACCGGGACGCGCGGCTGTTCCGGCTGTACGAGGGCACCAGCGAGATCCAGAAGCTGGTCATCGCGAAGCACCTGCTCACCGAGACCTGAGCCCGCTCTCGCGCCGAAGAAAACGACCACTTCTGCAATCTCGGCGCGACTGGTGAGAGCGCCATCCCACGAGCGGGCCAACGGGAGATGCCGGGCACAACCTACGATGTTGTCAGCCGTCCGCCCTGATCACGACCAGTCCGCCGACCGACAGCTCTACGCCCCTGGAGGTTTGCCGGTGTTCTCCAAGGTGCTCGTCGCGAATCGCGGCGAGATCGCGGTGCGGGCGTTCCGTGCGGCGTACGAGCTCGGCGCGAAGACGGTCGCCGTGTTCCCGTACGAGGATCGCGCCTCCGAGCACCGGCTCAAGGCCGACGAGGCCTACCAGATCGGCGAGCCGGGCCATCCAGTGCGGGCGTATCTCGACCCGGACGGAATCGTCGCCACCGCGGTCGGCGCCGGGGCGGACGCGGTCTATCCCGGCTACGGGTTCCTGTCGGAGAACCCCATGCTGGCCGAGACCTGCGCCAAGGCCGGCATCACGTTCATCGGCCCGCCGTCCGACGTGCTCACCCTCACCGGGAACAAGGCGTCCGCCATCCGGGCGGCACGGGAGGCCGGCGTACCCGTACTGGACGGCATCGCGCCGTCCGACGACGTGGACGAGATCCTGGCCGCGGCCGAGGGTATGGAGTTCCCCGTCTTCGTCAAGGCGGTCGCCGGAGGCGGCGGCCGCGGCATGCGCCGCGTCGACCGGCACGCCGACCTGCGCGAGGCGGTCGAGGCCGCGATGCGCGAGGCGCAGGGCGCCTTCGGCGACCCGACCGTGTTCCTCGAGCAGGCCGTCGTCGACCCGCGGCACATCGAGGTCCAGATCCTGGCCGACGCCACCGGCGAGACCATCCACCTGTTCGAGCGGGACTGCTCGGTCCAACGGCGGCACCAGAAGGTGGTCGAGATCGCACCGGCTCCCGACCTCGACCCGGAGCTGCGGGACCGGATCTGCTCCGACGCGGTCGCGTTCGCCCGAACCATCGGCTACCGCAACGCCGGCACCGTGGAGTTCCTCGTGGACCGCTCCGGACGACACGTCTTCATCGAGATGAACCCCCGGATCCAGGTCGAGCACACCGTGACCGAGGAGGTCACCGACGTCGACCTGGTGCAGTCCCAGATGCGCATCGCGAGCGGGGAGACCCTGGCCGATCTGGGGCTCGCCCAGCACAGCGTCACGTTGCGCGGTGCGGCGCTCCAGTGCCGGGTCACCACCGAGGATCCGGCCAACGGGTTCCGCCCCGACACCGGGCGGATCACGACGTACCGCTCCCCCGGCGGCGCCGGGATCCGGCTGGACGGTGGCACGACGTACACCGGCGCCGAGATCAGCGCGCACTTCGACTCCATGCTGGCCAAGCTGACCTGCCGCGGCCGCGACTTCGGTACGGCGATCGGCCGGGCGCGGCGCGCGCTGGCGGAGTTCCGGGTCCGCGGGGTCTC
>WHTJ01000017.1 GCA_009377795.1 Propionibacteriales bacterium | reverse complement strand
CTGGAACGCCGATCCGAAGCCCTTCATCTGGAAAGCCAGCGCTGAAGAGATCATTACCAAGGTCCAACGAGGCCGCGAGACCCTCCACCAGATCAAATCAACGACGGACCACTAGTCGTCGCCCAGTCAGTCGTTCCCGTGGTCGGCGAAGACGCGCCGCTTCACCGGCGGTAGCCGGTCAAGGGTGCGAAGGAAGGTCCTGAACCCAAGCCTCGCGAGGACGTTGTCGGAGACGAACTGCTCGGCACTGCGCATCGAGGCACGTACCGCGGCGGAGCCATAGTCGATCATCTCGGCCACCATACGCCGCAGCGCAGGATGCCAGCTTGCGATCATGGCGCTCACCACGTCACGCAGGGCGCCGCCGTCCAGCTCGGCGACGTCTGCGGGGTACGACGTCCGACGAGCGCCGTACGCCCACATCAGGTAGCTGCTCGTGTTGTCGAACAACGCGTCCGGCGCCAGTCCCGGGTCGTTACCGCCGATGCCGTCAGCCAGTACGACGCGGCGATCGAACTCGTGCGGCGCGATGAACATGCCGCAACTCCTCGGCGGGATCACTGTGTTCGGCCCGTCGTACAGCCGGGGCGGCAGGGGCTTCTTGGACTCGGGCGTCAGGAGGTACTTCCCGCCCACCGCGACCACGTCGGTGTCGACCCGGCGCGCATGCGGGAGGTACTGCTGCCGCACCACGGAGCCGGCGCCGTCCGCGCCGACCAGCACATCGCCCTCCGCCGTGGTGCCGTCGGCGAAGTAGCAGGTGATGGTGCCGTTGGGTGCTCGCTCGTAGCGCTCGAACCGCTTGTCGAAGTGCACCACGCCTTCCAGCCCCGACGTGAGGACCTGGTGCAACGTGATCCGGCTGACCGAATGATGCGCCTGTGTCGGCGCCGGCGCCGACACAGGCGCCGCCGCACCGTTGTCACCCACCACCGTCAACGTCTTCAGTTGCTCGGTGAGAAAGCCGAACCCGTTGCCCGGCCTCCCCGTAGTCGCGAGAAAGGCCTCCCACAGCGGTTCCGGCAGACATTCGTGCAGGGCCCGTGCACCGGTCGGGTTGATGTGCACGCGATAACCCTGCAGCCGCTCGGCGCGGGTCCGGGACCGCTCGAACACCTCGACCTCGACCCCGCACTTGTGCAACCCGTGTGCCAGGCACAGATCGCCGGTGCCCCCACCGATCACCACCACCTTGAACGTCATCGGAAACCACCCCTCGCCAAAACTCGGAACTCGCACCATTATCAACCATTGGGATACTTGTATCAATCAAACATGTGATACAAGTATCCGGATAGGATGACCACCGTGGTCGGACGACGTGCCCCGAAGGCCGGTGAACGGCTCCGCGACGCGGAGCGCACCCGCGAGCGCATCCTGGATGCAGCACTGATCGAGTTCGGTGCTCACGGGTTCACCGGCGCCCGGATCAGCGCCATCGCCGACCGCGCGGGCGTCAACAAGCAGCTGATCTCCTACTACTTCGGCGGGAAGCAGGGGCTGTACGACGAGCTCGCCGACCGCTTCCGCCGGGGGGCCCTGGACCAGGCCGCGACCGAGATGAGCGCCGACCACGTGGTGGCGGAGTTCGTCAGGTCCACGCTGCACAACCGCGACTGGGCGCGGCTCATGGCCTGGGAGCAGCTGGAGGACCGCGGCCGCAGCCCGGTGGACCCCGCGCAGCGAGAGTTCATGCGGTCCCAGGTCCGCTACGTCACCGCCCGACAGGAGCGTGGCGAGCTACCGGCCGACATCGATCCGTCGTACCTGCTGCTCGCGCTCATCACCGCGGCAAGCGCCAGCGTCGTACTCCCGAATCTGGCGCGGGGGATCGTCGACGAGGATCCCGAGTCGCCGGAGTTCCACCAGCGCTACGCCGAGGAACTCGCGAAACTGGTACGTCATCTCCGCCCGTAGGCGGGCGTCATCGTGACTGGGGCAGCTTGACCGACCCCCGCTTCGGAGCCCGCGCCGATGGCGGCGGCACGACCGGCCCGATGTCCCCGTCCGGCGCCTCGTCCAGGTCGACGATCACCGGGGCGTGGTCGCTCGGCCCGGCGCCCTTGCGGGCGTGCCGGTCCACCCAGGCCGCGTGCGTCCGATCGGCCACCGGGTCCGTGGCCAGCACGAGGTCGATCCGCATCCCGAGGTCCTTGTGGAAACATGCCGGCCCGGTAGTCCCAGTACGTGAATACCCGCTCGGTCGGCCAGCGGTCGCGTACGACGTCGCGCAGCCCGAGCGCCTGCAGCTCCGCCAGCGCCGCCCGCTCCGGCGGCGTGACGTGGGTCTGGCCGACATAGGCATCCGGGTCGAACACGTCGGCGTCGGTCGGCGCGATGTTCATGTCCCCGCACACGATGGTGGACTCCGGACCGGCGCCGACCACGTCACGCAACGCGGCCAGCCAGGTCAGCTTGTAGTGGTAATGATCGGAGTCCGGCTCGCGCCCGTTCGGAACGTAGACCGAGTGCACGCGGACGCCGCCGCAGGTGGCGGACACGGCGCGCGCCTCCGGATCCGGGAATCCCGGCGCACCGTCCACCCCGGCCACGACGTCGTCCAGCCCGACCCGCGAGAGGATCGCCACGCCGTTCCACTGCCCCTGGCCGTGTACGGCGGCCTCGTAACCGCGACCGGCGAGCTCCTCACCGAGCAGGTCGACGAACGCGTCGTCGGCCAGCTTGGTCTCCTGGAGGCACAGCACGTCCGGCCGGCGCTCGTCCAGCCACGGCAGCAGCCGGGGCACCCGCTGTCGGACCGAGTTCACATTCCAGGTCGCTATCCGCATCCGACCCACGGTAGCCGCCGTCCCCGACGGACGGGGGTGAGCCGGCGGAATCGGAGGACAATGGTGCCCATCAGGGAAGGACGCCGACGATGACCAGCACCGCACGATCCAGCACGGGCAAGACGCTGAAGGAGTTCACGGCAGTCCTCCAGAAGATCCCGAAGAAGGGCGGCTGGACCTACGTGGTGATGCCCGACTCCGTGGAGTTCTTCGGGACCGGAGGCCTGGTCAAGGTCCGCGGCACCATCGACGGCCGGCCGTTCCAGAGCTCCTTCATGCCGATGGGCGACGGAACCCAGATGCTGCCGGTGAAGGCCGCCCTTCGGCGGGCTATCGGCAAGGAGGCGGGCGACCGCGTGACGGTGCACCTCGACGAGCGGGTGGACTGACCACGCGGGCGGTCAGCCGTACGACGGCGGCTCGACCGGCTCACCGACGCGGACGGCGCCCGGCCGTACGACGCGCGCGTAGACACCGAACGCCAAGGGCTCGGTGGTGTCTTGGAGCCCCCGGTATGCGTTGAGATGGTGCAGGGTCTTGAAATCCACGACTCCGGTGTCGGCGTTCCGGGTCGTCGCGGCGCAGCGGCCGACGTGTCCGGCGATCCGCAGGACGGCGTCACCGACCCGTACTTCGCGGTCGATCCAGCCGTCCTCCTCGTGCGGCTCGAGGCCGTCGATCCCGAACGTCATGCGGAACCGTCGCCCGTCGACCGGTTCGGAGACGCCCGCCTCCACCCGGAGCCGCTCCAAGGACGCCACCGACAGCAGCGTGGCGACACCCGCAGGCCCGCGGTCGACCGCGGGCCAGTCGTGCGGCCTGACGACCAGGCGCAGTCGCGTACCGCAGAGCTCGGACAGGGCCGCCGAGTAGTCACCCAGCACAGGAAGCGCACGCACTTCCCTGCCAGAGAAGGAGAACCGCACCACCTCCGGCTCGCCCAGCTCGATCGGGCCGGCCACCTCGCGACCGTCGGGAAACCGCAGGGCGAGCGTCCCGGCCCGGTCATCGTGGTCGGGTACGACCCCCATCAGAGGACCCAGCTGAGTCGCGCTGATCATGGATCCCCGGTCGTCGACCAGGAAGAACGCCCGGTCTCCGGGTACGCCGTGCTCGGTCAGCCGTACCTCGTCGCGCGACTGTATACGCAGCCCCTTGACGGGTGCGATCGAGATCCAGGCGACGGCGGCGGACACCCGGAGATCCTAGCCGCCGCGCCAAGCATCGAAAAACGTGACGCCGGGTCTCGAGAACGGCCTTGACAATGCATGAGTAATGCATGTAGGCATGAGTCATGCATGATAATGCGCGAACGGCGAATCTCCTCGGTGCGACCGCGCTGGCCCTGACCGACGTGGCGCTGGGCGGCGCGACCAGGGCGGTGGACGTCAGTATGAGCGGGGCCGCGGCCCTGGTGTCACTGTCCGCCCATCCCGATGTGAGCGTGACGGAGCTGGGACGACGGGTCGGGTTGAGTCAGTCCGCGGCGGCACGCATGGTGGATGCGCTGGAGGCCGACGGGCTCGTGGAGAGACGCCCCAGTCCGCTGATGCGGCGGATCACGACGGTGCATCCGACCCGGGCAGGTCGCCAGGCCGCTCGCCGGATTCTGGCCTCCCGCGGGAGTCCGCTGTCCGATGTCGTCGACGCACTGGACGAGAACGAGCAGCGGCTGCTGGCGGACGTACTGACCAAGGTGCTCACCCGCCTGTACGACAAGGTGGGCAACGCTCAATACATGTGCCGACTGTGCGATCGGGGTTCTTGCACGACAGAGTCGACCTGTCCGGTCGGGCAGGCCGAGCTGGAGCGCCAGGGCTGACCTGGCCCGGCCCCGCGACCGACCGAAAGGAGCAACCGTGCGAGCGTGGCAGCTCGACCGCACCTACCGCAGCACGTCGGGTGAGGTCCGGTGGGCCCGGTTCGGCGAGCCGCGGGGTGAGCCGGTCGTGCTGTTGCACGGAACGCCCTTCTCGTCCTTCGTCTGGCGTAACATCGCACGCGCGCTGGCCCGTACCCATCGGGTGTACGTCTGGGACATGCCCGGCTACGGGGACTCGGAGAAGTTCCACGACCAGGACCTGTCCCTGGCCGCACTGGGAAGCGTCTTCGCCGACCTGCTGCGGCATTGGGACCTGTCCGAACCCGCGGTGGTGGCGCACGACTCCGGAGGGGCCGTCGCCCTCGGCACCCACCTGCGCCACGGCGCGCGATACCAGCGGCTCGCGCTGGTGGACGCGGTCGCGTTGGCGCCGTGGGGCAGCCCGTTCTTCCGTCTCGTCGGCGAGCACGCGGAGGCGTTCCACCGGCTCCCCCCGGCCATTCATCGGGCGCTGCTGCGCGAGTACGTCGGTTCGGCGAGCAGCCCGGGCCTGCATCCAGCCGTCCTCGACGCGCTGGTCGGACCCTGGTCGGGCGCGCATGGTCAGTCCGCGTTCTACCGCCAGCTCACGCAGCGGCTCACCGATGAGCAGTACACCGGGGAGATGCAGCCCGGGTACGGCACGATCGACATCCCGGTCGTGGTGTGCTGGGGCGACGACGACACCTGGATCCCGGCGGGCCGCGGCCGTGAGCTCGCCGCCCGCATCCCCGGGGCACGGCTCGAGACCATCCCGGCCGCCGGACATCTCGTGCAGGAGGACGGCGCCGCCGAACTCACCGCAGCCCTGCTCGCCTTCCTCCACGGCCTGGACTGAGACCAGACCGGTCGGTTCACGATAGGGGGCACGGATGCCTCGTCCGCTCGACGACGAAGGCGAACTTTCGTACCCGTCCCTCCCGGAGCCATTCGCTCCAGAGCCGATGGGCGGCCAGCAGTTCATCGAGGAAGCGCCGGCCAAGGCTCGCGGCAATCTCTGGAGCTTCGGCGGTGAACGCACTCACCAACGAATCGACCACGGCCAGGTGGGATTGGCTGACCTCGTCTTGCCACCGAACCCGCAGCCCGAGCCGCTCCACGTGGGCGAGCATTTCCGGCAGCGGAATGGGCCACACGGTGTCGGCGTCGGGCATGCTCTGTCGCTCCGCCTTCGTCAGCGGCTGGCCCTCCTCCATCGTGAACGCGAAGCACCCTTCCGCCGTCAGCGCCTTGGAGACCTCGCGCAGCAGGGACTCCTTGTCGGGAAAGGCGAGCATGGTCTCCAGCAGCATGACCACGTCGAAGGGGCCGGAAGTGACCGGCGGGATGCGCGAGACCTCGAAGCGACAGTCAAGGGCGCCGGCGCGCTGACGTGCGATGTCGATCGCGCTGGAGCTGGCGTCCACTCCCCGATATGTGCATCCCAATTCCCGAGTGATCAGTCGTCCGGGTCCGGCGACTCCGCAGCACAGGTCCAGAACGGAGACCCCGGGCCCGATGCCGGCCTCAACGGCCAGGGACAGAATTTCCCTTGCGCACATGAAGCTTTCCTGACCGACGAACTCGCCAGGGGGGTACGCCGAAACGCGGGCCGACTGCAAGGCCTGCTCGATCGTGGCCCGATCGTCCTGTCTCACGGCTGCTCCGCGTGGACGGGGCTGTAGGCGGCGAGGAAGCGGTCCCGGAAGGCGTCCATCGGCCAGACCGGGGCCTGCGAGTTCGGCCGCATGCCGTCCTGCCAGCCCCACCCGGAGATCCGGTCGATGACGGCCGGATCGTGTGCGATGACCGTGACCGGCACGTCGCGGCTCGCCTCGTCACCGCTCACGACCGGGGAGGGCTGATGGTCGCCGAGGAGGATGAGCACGAGGTCGTCGTCGCCGTACTTCTCCACGAAGGAGATGACTGTGCGCAGGCAGTACGCGATGGACCTTGCGTACGCGGCTTCCACGTTCTCGGGGTTTCGCCACAGCTCCTCCGTGGACTGGGCGCGGTCGCGGATGCGATGGAAGACCGAGCCGTCGCCGAGGCGGTTCCACTCGATCAGGTGCGGGAGCGGCGCCCATGGCGAATGGCTCGATGCGAGGTCGACCTCTGCCATCACGGGAGTACGGTCGCGTCTCGCGAGCTCCAGGCGCTGAAATGCCGACAGCGCATACTGGTCCGGCATGGCGGCCCAGCCGAACTTCGGACCACGGTAGTCGAAGTCCGACCTGCCGTAGACCTTGTCGAACTGGTAGAACGCTTGTCCTTCCGGCCATTCCTCATCGTTCGACGGCTTGACGGCGACGGTCCGCCAGCCCTCCCGGCTGAACGCTCGGCTGAGAGTCATCCGGTCGCCCTCGAGCAGCCGGTCGTAGAGCAGCTGGTTGTCGACCCACAGACCGGACTGCAGCGTGGAGTGGGCCAGCCAGCTCACCGCGCCGAACGCCGGCGAGGTGAGATAGGCGCTCCGGGAGGAGAATCCGGACGCTCGCAGCCGACTGGTGCCGGCTTCGGTCACGGCCTGGACCCGCGGCGCTGACGTCGCGCCTTCGAGTGCGATGCGGCCGTAGCTCTCGACGACGACGACGAGCACGTCCTTGCCGCGCAGTCCGGTCAGCAGATCATCTGCGTCGCGGTAGCGGTCGATCGCGGCCGCCGCCTCGAACCTCTGCAGATCCTGTATGTCGGCGGGGATCGCGCGCATCCTGTCGACGACAAGGTGGCCTGCGTCCGCCGAGGCGAACGGCCCGCTCGACCCGATCTCCAGGCCGGACGTCGCTCCGGCGATCCACACGACCATGAGCCCGGTGACTGTGCGTACGGACCAACGGCGATGACGGGCAACGAGCCCGGTGACCCGCCTCACCGCAAGCGGTATGCCGACGAGAACGGCGACGACAAGCACGGCGACCGCGACCACGGCGAGGGTGGCGCCGACGGTACCGATCGAGTCCTCGACAAGGGCGACGGCGGGCACGAAGTAGCCCCGGTCGGTCACCACGTTGAACGGCCGGTCGAGAGCCGTGAAGAACCCGACGTCAAGGATCTTCACCACGGTCAGCAGGCCGAGAAGCACCCCTACCACGGCCGCCGTCGTTCGTCTCGGCCGGGACGGGAGTACGAGGGCGAGGACGCCCAGCGCCAGACCCTCGACCGGGATACGGACGAACGCGCTCGGCGTCAAGCGAGAGGCCTCGTTCGGAGCGAGGAACGCAAACCACACGAGGAGCACGGCGAGCACGTTGGTCACGGCGGCTGGGACCGCGCGCCGTCGTCCCCGACCCCCGAGACGCACACCTCCTCCGGCGAGCTCCGCGCGGCGGTGACGCCACAACCACCACACGTCCCGGCCGAACGACTCGGTCAGCAACGCCAACGCGACTGCCAGAGCAGCCTCGGTGAGCGACTGCGGCAGGACGTCGGCCGCCGCGACGGTCAACACGATGCCTTGGGTCGCGGCCACCACCTTGCGCCAGTAGCGCGGCGGCAGCTGCTCGCGCATCCACGGCGTGGCCCAGCCGGCCACGGCGAAGGCGTAGCGGGCCGCGCCGATCGCGAGCACCCACCAGCCGACCTCACGGGCGACGAACACGCTGAGGACCAGGATGAGGAACGCGTCGACCTCCCCGTCGAACCGCGCGCCGAACACCGATGCCGTGCGCGTGTGCCTGGCGACCAAGCCATCGAGTGTGTCGAGCATGAGCGCGACCACCGCGAGTCCCAGGAGGGCCGTGGTGGCCGGCGGCTGGACGAACGCGTCCGCGGTCAGCGCCGCCACGCCACCGGCGAGCGTCGCCCGGGTGAGGGTGACCACGTCGGCCGGCCCCAGGGCATCGGCTCCACTCCGCGCCAGGCCACCGGCCACCGCCGCGTTCATGACGACACCGCACGTGAGCCCGACGACCCAGCCCGAACCGCTCAGGTCGACGGTCACCCCGAGTGCGGCGAGCAGTACAACCTGTGCCGTCAGACCAACGGCCGGGCCGCTTCGAACCGTGAGCACCGCGCCTCCCTTTCTTTGCTTACAGCACTTGTACGGACGTTGCTAGTGTTCGGTTCACTGAGGCTGTGAGCGAGCGAACAATCCAAGGCAGGAGCCTGCCGGTGCGTACTGAGGCCCTGGCGTTCTGGGTGCGCGAGCCCGGTGCGGGCGAGATCCGGCCGGTCCGGTTGCCGGAGCCGGGTGCGGACGATGTCGTGGTTCGCACATTGCGTTCCGGGATCAGCCGGGGCACCGAGACGCTGGTGTTCAACGGCCAGGTCCCGGAAAGCCAGTATGACGCGATGCGCGCACCCTTCCAGGAGGGGGAGTTCCCGGGGCCGGTCAAGTACGGCTACCTCAATGTCGGTGTCGTGGAGCATGGCCCGCCCGATCTGCGCGATCGCACGGTCTTCTGCCTGTACCCGCACCAGACCGCCTACGTGGTGCCGGCGAACGCCGTGGTCCCCGTACCCGACGACGTGCCACCGGAGCGGGCCGTGCTGGCCGGAACCGCGGAGACGGCCGTCAACGCCCTGTGGGACGCCGCACCGCTCGTCGGTGACCGCATCACCGTGGTCGGTGCCGGCATGGTCGGCTGCTGCGTCGCGCGCCTCCTGACCCGGTTCCCCGGCGTAGAGGTCACCGTCGTCGACGTGGACCCGGCCAAGGCCGAGGTCGTGACCCACCTGGGCGCAGGCTTCGCCTCTCCTGCCGAGGCTGCGGACGGTCGCGATCTCGTCGTACACGCCAGCGCCACCTCCGCCGGGCTCCAGCTGTCGCTGGACCTGCTGGCCAAGGAGGGCAGCGTCGTCGATCTGTCCTGGTACGGCGACGCCGAGGTGCACCTTACGCTCGGCGGCGCCTTCCATTCCGGGCGCCTCGCGATCCGGTCCAGCCAGGTCGGGACGGTCTCCCCGGCGCGGCGAGGCGGCCGTACCCCCGCCGACCGGCGGTCCCTCGCTCTGGACCTGCTGCGCGATCCCGCCTTCGATGCGCTGATCACCGGCGTGTCCCCGTTCGACGAGCTGCCCGGCCTGATGCCGCGACTGGCGGCCGGGAGCCAGTCGGCGCTCTGCCACACCGTCAGTTATGGCGAAGGGTGATCCGATGTTCAGCATGACAGTACGAGACCACATGATGATCGCCCACAGCCTGCGCGGCGAGGTGTTCGGACCAGCGCAGCGCCTGCATGGCGCTACGTACGTCGTGGACGCGACCTTCCGGAGTACGGCCCTCGATGACGACAACATCGTGGTCGACATCGGACGAGCGACTCAGGAGCTGCGCGCCGTGGTCGGCGAGCTCAGCTACCGCAACTTGGACGACGAAGCCGAGTTCGCCGGCATGAACACCTCCACCGAGGCACTCGCCAAGGTGGTCGCCGATCGGCTCGCCGAGCGGTTGCGAGCCGGTGCCCTCGGTGACGGCGGCCGGAGGCTGGCCGGCCTTGCGGTCACCCTCCACGAGTCGCACATCGCGTGGGCGACATACGAGCGGCCGCTGTGAGCGAGCTTGCCGTGTCAGGCACGTTGGAGGGGGGCGCGTGAACGTGGTCCACTTCGTCGTGCCCGACGGCATCGACGACCCGGACCGGCCGAGCGGCGGCAACGTCTACGACCGCCGAGTGAGCGGTGAGCTCGCCGCGCTCGGATGGTCGGTGCACGAGCACGCCGTACCCGGCTCATGGCCGACGCCCGCTCCGGCGGATCGCGCCGCCCTCGGCGATGTCGTCAGCGGTATCCCCTACGACGCCATGGTGCTGGTCGACGGTTTGGTCGCCTCGAATGCCCCAGAGGCACTCGTCCCCGAGACGCGCCGCCTGCGTCTGGTCATCCTCGTGCACATGCCGCTCGCCGATGATCCGTCGGAGGATGGCGTCGCCGAGGCGGGCGCACGGGAAGGCGCGGTGCTGTCGGCGGCCGCCGCGGTCGTGACGTCC
The DNA here is from genome assembly GCA_009377795.1 of Propionibacteriales bacterium. Taxonomy (GTDB): domain Bacteria; phylum Actinomycetota; class Actinomycetes; order Propionibacteriales; family Nocardioidaceae; genus WHTJ01. Next base: position 47,381 of record WHTJ01000017.1, on the reverse strand, counting down.
AGCGTGTGGACCCGGCGACGGCTGCTCGACCGACACGAGCTCCGGCCGGACCGGGTCCACGTCGCCGAGCCGGGCGTCGACCCCGCGGACAAAGCGCCGGGTACGGCGACCGGCGGTGAGCTGCTGTCCGTCGCCGCGGTCACGCCGAACAAGGGGCACGATGTGCTGCTCACGGCCCTGGCGACGATCGGGGATCTACCGTGGCGCTGCGCGTGCGTGGGCAGTCTGAACCGGGATCCAGGCTTCGTCGACCGACTGCACAAGCAGGCCCGGAAGGACGGCGTCAGTGACCGGGTACGTTTCACCGGCCCGCTGACGGGCGCGGCGCTCGACACCGCGTACACCGCCGCCGACGTCCTTGTACTGGCATCGCGAAGGGAGAGCTACGGAATGGTCGTCACCGAGGCACTGGCTCACGGGCTCCCGGTCGTGGCCAGTGCCATCGGTGGGCTCCCCGAGGCTCTTGGTCGTGATCCCGAGGGAGGCACGCCGGGTCTGCTGGTGGCCCGCGAAGACCCGACGGCCCTCGCCGATGCCCTGCGCGCCTGGCTGAGTGATGCCGATCTGCGGCAGCGGATGCGGCACTCGGCCGAGCAGCGCCGCGCCGGGCTGTGCGGCTGGTCTTCGACCGCGGAGCGCATCTCTCGGGTCTTGGCGGAGGTGGCATGACGGAAGAGGTGCGGGCCGGCTCCGAGTGGCTGGCGTTGCGAGAGCCTGCCGACGCCGCGGCCCGCGCGCCGGAGCTCGTCGAGGCGGTGCGGACGTACCTGCCGGCCGACGGCGTCACGACCGTTCACGACCTCGGTTGCGGCACCGGCTCGATGGCCCGCTGGCTCGCGCCGCGGCTGACCGGCCCCCAGCACTGGGTCATGTACGACCGGGATGCCGAGCTGCTCACCCGCGCTGCCGCCGACCCGCCGCATGCGGCCTCCGACGGCGCCCCGGTCACGGTGGAGACCCGCCGGCGCGACATCACCCGGCTCCACCCGAGGGAACTGGCCGGCGCAGCCCTCATCACCGCCTCGGCGCTGCTGGACATGCTGACCGCGGACGAGCTCGAACGACTTGTCGCGACCTGTGCCGGCGTGGGCTGTCCCGTACTGATCACCCTGAGCGTCACCGGTCGGGTCGAGCTGACGCCGTCCGATCCGTTCGACCAGTCCGTCACCGACGCGTTCAACGCCCACCAGCGACGCACCACCGGCGCTCGCCGGCTCCTCGGCCCGGACGCGGTCGGGGCCGCGGTGGACGGCTTCACCCGGCTGGGCGCCGACGTCCAGACCCGGCCGAGCCCGTGGCGGCTCGGCCCCGGCCAGACCGCTCTGGCTGCGGAGTGGTTCACCGGCTGGCTGGCCGCGGCATGCGAGCAGCGACCGGAGCTGGGCACCGCGGCCGTCTCGTACGGACGGCGGCGCCTGGCCGAGGCAGCCGCCGGCCGGCTGTCCGTCACCGTGTACCACCGCGATCTGCTGGCCCGGCCGGTCTGACATCCTGCGAGGCGGGTGAACCATTTCGCCGCCGTGCCCGTATGTACCCTCATGACCGAACGAAGGGGTCACCGGATGCGCTACCCGCGCGGAGAACGCGTGCTGCGACGGAGCCGCGGCCCGTGGGCTTTGACGCAGATGGTGGTCGGCGCCGCGATCCTCGCCGTCCTCGTCTGGCGGCTGGGCACCGGCCCGTTCCTCGAACCCCTTCGGCGGATCGACGCATGGTCGTTGGCGGCTGCCGCGGGCATCGCGGTGCCGACCACGGTGTGCTGCGCCTGGCGGTGGCGACTGGTGTCGCGGGGTCTGGGCTCCGAACTGCCGCTCCGCGCCGCGATCGGCGCGTACTACCGGTCCCAGTTCCTCAACACGGTCCTTCCCGGTGGCGTGCTGGGGGACGCACACCGGGCCGTGCGCCGCGGTCGCGACGTGGGAGATGTCGGCCACGCTTTTCGGGTCGTGGTCTGGGAGCGAACCGCCGGCCAGATGGTCCAACTAGCGCTGACGATGGTCGTTCTGCTCGTGCTGCCATCGCCGCTGCGCTCGTCCATGCCGCTCGTCGCGGGGTCGGTCGTGGCGGCCGCGCTGGCCGCCGTACTCATTGCCCGGACTCTGCCTCGTCGCGGACCCTCCGCGCTGGCGCGGATCGGCCGCGCGCTGGTCACCGACGTCCGGTACGGCCTGCTGGCGTGGCGGGTTTGGCCCGGCGTCGTGTTGACCTCCGCCGTGGTCGTGACCGGCCATGCGGCAACCTTCCTGATCGCCGCTCGGGCCGCCGGATCGACCGCCTCGCCGGTTCAGCTCCTGCCGCTGGTGATGCTCGTGCTGCTGGCCACCGCGCTGCCCACGAACATCGCCGGCTGGGGCCCCCGTGAGGGCGGGGCCGCGTGGGTCTTCGCGCTGGCGGGGCTGGGCGCGGCCCAGGGCGTCGCCACCGCCGTGATGTACGGCCTCATGGTGCTCGTCGCCACCCTCCCCGGAGCCGTCGCGTTGATGGCGCAATGGCTCCGTCCGGAGAGCAAGGCGATGGGGCCCGCCGCCGGTGCCCGTGGCGGGCCGTACCCCCACCGACGACGGCCCGCCGCCGCCGTCCTGGAGGGCACGGCGCGTGGCTGATCGTCCCTACACCCTGCTGAGCTGCAGCGTGTCGCTCGACGGCTACCTCGACAGCGCGACGGACGAGCGGTTGCTGCTCTCCAACGATGCCGACTTCGACCGGGTCGACGCCGTACGTGCCTCCTGCGACGCGATCCTCGTAGGCGCGGCCACTGTCCGAAACGACAACCCGCGATTGCTGGTCCGTGCCGGAGGTCGACGCAGCGAGCGGGTTGCTCGCGGGCTCCCGCCCTCGCCGATCAAGGTCACGGTGACGTGCAGCACGAATCTCGACACCTACGCGAACTTCTTCGCCACCGGGGACTCCCAGAAGCTGGTGTACTGCGCGAGCGAGACGGTGCGCAAGGCACGCGACCGTCTGGGGTCGGCGGCGACCGTGGTCGACGGCGGCCAGCCGGTGAGCATGGAGCGAATGAGCGAAGACCTCTACGCCCGCGGGGTGAAGCGGCTCATGGTCGAGGGCGGCGGGATGGTGCACACCCAGTTCCTGACCGCCGATCTGGCCGATGAGCTACACCTGGTCGTCGCCCCGATCTTCGTCGGCGACTCGCGGGCCCCGCGCTTCGTCGGCGACGGCCGGTTTCCGTGGAATCCTGACCGGCGCGCGACGCTCGCCGAGGTATGCCCCATCGGTGACGTGGTGCTGCTGCGGTATGCACTCTCGCCGCGATTTCGGATGGACTGACCTGTTAGGTTCTCAGCACAAAGAGAGGGTGCAGCCGTGGCTGGTCGTATTCGTCGTGCGGGCCCTCGAGTACGTCGAAAGGCAAGCAATGCGCCTCCATGTTCGCGTCGCGCCGCCTCCGCTGGGGGCCGACGACGCCGTGTTCGGGGAATCCGTAGCCAAGGTCGTGGGCCACGATGCCGTGGCAGGCGTGTTCATCTCGGACTCACCGCGGCTCTGGAATGACACCCTGCTGACCCTGGCGAAATGGGTTCCGCGGTACCCCGAGATCCCGTTCACGATCGCGGCGACGAACTTCGTGATGCGCCACTGGGCGGTTGTGCGGAACTCCGCGGATATCCTTGCGGACGCGTCGAATGCCGAGTTCCGGGTCGGCGTGGCACGCGGGGACAGCGCGGTCCGGGATGTCGGCCTGAAGCCACAGCCCATCTCCGAGTTCATCAATTCGTTCGAGCAGTTCGTGGGCGCGGCAGGCGAAGACCATCGCGCGACCCCCACGCTGATCGCAACCAATGGCCCCAAGCTGATGCGCTACGCGGGCGGCCACGCCGATGGCGTCATCGTCCAGATCGGCGTGGAGGAGGGCATCGTCAAGGAAGCGGTCGACCACATCCGAGCGGGCGCCGAGGAGGCCGGACGGGACCCCTCCGAGGTGAGCATCATCCTGTCCACACTGTTCATCGATCCCGACTACGATGAGGCGGTGGTGGAGCAGATCATGGCGCGGAAGTACGGCGCCATCTCGCAACGAGATCCCCAGATCCTGCAGAAGATGGGGATTCCCGTACTTCCGCCCCTCGAGGGATACGTGGATCTGGCCCACACGGACGAGGACCATGACCTGCCTGCGGACCCGGGCGCGGTGCGCGAGTTCCGGGAGCGCTACTTCATCCCCGGGGCGCCGGCCGATGCCGCAGCGCTATTCCGACGCCTGGAACAGATCGGCATTACCGAGGCGTACCTCATGGACCTCGGCCACAATGCGCCGCCGGATGCCGCCATCGGCTTCATCGAGGACATGGTGACGGCTGGGTGAGCGCCCGGGCCATAGATGCCTGGAGCAGCGAGGAGTGAACGCTCTATCCCCATCGTCATGTGCAACACGACACCCGACCTCTGGAGGGAAGCAATGGATGTAAGCAACTACCTGAGCGACGAAGACCGCACGATCTACGAGGCCTCCGGTTTCGGGCAGTCGATCGGCTTCGGAAAGGCGCCGGCGCTGTTGATCATCGACATCCAGCGACGGACTGTCGGGTCGCGGCGACCGGTGCTGGAGGCCATCGAGCACGACTACCCCACCGCCTGCGGGGAGCGAGCCTGGCGCGCCATCGACAACCTGGTGCCTTTGCTCGAACGAGTCCGCGCGGCAGGCTGGCCGGTCATCTTCCCCTGCGTGGCGCCCAAGGATGCGGGACCGCGCATGGAGGCCGCCACCAACCCCAAGCTGATGGACATTCGTGCCGTCGGCTACGAGTTCGTCGATGAAGTCGCGCCACGCGACGGCGACGCCGTCGTTCCGAAGCACGGCCCCAGCGGGTTCTTCGGTACCCCGCTGTTGCGTCACCTGGTGGGGAACCGGATCGACACCCTGCTGATAGCGGGCTGCACCACGAGCGGGTGCGTCCGGGCCACGACCGTCGATGCCTTCTCGGCCAACTTCCGCCCCATCGTGGTAGAGGATTGCGTCTACGACCGGGCCGAGCTCAGCCACCAGGTGGGCCTGTTCGAGATGAACGCCAAGTACGCGGACGTGCTGCCCTCCGACCAGGTCATGAAGGAGTTGGACGCGCTGTAGGGAGATCCCCGGCTTCCTGTCACGACGCAATCGCCTGCGTTGAGAACGGGTAGGTTACTCGGTGAGCTCTAACTCGTCTTCAGCCGGCTTGGCATCCTCGGGATGCCGGAAGTTTTGGATGTACTCGACCAGGTCGACCAGCATCTGCGCGATCATGACCACACATCCCAGGACGATCAGGCCCTTGATCGGCCAGATCGGGAGGCGGACGGTCGTGGCGGCCGCCTCCCGAATGTCGAAGCTGGTCTGGAACGCACCCCACAGCTGCCAGGCCAGCAGGATGAAGAACCCGGTCACCACAACCGCGGTCACGATGTCCATGACTGCGCGGGCGCGTACCGACAGGCGGGCATAGAGGATCTCCACCCGGATGTGCTGGCGGTTGCGCTGCACGTACGCGAGGGAGACGAACACGATGAGGGGCATCAGGTTGGACGCGCCTTCCACGGCGCCACCGAGCGGCTGGCCGAACAGCTTGATGCCGATGACATCGAAGGTGCTCGCGAGCATGCTCACGATGATGGCCACCGCGACGAACGCCATGACGACCTCGCCCGTGAGCTCCACGGTCCTGCGCACCGGCTTCATTGCATACCCCTCTCGCACCGGCTCGGATAGTCCACGTTAGTAGGCGAACCGCCGCAATCCGCCATCCACGTCGATGACCTGCCCGGTGATGTACCGGCCGCGCGGCGAGGCGAGGAACAACACCAGGTTGGCGAGATCCTCCGGCTCACCGAAGTACCCCAACGGAATGTTCTGGCGCGCGTACTCCCGGCGCGCCTCCTCCGTCGGGAACAGCCGTGTGACCATCTGCTCGCTGATGATCTTCCCGGGGGCGACGCAGTTCACCGTCACCCCGTCGGGACCGACGACCCGTGACAGGGCCTTGGCCCAGATGTGCATCGCCGCCTTGGGTGGGGTGCCTGCGTTGAGCTCGTCGGGCGGCTCGGAGGTTGCGGTGATGTTGATGACCCGCCCCTCGCCCCGGTCGACCATCAGCGGGAGCACGCTTTCGGTGATCCGCCGGGCGGCGTCGAAGTTGAGGAACAGCGACTCGTGCCACAGCTGGTCGTCGGCGTACAGCTTGGTCGGCCGCGAGTCCCCTGCGTTGTTCACCAGGATGTCGACGGTTCCGAACGACTCGGTGACCGCGTCCTGCAGCTGGGCAGGGGTCTCCCTGGCGGTGATGTCTCCCACGAAGGGGGTCAGCGGGCGCCCTCCCTGCGCGGTGATCTCATCGCGCGCTTGCGCGAGCGCCTCTTCGCGGCGTGCCACGCCGACGACGTGCACCCCTTCGAGCGCGAGCTGCGCCGCGATCACCTTGCCGATACCGGCGCTCGCACCCGTGACAATGGCGACCTTGCCGTCTAACTTCAGATCCATCCGGTGGCTCCTCCTGGGGTTTTGCAGATCGCGGCCGGGCGACCCGTCAGCCCTTGACCGCAGCGATGAACTCGTCGCTCGTCATGAGCCGGCCGAGGTGCCCGAGGCTGTTCAAACCACCCTCGTGCAGGGTGGCGTCGGGGGCGCACACGCCGTCCTTCAGGGCCACCACGTCCCAGCCCCTGGAGACCGCGTCACGGGCGGTACCCTCCACGACGCCGTTGGTGCCGAGCCCCGCCATCACCAGGACGTTCCGTCCAAGCGAGCGCAACAGCTTCTCCAACTCCGTGAGGTACATCGCGGAGTGCCCCCACTTGCGGATGCGGTAGTCCGGCTCCGGCAGCCCGTCGAGGAACTGCTCGCCCCAGGTCCCCGAGCGGAACCCTTCACGGGTGAACAACTCCCGCAAGCCTGGACGGAACTGCTCGATGCCGATGGCGTTGCCGTCGAGATCCTGGAGAACCGTGAGGCCCACGCCGATCACCGGAATACGCAGGTCGCGGCAGACCTCCCACGCACGGACGACGTTGGGCAACGTCTCCGCGGCCGCGACCGGCACATGCTCGAATCCGTTGCGGCCGAAAGTCCCATCTTTATGTGCGAAGTCGTTCTGCAGGTCCATCGCAAGGAAGACCACATCCGACGGGGTGATGGGGCGAAGGTCGAACGCCATGCTGCCTACACTCCTTCTGGATTCCTGGACAGGTACTCTCCGCGGCCGCGATCACCGACGAACGTGCCGTCTTCTAGCAGCAGCGATCCGCGAGAAATCGTGGTCACCGGCCAACCGCGCAGGCGCCGCCCTTCGAGGATGCTGTACCGGCCCGCTCTCGATCCCCAGGTGTCCGCCGTGACGTCGCGCTCCGCGTTGAGATCCACCAGCACCAGATCTGCATCGAAGCCGGGGTCCAGGCGGCCTTTCCGATCACCCAGGCCGAAGATCCTCCCCGGATTGAGTGCGGAGACCCGCGCGATCGTCTCCAACGGCAGCCCTCGGCGGTGGTGGCCCTCCGAGAGCAGCACCGAGAGGATCGTCTGTGAACCGGGGAATCCGGCCGGAACCTTCCAGATGTTGCCGGTCTTCTGCTCCCGGCTCCTGGCGGCGTGGTCGGACCCGACGGTCTGGATGCGCCCCGACGCAAGCCCATTCCACAGGGCGTCGACGTCGTCCTCGTAGCGCAACGGCGGGTTGATCTTGGCAAGCGAGCCGACCGCTGAATTCGCCGTGTCCATCAGGTAGTGCGGGCACGTCTCGGCGAACAACTGAGCGTCGGGATGGATGCCGCGCGCGGCCTCGATCGCCTCCAGACCCATCTTGGAGCTCAGGTGGACGATGTAGGTTCGGGCGCCCGCGATGCTCCCGAGCATCAGCGCCCGGAAGGCCGCCTCCGCCTCGACGAAGTCGGGTCGGGACCGCTCGAAGGCCGCGAGGCTGTCCTCGGACTGCTGCAAGGCCTCGCGCAGGTGCCAGACCACCTCGATGTTCTCGGCGTGGATGTTCGCAGTGACACCGCGGTGCTCCCCCGCCTTCTTTAGATAGCGGAACAGATAGGAGTCGTCGGTGCCGCTGATGTCGAGGTAGGCGCCTTCGTTACCGCGGAAGTGCATGAAGTACTTGAACGACGTGACACCGTAGCGGCTGAGGTAGTCCTCGAACTGATCAAGGTGCGGCGGCGTGCAGGGGCACAGGTGCAGGCCGTAGTCGACGCAGGACTTCGACCCCGCCAGCTCCAGTTCCTTCTCTACGGCCTCCTGATACGAGCCTGACGTCATCACGTAGTTGAGGACGGTCGTCACACCGCCCCTCGCGGCCGACTCGGACTCCGTCTCCCAGTCGTCCTCGCCGCCCAGGCCGAAGTGGGTGTGCGGATCGATCACCCCAGGAAAGACATGCAGCCCGCTCGCGTCGATGCGCCGGTCGACAGCCACGTCGCGCAGTGCACCAGGCTGGCTACGCGCCACGATCTTGCCCTCGTCGACGAGCAGGTCGTACGCGGCCACACCCTCGGGGGTGACCACAAGGCCGTTCTCGACAATCAGCTCCATATCGGCTCCCGGAGAAGGTTTCGGATCATTCCACGATGCTCATTCCACGAGGTTGGGGACGAACAGTATGAGCTGGGGGAACAGGTACAGCACGATGATGGTGATCAACTCCGCTGCGATGAACGGATAAATCCCGCCGAAGGCCTCCCGTTGGGACAGGGGGATGGGCGAGGCGCTGCGGACGACGTACACGTTCAATCCCACGGGTGGTGTGATCAGGCCGATCTCGATCAGCTTGATGGTCATGATCCCGATGAATATCGGGTGGTAGCCCACGTCGGTCAGGATCGGGTACATCAGCGGCAGGACGAGCACGAGGATGGCGAACGCCTCGAGGAACATGCCGAGGATGAGGACCAGTACGCAGTAGACGAGGAAGTAGAAGATCGGCGGCATCGCCAGGCCGAGCAGGAAGTCCGACAGATCCCGCACGGCACCCGAGTGCCCCAGGAACCTCGCCATGAACGTGCCGCCGACGAGGATCATCAGAATCGCGCACGTCGTAGCCCCGGTCGACTTGAGGGACTCCCACAACTTGCGGCCGATGATGTTGCGGCCGGGCAGGAAGCCCAGGAGCAGCGCAGTCGTCGCCCCCACGGCACCCGCCTGCGTCGGCGTGAACCAGCCAACGTAGATCCCGCCCATCACGACGCCGAAGACCGCAATGAAGCTCCACACGTTGCGCAGCGACTTGAAGCGGTTCCCCCAGGAGTACTGCGGCAACTTCGGTTCACGGTCTTTGCCCCGACCGAGACTCGCGGTTTCACGGCCGATCAGCGACGGGTTCAGCGTAACCCTGAGGATGATGCTCGCGATGAACATCAGCACCGACACGATGCCTGGCAGGAACCCGGCGATCAGCAGCAGGCGCACGGACTGCTCAGTGATGATGGCGAAGATCACCAGCAGCAGGCTGGGCGGGATCAGGCTGGCCAGCGTTCCCGCTGCCGCCACCACGCCGGCCGCCAGCCGCTTGTCGATGCCGCGGTCGACCATCTCCGGCAGCGCGATCCGGCTGAACACGGCCGCGTTGGCCACGGAGGACCCGGTGACGGCACCGAACGCGGCGCAGGCCACCACCGTGGCGGCGGCCATGCCGCCACGGAGCCTTCCGAGCCACGCCTCCGCTGCTTGGAAGGCGTCTCTGGTGAATCCCGCTTCGCTGAAGAACGACCCCATGAGAATGAACATGGGCACGATGGCCAGCGTGTAGAGGGCCGTGGTGCCGTACGGCAACGATTGGACGTTGACCATCGCCCCCTGAACGCCGAGCAGCAGGACGAGTCCGAGGATCCCGGACGTGCCGAGCGCGACGCCGATGTGCACGCCGAACGCCAGCAGCACGAACAGGAGCAGCACGACCAGCAGGATGACCGTTGTGGGTTCCATCACTCAGCGCTCTCGCGTCGACGTGCATGGTTCACGATGCGTCCTTGCAAGTGAGTCGGGCGGCGGCCGGCCCGTCATGTCGCCGCCGCTGTCAGTCTGTTCGCCAACGACCAGTCCATGCTCAGGTCCTCATAGATGCGGTCGACGGACCGGCGTTGGAAAAGCTCGATCAGCTGGTCCGGGTATCCGGCATAGGACTCCGTGCCCACGTGCAGCCGGTCCGGAAAGCGGATGTGATTCATGAGGTCGTTCTTGCTGCGTCCGCGCTCCATCCCTTCGGCGACCTCGCGGATCAGTGCGCTGCCCTCCTCGCGATAGCGGTCGATGGCCTCCCGCCCTGCCGGTTCGCCGTGCCCGCCCACGAGCACGTCGAAGTCCAGCCGCTCGATCCTATCCAGGGCATCGAACCATCTGGCGACGGAGGAATCCTGAAACGACGGCAGGCCGGCCGGGCAGACGTTGTCCCCGGTGAAGATGACGCCCTCCTCGGGCACCAGTGCCACGATCGTGTTGACCGTGTGGCCTGACACGTGGTGCAACTCGACGGTGAGGTGACCACACTGCAGCGTCAGACGGTCGTTGAACGTGATCTCGGGCAACCGGGGAGAGAAGGAGCGCTCGTCGTCCACAGCAGTGGGGTCGATGACCGCATACAGATCGTCGAGGTACTCGCGGCTCAGCGGCTCCCGCAGGAGACGCCGCCGCGTCCCCTCGTGTGCCACCACGGTGCCCGGCAACCAGGCGTTGCCGATGACGTGATCCGGATGGTGATCGGTGTGGACGAGATAGGTGACCGTGCCGAACTCGGCGACCCGGGTGGCCCACTGTTCGGCGTCCGTCGGCTTGTGCGGCGCGTCAATCAGTACGACCGCGCCGTCATCGCCGACGACGATGCCGTTGTTCGATCCCAGATGTCCCGTCTCGACGTATACGCTCGACGAGATCTGCGCCAGCATGGTTGGGCATGCTCCTTTCGGGCGGGGCTCGCACAAGAGGAGGGCTCCCCTCGGGCGCGTGTACCGGCACTGACTCCAGTCCTCATCTGCAGACCCGCTCGGCGGGCCGACGTCGGTGCAGTCTGGCACTCGTCGGCCCACCTCGGGTCACAGAATCAGTACTCGCGCTGCTCGATCTCGCGGAGCTTGTCGTAGATCTCCTGGGCGGCGTCACCGTTGCCGGCGTCCTGCATCCGCTTGAGCCACTGGTCGGCGAAGTCTGGGGAGCGCTCCTGCCACTCGGCGAACTCGTCCTCAGCCATGGCCTGGACCTCCACGCCGTCCTCCTCGAGCTGGGCGAGCAGGTCCTCCTGGCGTTCGATGTAGTAGTCGATGCTCCACTCCTGGGCCTCCATGGCGGCGCGGTCGATGGCCTCCTGCTGGTCTGACGACAGCTCGCCCCAGGTGTCCATGTTCAGCAGGATCTGGTGACCGGCACCGAGCCAGAAGATCGGCCCGCACGCGTCGGGAGCAACCGATGCCATGTCGAAGTCGAGGAAGACGTCCGGCGGGAGGCTCGCGCGGTCCAGCGTCCCGCGCTCCAGCGCCTCGTAGATCTCGGCGGTCACCATCTCCACCGGCGCGGCACCAATGGCCTTGAGCATCTGCGGGTACTCGGTGCCGAGCGAGCGTATGCGGTCACCGGAGATCCCGTCTATGGTGCAGTCCGCCCCGTCGCTGAACAGGTAGTACGGCGGCAGGTTCTGCACCATGGTCCGGCGGACGTTGTAGTCCGCGAGCTCCTGCTCGATGAGGTCCATGGAGTGCATCTCCATGATCAGGTCGTGCTGCCGTCGCAGGTCGGTCTCGTCGACCTGCGAGGACCACCAGATCATCTGCGTGATGCTCGCCGCTGGGAACGCATCCGGGGTGAAGGCCGGCACCACCGCCGCCATGTCGACGGCACCCTCCTCCACGAGGTAGATCAGCTCATCGGCCCCACCGAGCGACTCGGAGTAGCCGATCTCCACGGTGACGGTTCCGGCGGTGTACTCCTCGATCAGCTCGGCGAAGTGCTCCTCCGGAGCGGTGCCGGCACCGCTCGGGAGGTAGTGGCCGAACACGATGTGGACGTCGTCGCCCTCGATCTCGCCGACGTCGCCACCTCCGCCGGTGCCCTCCTCCGCAGGCTCCTCCGTGCTACCGGACTCGGTGACGGCGGGGTCACCGCCGCATGCCGCAGGCAGCAGCGTCAAGAGCGCCGCTGCCGTGGCGAGTTTTAGCAGGTTCCGCGATTTCTGCATGCACGACACTCCTTGATCCGACCCCGTGTCCTGGTGTGACCCTCCCGCCTCATCGCGGAACGTGAGGCGGATTGCATACGCCTCACCGGTCGACCAAAGCCGAAACGCTAGAGAACCCTGGCCCACATGTCAAGACCTGAACCCGCAGAATGTATGCAATATGGGGTCCCGCGGCATCCAGGTCTTGAGATTTCTTCACGCTCAGCCCTAAGGTGCATGCATTCAACGTCGGGCGAGAGGTCGGGGGTTGGTGAGCACCGAAACCGAGTCCGTCGTCGACGGCGTGCGCCGCCTGGTCCTGAGCGGGCAGTACGCGTCCGGCGACCGGCTGGGTGAGGTCGAGCTGGCCGCCGCCCTCGGAGTCAGCCGCACGCCGGTGCGGGAGGCCCTGCGGCTGCTGGCGGCCGAGGGGCTACTCGAGATCACCCCGAACAAGGGCGCGCGGGTGGTCGCGTGGTCGCCGGCCGAGCTCGAGGAGATCTTCGCGCTACGCGCGCAGGTCGAAGGTCTGGCCGCCCGCCGGGCCACCGAACGGGTCACACCCGAGCAACTCGACGAGCTGGAGCGGCTCGCGGTCGAGCACTCCGAGGCGACCGGCGCCGGGCCGGGTTACGACCTGGAACGGGTGTACGAGCTCAACGCGCTCTTTCACGGCCGCATCGTCCAGGCGGCGGGTGGCGGGACGTCGCTCACCAGCGTGGTGAACAGCCTCGTCCACTCCGTCGTCCTGCACCGAACGCTGCACACCTTCGACGACGTGGCGATGAAGCGCAGCTCCCGCCACCACGTCGAGATCGTGGCCGCCATGCGCAGCCGCGACCCGGAGTGGGCCGAGTGCGTCATGCGCGGCCATCTGCTCTCAGCACGGGCCGCGCTGCTGGGCCCGCGACCCCATCCCGGATCCCCGCCGACGCCGACCACGCTTTAGGAGCCGTATGGAAGCGACCGACACCGCCACGCAACCGCTCGGCGACATCCGGGTCATCGAGCTGGGCCAGCTTCTCGCCGGGCCGTTCTGCGGCCAGCTTCTGGGCGACTTCGGCGCCGAGGTCATCAAGCTCGAGGAGCCGGAGCGCGGCGACCCGATGCGGCACTGGGGCCGCGAGAAGCCGCACGGGATGTCGCTGTGGTGGCCGGTCGTGGCCCGCAACAAGAAGTCGGTGACGTGCAACCTGCGCATGCCTGAGGGCCAGGATCTCGTGCGGCGGCTCGTCGCCGACGCCGACGTGCTGCTCGAGAACTTCCGGCCGGGCACGCTCGAACGCTGGGGACTGGGGGCGGAGGAGCTGTGGAAGATCAACCCGCGGCTTGTCGTGACGCGCGTCACCGGCTTCGGCCAGACCGGGCCGTACGCCCCGCGCGCCGGGTACGGATCAATCGGCGAGGCGATGGGGGGCATCCGGTACGTCACCGGCGAACCGGACCGGCCGCCCTCGCGCACCGGGATCTCGCTCGGCGACTCGCTGGCGGCCACGTTCGCGTGCGTCGGCACGCTCGTGGCGCTCCATCACCGTGAGCGGACCGGGCGCGGGCAGGTCGTCGACTCGGCGATCTACGAGTCGGTGCTCGCCCTGATGGAGTCGCTCATACCGGAGTGGCAGCTCGCCGGCTACCAGCGGGAGCGCACCGGTTCCGTGCTGCCGAACGTTGCCCCGAGCAACGTCTACCCGACCGTGGACGGGGAGGCGATCCTCGTCGCCGCCAACCAGGACACCGTGTTCCGTCGGCTCACGGATCTCATGGGCCGGCCGGAGCTGGCCGACGACGAACGGTTTGCCACGCACGGCGCCCGCGGAGCCGACGCGGAACAGCTGGACGAGATCATCGCCCGCTGGACCGCGCAGCACGAGGCCGACGAGCTGCTCGAGCTGCTGGCCGATGGCGGCGTTCCCGCAGGACGCATCTTCCGGCCCAAGGACATGCTCGCCGACCCGCACTTCGCGGCCCGGCAGGCGATCGTCAAGGTCGCGCACCCGCAGTTCGACGACCTGGCCATGCAAGGCGTGTTCCCCCGCCTCTCCGAGACGCCCGGACGGGTCCGGCACCCCGGCCCGGACCTGGGGGACCACAACGACGACGTCTACCGGGGCCTGCTCGGCCTCGCCGACGAAGAAATCGCCCGCCTGCGGGAAGCAGGCGTCATCTGACGGTCTGCGGGACCACGCCCGGATCGGCGCCCCGCCCGACCACAAGCGGTGGGGCTGCGGGCGTGCCTGTCACGCGGGCTTGGCGTCCACCGAGGCGGCGAGGAGCTCGCGGGCGGCTGTTTCGCCGGCGATCAGGCCCGTGGTGAATGCCTGGATGAGGCCGTTTCCGGACATGTAACCGGCCGGCCCGTCACCGGAGATTCCAGCCGCCGTGCCGCCGGCCGCGAACAGGCCCTCGATGGGCCCATCGTCCTCGGTCAGCGCCCTGCAGGACGGGTCGATCCGCACCCCGCCCTGGGTGTGCGCCAACGCACCGGTGACCACGGCCCCGTAGAACGGCGGGGACAATGCGTGGCGCTCGTCCGAGCGCCCGAGCCAGTCGGACCCGTCGACCTCGCTGTTGTACCGCTCGACTTCGACAACGAAGGTCTCGACGGGCAGATCGAACTGCTCGGCGAGCTCCTCCAGGGTTGAAGCGGTCTTGACGGCTCCGATTTCCACCGCCTCGCGGAAGGAACCGGTGGCAATGGCGGCATCGTAGGCGAGACCGTCGAAGACCTCGATGGCGATCCCGCCCGGCTGGGCCAGGATGTACTGCCCGTATTCGGAGTACCCCTGGTCTTCGCGCTCGAACCGGCGCCCCTCGGTGTTCACCATGATGCTGCCGAGGTTGGGCAGGCTCCCACCGAGCCGAGTCCCGTACTTCGGGTTGACGTGGCTGTGGCCCTGATACGCGGTCATGAGGTCGCGGGCCGCACCGAGCTTCCGTGCCACCCAGATGCCGGTGCCGGTGTTGTTCTCCGAGCCGATGTAGACGGCGTCAGCGATCTCGGGGCAGTACTCCAGGAGCATGTCGCGGTTCCGGCCGAAGCCGTCACAGGCCAGGATCAGCTTCTCCGCCACGATGACGTCCTCGACCTCACCGCCGTGGCGGACGGTCACCTCCCATCCCTGGGCATGGCGATTCGCCTCGATGAACTCGGCGTTGTCCACGAAGTTGATCGACTCGTTCCGGTTGATGTAGGCACGCAGGCTGGCCACCAACTCCGCGCCGGATTCGGATGGCATGGCATGCATGCGATGCACCGAGTGCCCGTAGTACAGGACGTTCTGATCCAGGTGGAGATCGAGGCCGACCTCGTCGAGGAAGACATCGATGACGTCCGCCGAGCGCTGCGCGATGGTGGCGACGATACGCGGATCCGACGTGTAGCCGTTCTTGCGCATGATGTCGTTGAACATCGTCATCGGAGAGTCCTCGACCCCGAGCGCACGCTGGATGCGTGTCCCGGCTGCCTGGACGAGGCCACCGGAGAACTCGGTGTTGCATCCTCCGCGCACGCTCTTCTCCAGCAGCATCACGGGGAAGCCGTTGTTAGCGGCCGTAATGGCCGCGAGCATGCCGGCTCCACCGGCGCCCACAACGACAACCGGTACGACAAGGTCCTCGGTGCTCACCTATGCCTCCTCAGGCTGGTCCCGCCTCGCGCCACCACCGCACCGCCGGCTCGCCCGCATGGGCATCGACGTCGCGGAGCCGATCGAACATCGACCGGGCACGCTCCTCGCCCCATGTCGGTGCGGTGTTCTGCACGAACTTCTGCCGCACAACGTCGGCCAGGTCCTGCTGGGCCATCGTGGCCCCGTGCGGGCCCTTGATCGACAGCTCTTCCAGGACGGTCCCGTTGTCGTCGAGCACACGCACGACCGCGGGGAAGAGCCCGGGGTACTCCATGTCGGGGTTGACCACCGCGCGTACCCGCTCCGCGAACGCCAACACCTCACCATCCTGCGCGTCTCCGAGATCCTCCAGGTCGCAATGCCCATACACGAACATCTGTGCTGCGCAGTAGAAGAGGCTGTACTGGGCCTCCTCGAAGGTCCTGGGCCGGCGCCGCTGCTCGGGGTTGTCCGCGATCACCGGCACCACGGCGGGGTGAACCTCGCACTCAATGGCGCCGACCGTCGCGGGGTCATGGCGCGCTCGAAGGTCGAGCAGCGCATCCAGGTACGAATGGATGTAGTGGCAGACGGGATACAGCTTGAAGGAGACGTCCGGTAGGTACCAACGCTGCCCGATGTCGTTGAGCACCCCATCCACGTGCGCATGTTCCGTGCCGCCGGCCAGAACCGCGAGAAACCCGTTCTCGGCGCGTAACGGCCTGCCGGGCCCGGTCAGCCCTCCCTCGGCCAAATCCACCGCGGCGACTCCCCCATGGGCAGCCCAGCCGAGATGGGCCCGCTTGACAGTGGCGCCGTCCTGCGCGTAGGCCATGAGCCCGCTCGAGAAGCTGGTCGCCACGGCGAACGCTGCGTCGAGGACCCTCGGATCACTCCCCCGCAGGCGTCCCGCAGCCAGTGCGGCGGCCGGCGGCCCGCAGACGGCCGCCGTCTGGAAGCCGCGAGCCTGGTAGGCACCCGGGGCGAGCAGTCCGAGACGAACCAAGACCTCCCAGCCGGCCGCAAACCCGGCCATGAGATCGGCAACCGTCACACCGTCGCGGTGGACTTGGCTGAGGACCGCGGGGAGGGCGACCGCTGAGCCGTGGATCACCGACGAGATATGGGTGTCGTCGTACTCGAGGCCGTGGATCAACGTGCCGTTGACGAGGGCGGCACGAAGCTCGTCCACCCGGAGGTCACTGCCGATCAGCGGTGCCGGCCCGGCGTCCTCGGTGGCAACCCGGGAGATCAGTCGGGAACCGAAGGGGGTTGCGGCCACCGCTACCCCTACCCCCAGGGCGTCGAGGAAGTGCAGCGCCGCGGCCGACTTCACCGGTTCGGGGAGCTCGCTCCACTTCAGTGAACTGGCCCATTCCGTCAGCACCGCGGTTTCGACGGTGCTGACGGTGCTGGTGGACGTCACGAGATGAGCTCCCGGATAAGCCTGCTGACCTCCGAGAAAGGAGTGTCGAGGTCGGCATTGAGCAGCAGGTCGGCGAGGGCGCTGACATCGCGCCCGGTCAACGCGGCCGCCTTGTCGACCAGTTGCTCCTCGGTCATCGGCCGCGCCGGATCTCCGATGGCGATGTCCACGTACCGCTGCAGGCGTCGACCGTCCGAGAGCGAGAGCTCCACCTCGGCGTCACGCAGTGCCGGATCCCGATCGGGCCGATCGATATCGACCATCTTCACCCGCTCGCGCAGGCGACGGATCTCTGGATCCGTGAGGCTGTCGGCGTTGAAGGACGTCGGGGTCGCCGCCCCGCGGACGAGGGTCGCGGCGACGGCGTGCGGAGCCGAGAAGCGCGCGCCAAGCGTCGTGGGCGGGTGCACGTCGTTGAGCGGCATACCGGTCTTGTGCATCCGCGCGGTGATCTCCACGACGTCGTCGCTGGAGAACTCCTCCGCACGTTGCAGGTTCAGGACCGCTTCGACGGCGCTGTGCAGGTACCCGCAGCAGCCGTACATCTTCTGGTACGCGTACTGCACCGCCGTGCCGAGCTCGTCGCTCAGCTCGGCACCCTGCCAACGCGGGCTGCCGAACACGTCCCCGTAGGTGTCGTCGATGGAGGTCGGCAGCCCACCGACACCGTGGCGGGCCGCATGCACGGCAAGCTGTCCCGTGCGGTTGCCCACCGCGGCCCACAGATTGCGTACAACGGCGCCCGCGAAGGCGTGACCGAATGGAGCCGCAGGGCTCATCGTGGCGGCACTGGTGACGGCGGCCATCCACTGCCCCTCATCCAGGCCGAGCGCACGACCGGCGGCGGCAGCGGCGGCAGCCGCGGAGACGGAGCCGTGGGCGTGACTGTTCGCCGCAGCCACATCCCATCGCGTCACGATGCGCGCGGCAACCTCGTACCCGACGATCATGGCCGCGAAGGCGTCACCGAGCATCCGTCCTTGGTCTTCCGCCAGGGCGATCACGGTGGGCAAGGTGTACAGGCCGGCGTGCGCCGTGTTGATCCTGAAGCCGCCGTCCTCCTCAAGCCAGCACCCCGCGAGCGCGTTCACCTCAGCGGCACTCCACGGATGTGCCGATCCCCCACCGGGTCGCATCACCGTGGAGCCACCGGACATCAGCGGCCAGTCCTGGAGGACGTCCTGAACCTCGCTGTCCTGGTGGCCGGCGATCATCGCGCCGATGTCATCGAGGAAGATCCGCCGCGCCGAATCAACAGACGGCGATGGAAGGTCGTGTGGCTTGACGGTGCTGACCCAGTCGGCAGTCCGCCGCAGCTCGTGCTCGTTCATTTATCCGGCTCCGCTCGCGTGAAAGACATGCCCCAGTCCGACCTGCATCGCGGTGGCCGGTAGCGTCGCACGGCCGGCTTCGGCCTGTCAATTTGAGCCGCGCGAGCCAGGTCGTGCGTTCGATCCGCTCGGGTTGTTGGTAGCGTCTCGAGATGGCAGACAACAGGAGTGACGCCCTCGCGTTGATCAACGCGAGGCTGTTCGACGGGACCGGTTCGCCGGTGCTGGAGGAGGCAGGCGTGGTGGTCAAAGCTGGGCGGGTTTCCGCGGTCGGTCCCTTGCGGGAGCTCCGGCTGCCGGATCAGGCCACTGTCGTCGACGTCGCCGGCAAGACCGTGATGCCGGGGATGATCGACGGGCACACCCATGTCACGTACCACGGGGGTGAGTACGGCCTGCTGCTGCAGCAGATGAACGAACCGCTCGAGTTCAACGCGATCAAAGCCGCACAGAACGCGAAGACGATCCTCGAGACCGGTTGTACCGCAATAGGAGACGGCGGCTGTCGCGGTCAGATCGGAGTGGCCACCCGCGACGCCGTGGCCAGAGGGGTCATCAAGGGGCCGAAAATCGTCAGCGCCGGGCAAATGCTGTGCGGCTCCTCGGGCATCCAGGACCATACCGCGGCCTGGGGGTACTACGACGACACTGCCTTCCTCGGCACGGTCGTGAACGGGCGGCAGGAGGTGCGCACGGCCGTGCGCAAGCAGGTCCGGACCGGCGTTGACTGGGTCAAGGTCACCGCCTCCGGAACACCCGGGAACTCCTGGATCGGTGGTCGCACCCAGGACCTCAACTATGAGGAGATCAGCACCGCGGTCGAAGAGGCCGGCAAGTTCGGCAAGAAGGTCCACGCCCACGCCCACGACCCGCAGGGACTCCGTGAGGCAGTGGAGGCCGGGGTCATCTCGCTGCACTCCGGGGAGTTCGCCGACGAGGAAGGCCTGCAACTCATGAAGGAGCGAGGCTGCGTGTTCATGGCCACCATCGCCTGGCTGGACTTCCGAACCAACGACGACTACGTCGACAAGTACCTGCGGGCCTACGAGACCACGCCGGAGGACCGCAAGCGGTTCGTCGACGAGTGCACCGATGCCTACGAGGCCGCCCGTGACGCGATCGTGATGGCCCACAAGATCGGCACACCACTCGGGATCGGTACGGACGCGGCCCATGTCTTCCCGCCGTATGACATCGCCTTGGAGATGGAATACCACCACCGCCTGGGCGTCCCGCCGATCGACGTGCTGCGAGCCGCCACCCTCGGTTCAGCCACCGCGGTCGGCCGGGAGGACCGTTGGGGGTCGCTCGAGCCCGGCAAGGACGCCGATCTGCTCGTGGTCGACGGTCGTCCGGACGAGGACGTGACCGTGCTCCGCGACAAGGGCCGCATCAACGCCATCATGCAGGACGGACGGTTCGTTAAGGACGAGCTGCCGGCGCCGGCAACGGCGTGAGCACGACCTACGACCTCGTCGTACGCGGCGGGCGCATCGTGCTGGAGGGCCAGGGAATCCTGGAAGGGGATCTGGCGATCAGCGACGGGCGCATCGCCGCGCTCGGTGCGACCCTTCCGGCGGGAATCGCCCCCGAAGAGTTCGACGCCCGGGGACTTCATGTGCTTCCCGGCGTGATCGACACCCACACCCACTGGGGGTACCGCGGAGAGTTCGCGAACGACGCGCGCACCGACAGCGCGGCCGCAGCCATCGGGGGCACGACCACCGCCCACGTACTGCATCGTGTCCCGGCCGGCGCGTACGAACGCTTCCGCGATGCCGCGGCCGCGCACTCGGTCATCGACTTCCTGCTCACGCCCACGGTGTTCAACGAGGCGACAGCGCAGATGATCCCTCAAGCCATCGAGCAGTGGGGTTGCCGGGCGTTCAAGTTCTATCTCGCGTACCGGGACCTGCCGAATGCCCAGCCGGGCGACAACTGGAACGAGTTGACCGATGGGCTCATGATGGAGGCTCTCGACGTCCTGAGCCGATACGAGAACACGGTCGCGTTCGTGCATGCCGAGAACGCGGAGGTCATCGCCCGCACCGTGCAGCGGGTGCGGGCGTCCGGCGCCGACGGGCTGGCCGCCTGGGAAGAGGCGAATCCCGACATCGCCGAGGCCGAGGCCATTCAGCGTGCTGCGATCCTATGCGAGCGTGCGGGCGTGCCGATGTACCTGGTGCACCTGTCGGGCAAGGCGGCGATAAACATGGTCGGGCGGGTCCGGCGGGATTGGCCGCACACATTCGCGGAGACCTGCCCCCACTACCTGTTCCACAACGTCGACCGCTCCTCAACCGCGGTGAAGTTCAGTCCGCCGGTGCGCTCACCGGCGGACAACGCCGCGCTCTGGGAGGCGGTCGCCGATGGGACCATCAACTGCATCGGCTCCGACAACACCACGACGTGCTCGCCGGCCAAGACGGGCGACGTCTGGTCCCTCACCCGGGGTGGGCCCGGTGCCGGGGTTCTACTGCCCCTGTTGCTGAGCGAGGGAGTCAACACGAGACGCCTGACCCTCGAACGAGTCGCGCAGGTGACCGCCACCAACGCCGCCAAAGTGCTTGGGTTGCACCCGCGCAAGGGGGCCATCGGCATCGGTGCTGACGCGGACCTCGTGCTCGTTGACCTCGCGCTCGCGCGGTCGGTCAGCCCTGAGCTACTGGGCCTCGATTCCGACTACACGCTGTACGACGAGATGACCTTGACCGGCTGGCCGGTCGCGGTACTGAATCGAGGCAAGTTCGTGGCGCGGGACTTCGAGGTCGTCGCTGCCCCGGGGTCGGGGCTCAGCCTGGGACGCCAGTGGGCGGCGACCACCGAGTAGACGGATCCATCGTGCGCGAAACCGGAAAGGACGAGATCGCATGACTGGAGCAGCAAACGTCACCAGGAAGATCATCGCGGCGCACGCCGGCGGACCAGCACCAGCCGCCGGTGAGGAGATCGAGCTCCGCATCGACCAGACGCTGACGCACGACGTCCAAGGACAGGTCGTGATGATGCAGCTGCTGGCGATGGGGCTCGACCGCGTGGCGACGGACTGCTCTGTGGTGTACATCGATCACCAGCTGCTGCAGACGGATTACCGCAACCCCGACGACCACCGGTTCTTGCGCACCGCCGCGCAGCGGCTTGGGTTCTGGTTCAGCCCACCCGGGAACGGGATCAGCCACCCGGTTCACCAAGAACGGTTCGGAATCCCGGGGACCACGCTGCTCGGGTCGGACAGCCACACCCCGGCAGCGGGCGGGATCGGCATGCTCGCGATCGGTGCGGGGGCAACAGATGTGACGTTGGCAACGGCCGGTCAGCCGTTCCGGCTTGCGATGCCCGAGGTCTGTGGAATCCGGTTCACCGGTCGCCTGCCGGACTGGGTCAGCGCCAAGGACGTCATCTTGGAGCTGCTCCGGCGCCATGGAGTCAAGTGGGCAACAAACCGCATCCTCGAGTACCACGGCGACGGCCTTGCCGAGCTGTCAGCCTGGGATCGACATGTCATCGCCAACATGGGCACCGAGCTGGGAGCGACCACCTCCGTGTTCCCCTCGGACGCTCGGACACGGGAGTTCATGGCCGCCCAGCGGCGAGAGCACGACTGGGTGGAGCTGACCGCCGACCCGGAGGCCACCTACGACGTGGTGGAGGAGGTCGACCTCTCGAGCCTCGAGCCGTTGATCGCCATGCCGTCGAGCCCAGGGAACGTGGTGCCGGTTGCCGAAGTCGCGGGAATCCCGATCGCGCAGTCCTACATCGGTTCCTCGGCGAATCCGGCCTTTCGCGATTTTGCGACCGTGGCAGCCATGCTCGACGGCGACCGGGTGGCGCCGCAGGTCTCGCTCGACCTCAACCCCGGCACCCGTCAGGTCCTTGAGACGCTCACCCGCGAGGGGCTGCTGCTCTCGCTGATCCAGTCCGGCGGGCGTCTCCACCAGCCGGGCTGCAATGGCTGTGCGGGGATGGGGCAAGCACCGGCGAACGACACCTACAGCCTGCGCACGGTGCCGCGGAACTTCGTCGGGCGATCGGGGACCGCCGAGGACAAGGTCTGCCTGGTGAGCCCCGAGACCGCCGCGGCCTCGGCGCTCCGTGGGGAGATCACCGATCCGCGTACGCTGCCCATGTCGTACCCGTCTGTTCGGATCCCGACCCAGCCCGCGGACAAGTCGGACCTGTTCATCGCTCCCCTGCCGCCGGAAGAGGCGAGAAAGGTGGGAGTCGTCACCGGGCCCAACATCGTGCCGCTCCCCCCGCAGTCACCGCTGCCATCCGACATCGCGGGCCCGGTGTTGTTGAAGCTGGGGGACGACGTCTCCACCGACGAGATCCTGCCAGCGGGGCAGCGCGTGTTGCCGTACCGCAGCAACATCCCCAAGATCAGCGAGTTCACCTTCTGCGACACCCATCCGGACTACGCCGCACGCGCATCCGCGCTCCGGGATGGCGGTGGCCACTGGATCGTCGGCGGCTCGAACTACGGTCAGGGGTCCAGCCGCGAGCATGCCGCGATCGCGCCCCGGTTTCTCGGGCTGCAGGCGGTGCTCGCCCGCAGCTTCGCTCGCCTGCACCGCCGGAACCTGATCAACTGTGGTGTGCTGACCCTCGACTTCGCCGACCCCGCGGACTACGACCGGATTGATTCTGACGATGAGCTTCGGATCGAC
Organism: Propionibacteriales bacterium; assembly: GCA_009377795.1. Taxonomy (GTDB): domain Bacteria; phylum Actinomycetota; class Actinomycetes; order Propionibacteriales; family Nocardioidaceae; genus WHTJ01. The sequence goes on along the minus strand of WHTJ01000017.1, from coordinate 24,224 downwards.
GACGTGCACAACCAGCTGCGGAGCTCTCTAGGCGGCACCATTACGGTGCTCAACGTCACCAAAGGCACGGCCATCACGACCGTCCCCCGGTACTCGCAGCGCGAGATCGACATCCTGCTCGCCGGGGGTGCGCTGACCCTCTAGCTCTCGCGGGCCGCAGGCCTGGAGCGCCCAGTGAGCAGGCCCGCGGTCAGCAGCGGCCTTCCAGTACCGACTGCGCGAGCTTGCGCGGTACGAGCTTGCCGTCGCTCGTCTCGCCGAAGAACTCGCCATCGTCCACGACGACCTTCCCGCGAAGGATGGTCGTGACAGGCCAGCCGTGGATGCGCGCGCCTTCCCACGGGCTGTAGTCCGTCTCGTGGAGTTGGTCGAGGCTCAACGAATAGTCAAGGCCGGTCTGGAAGATCGCGATGTCCGCGTCACTGCCCGGAGCGATCGCGCCCTTCTGGGGGTACATGCCGAGCACCTTCGCGGCGTTCGCGGACGTAAGATCCACAAAGCGCTCCAGCGAGTAGTTGCGTCGCCCGACGGCTTCCGAGTAGATGACGCCCATGCGCGGCTCGACGCCGGCGTTGCCGCCGGTTGTGTCGTCGATCCGCTCGCCGGTGGTCTTGACTTCGAGCGGTGTGCATATCTCATCTGTGCCAATGGTGTGGATGGTGTCTGTCTCCATTCCGCGCCACAAGGCAAGCCGATCCTCTTCGCTCTTCAGCGAGGGATAGGTGTGATAGATCTGGCCGTTGGTCCGCTTGTAGTCCTCTAGGGTGAACAGCGCATATTGGTGCAGCGTTTCACCGAAAATGGGATAACCCCTGGCTCGGGATTCCCGGATGGCCTGCACACCGCTGGCGGCACTGACATGCATCATGTACAGGGCGGCGCCCTCGATGCTCTCCGCCAGCCGGATGATCCGGCGGAAGGACAGATCCTCCGACAGGGTGCTGTGAACCTCCGGCATATGGGGGAAGGCGACCTTGCCTTCGTCGATGTAACGGTCGTACGTATGCATGACGAGGTCGTCGTCTTCGGCGTGGATCGCCGCGATGCCACCGTTGGCGGCGAGCGTCTGCAGGACCTCGAGGATGTTCCCGTAGTGCACCTTGCGCCCGCGCCTACTAGGCGTCACATTCGTCGTGAACATCTTGACGCTGGCGTGCCCGTCCGCGATGGCCTCCGGCAGCTGTCCCACAACCTCGCCGGGCACCTCGCCCAGCAGCATGATGTGGAATGCGAAATCGGTGTGGCAGTCGCCGGTCCAGCGGTTGACGTGCCGCTCGATGGTCTCCTGGATCGTCCCTTGCCCCTGCCACACGGCGAAGTCGACCAGCATCGTCGTCCCACCGAACAACGCCGCCCGGCTGACTTGAGCGGGGCCGCCGCTGAACAGTGGCTCGCCATCCTTCTCCTGCATCACCGGCCAGGCGCAGTGCGTGTGCGGGTCGATACCGCCGGGCACCACTAGCTTGTCCGTTGCGTCGATGGTGCGCCCCGCCTCTTCGGTGATGGTGCCAGGGACGCTCACGAACGCGATAGAGCCGTCCTTGATGCCGACGTCGTACTGCCCGACACCAAAGGGGGTGACGACCGCGCCACCCTTGATCAGTAGGTCCAACATCCAGTGCTCGCCTTTCGGTCCTCGTCGCGGTCCCGTACGCCGGGCAACATGCGCGGCCACCCGACCTAGTAGGTAAGGAAAAACTGCTGGGTCTCGCCGTCGTCCTGCGTGACGGTGAGGGCAAGCATCGCGAGTACGCGGGCCTTCTGGGGCGGGAGGTTGTCCGCGGCCACGATGCCCTCGGCCCGGAGCTTCTCCCGGGGGAGAACACGCCCGCTACCCGCGCGGCTGCTGAAGATCACCATGATTCCGGCCTCGCGGGCCTCCGCAAGAGCATCCACCGCGTCGCGTGCCGCGTTGCCCGGGGCGAAGGTGGCGGCCACGATGGCGTTGGCGCCCGCAGCGGCGAAGGCTCGGATGGCGGTGCCGTCACTCCCGGCATAGGAGGCGGCGATGTCCACTCTCGGAAGCGAATCCATGCCGCGGACGTCGAACGGGGTCTCGACCGTGTGCTTGCGCACCGGTCGGCGGTAGAGGTCCAATCCGCTGTCCGGATCCGGATAGCCGAGCATCCCGAAATCGGGGCTCTGGAACGTCCTCAGGCTGTAGGTGTGGGTCTTGGTGACCTCCCGCGCCGCATGCACCTCGTCGTTCAGTGCCACCAGCACCCCGAGCCCGCGCGCAGCTGAGGATCCGGCGACTCGGATCGCGTTCACCAGGTTGAGGTGGGCATCGGTCGAGATGCCGCTGGGCGGCCGCATCGCCCCCACGAGGACCACGGGCACGTCGACCTTCAGCGTGAGGTTGAGGAAGTAGGCGGTCTCCTCGATCGTCGCCGTCCCATGCGTAACGACGATCCCGTCCACAGGATCTTTCGTCACGATGTCGTGTATGAGCGCGTTCAGTTCCAACCAGTCCGAAGGATTGAGGCGCGAACTTGACAGCGCCCTGAAACGCACAGGGACAACGTCGGCTGTATCCGTCGCTTCCGGGACCCGGTCGAGCAATTCGTCGACTTCAAGAATGTGGCTGTGGTCGAGATATTCGTAGATATCCAAGTTGTTACGGCCGACGCTAGATATTGTTCCCCCACTGCCGATCACCGCCACACGGGGCCTGGGTGATGGCTCCATCGCACCTACCTGTAACGAGGCTATGAAGGGTAGGAGGCTAATCGGCGCCATCACGAGGTGTCAAACCGAGTCCCACTGCTCACCCGAATCCCTACCGCCGTCTGCAGGGCGACTGTGAGACGGTGTTCTTTGCTGTTTCACAGTCCGATCATCGGCCGGAGGAGCGCCCGCAGAAATGCTTGATGCACTCGACGGTGACCCGGTCGTCGACCAGGCGGTCGACGACGCCGCGCTCGTCCGCGCGATGCTCGACGTCGAGGCCGCGCTTGCCCGCGCGGCCGCCCGTGCGGGACTGATAACCGCCGAGGCGGCCGAGGCGGTCAGCCGTGTCGCCGACACGCTCAAGGTCGATCCGGACGGGCTCGGCCGGCGTGCCTCCGGGACGGCCAGCCCGGTGATTCCGCTCGTCCGCGACCTCGTCGACGCCGTGCCGGATGCGGCACGGGGGGCGGTCCACGCTGGCTCCACCACCCAGGACGTGCTCGACACCGCGCTACAGCTGCTGGCGCATCGCGCGTTGGTCCCGGTGATCATCCATCTCACCGACGCCGCGCACGCAGCGGCCGAGCTGGCGGCGGCGTACCGGGACACGCTGGCGACGGCTCGCACCCTCGGCCAGCCTGCCGTGCCGACGACGTTCGGGCTCCGCGCGGCCGGGTGGCTGGCCGGGCTCGACACCGCGAGGGCCGAGCTGTCCCGGATACGGCGGACGCTCCTGGCCGTCCAGATCGGTGGGGCGGGCGGGACGCAGGCCGGCTACGGTGCCGCAGGGCCGCGGGTCGCGGCGTACATCGCGGACGAGCTGGGCCTGGTCGACCCCGGGTTGCCATGGCACACCGAGCGCTCCCGGATCCACGCGCTGGCCGCCGGTCTCGGCTCGGCCACCGCGGCGTGCGGCAAGGTGGCGACCGACGTGGTGCTGATGTCCCAGCACGAGGTCGGCGAAGTCGCCGAAGGCGACCCAGGCGGGTCCTCGGCGATGCCGCACAAGCAGAACCCGAGCCGCTCGGTCCTCGTCGTCGCGGGCGCCCGCCGCACACCAGGGCTGGTGGCCACGGCGTTCGCCAGCGGGATGCACGAGCAGGAGCGGGCAACCGGGTCGTGGCAGGCGGAGTGGGCAACGCTGCGGGAGCTGCTGCGGCTCACCGGCGGTGCGGCGGCGCGGGTGGCTACGGTACTGAGCGGCCTGCGGGTCGACCCCGGCGCCATGCGCCGGAACCTCGACGGTGCCGGGCCGGGTCTCCTATCCGAAGCTCTCGTCGGCCGGCTCGCTCCGCTGCTCGGGCGGACCGCGGCGCACGAGGCGGTCCAGCGCGCGCTGGCGGCCGCACCCGAAGGCGGCGCCGCGCTGGCCAAGGCCCTACGGGCCGAGCCGGCGGTAGCCGCCGCGTACCCGGAGCAGGAGCTCCTCCACTTCCTCGATCCCTCCGGTCACACCGGCGCCGCCGGCGCCCTCGTCGACCAGGCCCTCGCCAGACACGCGCAGGAGAGCGAGTGACAGGACCATGAGCACGGCCAACGAATCGGCGACCGCGAACCCGACCGTCCTGCACTTCAGCGCGGACAACGACATCGCGGACATCTACCGCGCGCACCTTCCACCTGGGTGGAGCCTGGACGCGCTGAGCGCGGCCCCGGACGAGGCGGAGAAGCTTCGCAAGGTGCGCCGAGCTGATGCCCTCTTCCTCACGGAGACCCCACTGACCCGAGACCACTTGGCCGTGGCGGAACGGCTGCGGCTCATCCAGCGCCAAGGAGTGGGCTACGACACCGTGGATCTGGACGCCGTCCGCGCGCGCGGAATTCCCCTGGCGATCTGCCCGCACGGCACGCCCACGGCCGTTGCAGAACACGCGATCTTGCTGATGCTCGCAGCGGGTCGGCACATCGTGCGACTACACGAAGACATCACCGTCCACGGACGCTGGCCCAAGTGGGATTACCGGAGCCGTACCCTCGGCCTGGACGGTGCCACCATCGGCATCGTGGGGTTCGGCCGCATCGGGCAGGAGGTCGCCCGCAGACTCCTCGCCTTCGGCAGCGACGTCCTCGTCTACCGCGCGCCCGGTCGCCCCCCGCTGGAGCGCTCATGGCCGCGCGACCGGGTGCGCACGTGTCCGACGCTGAACGACCTCTTCGCGGCGGTGGACATCGTCACCTTGCACTGCCCACTCACACCGGAGAACCGCGGGTTCGTCAACCGCACCCTCCTCGAACGCATGAAGCCGGAAGCAATCCTCGTCAACACCGCGCGGGGTGCCCTGGTCAACGAGGACGACCTCGTCGCCGCCCTGCGGGAGCGGTGCTTGGCCGGCGCAGGTCTGGACACGCTGACGGTCGAGCCTCCTCCGGCCGACCATCCACTGTTCAGCCTGCCCAACGTTGTCCTCACCCCGCACATGGCGGCTGGTACCCGGCAAGCACACATCATCAAGGCCCAAGCGATGTTCGAGAACGTCCGCCGGGTGTGGAACGGGGAAGAGCCGCTGCATCGAGTGGTGTAGCGGCGACTCGCGGGTACGTCTACGCCCCTCCGCTCCCGCCGCCGTGGCATACGCGATCCACCAGCATCCCGGCGGTAACGCCAGCGTCGTCAAGGTCGAACATGGCGTCCAGTTCGGCCGCGCTGAACGCCTTCGTGACGGTGTCACTGCGGTCAAGGACACTGCGGAGGTGCTCGCCGGCTTCGAACGCCTCGATGGCGAGGTTGTAGACGATGTCGTGCGCACGTTGCCGGCCAAGCCGCTCGGCGAGCTGCATCATGACCCGCTCGGAGAACAGCTGCCCGCGGCTCGCCTCGACGTTCTCCCGCATGCGGGTTTCGTCCACCGTCAATCCCCGGAACACCGTGATGGCGACCTCGAGCATCCGGTGCGTGTGCGTACAGACCCGTGGGAGGTAGTCGACCTCAACCGCATAGACGGCTTTGTCCCGCTCGTGCAATGACGACAGGCTGCTCATCGCGGTGCGCACGTCGTTGCGGACCAACTCGCCCAGTGTCCACAGGCCCTCCGACATTGCCGGGTTGCGCTTGTGCGGCATGGTGCTGGACCCGACCTTGCCATGGTGGAACGGCTCGCTGACCTCGCCGATCTCGGTCCGCTGCAGCGCGATGATCTCCGAAGCCGAACGCTGGATGGCGGACGCGATCATCGCGAGAATGCTGGCAAAGTGAGCGAATCGATCGCGCGAGACGTGCCACGTAATCGCCGGCTCCCCCAGCCCGAGGTCCTCCATCAGGTCGCGCCGGACGTCCAGCCCCACCGGGCCCAGGGATGCGAGCGTCCCGGTGGCGCCGCCGAACTGTCCGACGAAGACGGTGGGCCGAATCGCCTCCAGCGTGCGCCGATGGCGCTCGAACTCGTCCACCCATACGGCGAGCTTGTAACCGAGCGTGATGGGCACGGCGTGCTGCCCGTGCGTGCGGCCGGGCATGAGAGTGTCCCGATGGCGTACGGCTAGCCCGCGGATCTCGTCGGTCAGGCTCCGCAGCTCACGATCGATCAGGGCATCGGCCTCGCGCAGCCGAAGGACAAGTGCGGTATCGAGGACATCCTGAGTCGTCGCACCCCAGTGCACGTACTCGCCGGCGGGAGGCACGCACGCCGCGGCGAGCCGGCGTACCAGCGGCATGATCGGATGGACGGCATGGGCGATGTCTTGTCGCAGCGCATCGAGATCGTACAGCTCGACCCGCGCCTTCGTCGTGATCTCCGCGGCGGCGTCCGGGGGTACGATCCCGTGCCGGGCTTCAGCCCGAGCGAGGGCAGCCTCGAACTCGAGCCATTTCTGCACCTCGTTCTCGCGCCCGAACACGTGGCGCATCGCTTCGGTCTCACCGGTCCAGGCGATGCTCACAGCGCCCGCCTCACGAGCCCACATCCGCCTGGTGCCGGTTCGGCGAGCTCACCGAGCGCTTCTTCAGTTGCGGTCACGTCGACCTCCAGGAAGGCTGCCCTGCCGTACGCACGAGCGATTCCATACTCTATATAATTTTCGATGATCGTGCACGGACCCGACAACCCTCTCGGGCAAGGGCAAGCGGCTCGGCGTCAACGCTCCGAGTCAGGACGGGCAGTCCCGCCGGTTCGGCTCCAGCGGGGTTGACGACCCGCGCCGACCACCGGACCGGAACCACCTCAATGGTCGGTGTTGCTCACTGAGCCTCGAGATCCCGCTGCCGGTACGCGCCGGCGGCGAGCACATGCTCGGCCATCGACGCCTCGGCCCGACTCGGGTCGCGATCAACCATCGCGTCGACGACGGCGCGGTGCTGCGCGACCAGGCTGTCCCGGTACGGCAGCCGCCACAGCGTCGCCTCGGTTGGGAACATCCTCCACAGGATGCTGGCGTGCGAGGTGACGACCGGAGACGCGGCCTGGCATATCGCGAGATGGAACTCCTGGTTCCATGCCGACAGCTTCCGCGGATCGTCACCCTCCCTGGTGGTCGCGAGCCGTTCGTGGAGCACCCGGATGTGCTGCAGTGTCTCGTCCGACATGCGCTCGACCGCCAGCCGCGTCGCCAGCCCCTCGACCGCGGCCCGAAGTTGGTAGAGGTCCTTCACATGGTTGGGGTTGAGCTCGGTCACACTCGCGCCACGATGTGGCACGTAGCTGATCGTGCCCTCCGCTTCAAGCAGGCGTAACGCCTCACGTACGGGCGTGGGGCTGACTCCGTAACGCCGAGCCAGGTCCGCCTGACGCAACAACTCACCCGGCCGGATGATGCCTTGGATGATCTCTTGGCGAAGCCGTTCGATGACGTACGTAGCCTTGCTTGTCGGCGGCATCACCGCCGCTGGCTCGTCCGGCTCCGGCGCCCTCACAGTTGGACTATATCATGTAGAAAATGCGCCACCGATGAGACAGACAGACTGATAGTCGGACCTGTTCGCCACACGAAGGAGACCGAGGGGCTGCGTGATACGAAAGCGACGACGGTGGCGCCGCGACCCGAGCGGCCGACCCAAACGCGGTGTCGACTACCGGATGCTTGCGATATCTCTGATGCTCACCGTCGTCTGCACCCTTCCGCTGTGGCTGGTCGGTGCACTGGCCATCCAGATGCGCCAGGAGCTCGCGTTCAGCATCACGGCGCTGGGCGGTGCGGTGGCGATCTTTCGGCTGGCCGGTGCGCTGGCGGCGATTCCGCTGGGACGCCTGAGCGACCGGCTCGGGCCGGTGGCCGCGCTCCGTACTGCCGCCGCGCTTGCCGCGATCGCGAGCCTCGGCATCGCGGTGCAGGCGCACACCTGGGGCACCCTCGTGCTCTGGCTGGCGGTCTCGGGAGCCGCCAACTCGCTCGGCCAGACCGCTGCCAACCTCGCCCTCGTGCGGACCGTTCCGCTGCGCCGGCAGGGCACCGCGTTCGGTGTGAAGCAGTCCGCGCTGCCGTTCGGGACGCTTCTCGCTGGGCTCAGCGTGCCACTCATCGCACTGACCGTCGGATGGCGATGGGCCTTCGTGCTCGCCGCGGTCCTCGCGATCGCGGTCGGCGTCGCCGTCCCGCGCGGCCGAGCTCGCCGCTACGCGCGGCCTACCGGTACACAGAATCGGCGGTACGGCAAGCGTCCGCTGGTCGTGCTTAGTATCGCCGTGTTCTTCGGTATGGGCGCCGCCTCGACCGTGACGACGTTCATCGTGGAGTCCTCGGCCGCCGCTGGAGTCAGCCCGGCTGCGGCCGGACTCATCCTTACCGTGGGCAGTGCCGTGTCCATCGTGAGCCGGCTCATCGCAGGAGCCATGGCAGACCGGCGGGGCGGAGCACACTTCCGGGCGGTCGGCAGGATGCAGATCGTCGGCGCGCTCGGATTCCTGCTCCTTGCCATCCATGACCCGTTCTGGATCATCCCTGGCAGTATCCTCGCCTTCGCGTTCAGTTGGGGGTACCACGGACTGTTCTGGTATGCGCTGGTACGGCTCAATCAGGCAACCCCTGCGGCCGCAACCGGCCTGGTGATGCCCGGAGGCATGCTCGGCGGGCTGTTCGGCCCGCTCGCGTTCGGTTGGATCGCGGAGTCATCCTCGTACCAGATCGCGTGGCTGTTGGCAGCCTTCTTCAGCGTCGCCGCGGGGCTCTGCATGTTCGCGGGGCGAGCGCTGCTGCAGCGAGATCTTCGCACCTTCGAAGCGGCTGCGTAGCCGCACGCCATCCGCATTTCCCACCCAAGGAGGCAATCCGTGACAGCAGCAGATCGACACGTCATCGTCGTAGGGGGCGGCAATGCCGCCATGTGCGCCGCGCTCGCCGCCCGCGAGTCTGGTGCGCAGGTGACCGTCCTCGAGCGGGCGCCGATGGCGGAGCGGGGAGGTAACACCGCATTCACCGCCGGCGCGATGCGCTTCGCCTACCACGGGGTCGACGACATCCGCCAGCTCGTTCCGGACCTGACCGACGAGCAGGTCGACAAGACCGACTTCGGCTCCTACGACGAGGCGGCGTTCCTCGAAGACATGGCGCGCGTGACGGAGTACCGCTGCGATCCCGAGCTGGTCGAGCTTCTCGTCACTCGTAGCTTTCCGACGCTGATGTGGATGCGCTCCAAGGGAGTGCAGTTCGTTCCGATCTACGGCCGGCAGGCCTTCCAGTTCGACGGACGGTTCACGTTCTGGGGCGGGCTCACCCTGGAGGCCGTCGGCGGCGGGCCGGGCCTCGTCGAAACGGAGTGGGCGGCAGCCGAACGCGAGGGCATCCAGATCCGGTGCGGGGCCCGGGCGTTCGCGCTGCTCCACGACGACGCCGGTGTCAAAGGCGTCAAGGTGCACGAAGCCGGCCGTAGCGTCGACCTGCCGGCCGATGCGGTGGTCCTTGCGGCAGGCGGGTTCCAGGCGAACCCGGAGTGGCGCACCCGGTACCTGGGGCCAGGATGGGATCTCGCGAAGGTCCGTGGTACGCGGTTCAACACCGGCGACGGGATTCGCATGGCACTGGATATCGGCGCGTCCAGCTACGGCAACTGGTCCGGCTGCCACGCCGTCGGCTGGGACCGCAACGCGCCCGAGTTCGGCGACCTGAAGGTCGGCGACCACTACCAGAAGCACAGCTATCCCTGGGGAATCATGGTCAATGCCCACGGGCAGCGGTTCGTCGACGAGGGAGCGGATTTCCGCAACTACACCTACGCAAAGTACGGGCGGAGGATCCTCGAACAGCCGCACCAGCTCACCTGGCAGGTCTTCGACGCCAAGGTCGCTCACCTGCTGCGCGACGAGTACCGGATCCGCCAGGTGACCAAGGTCAAGGCGGACACGCTCGAGGATCTGGCGAAGAAGATGGACGACGTCGACGACGCCGGCTTCCTCGCCGAGATCGAGCACTACAACGAAGCGGTCCGGACCGACATCCCGTTCAATCCCAACGTGAAAGACGGGCGGCGCACGGTCGGGCTGCCGGTGGACAAGACGAACTGGGCGAACACCGTCGACCAACCCCCGTTCGAGGCATACGCGGTCACGGCCGGCATCACATTCACGTTCGGCGGGCTGCGCATCGACAACCGTGCGCGGGTGCTCGACACGGGTGGCGCCATCATTCCGGGACTGCACGCCTGCGGAGAGCTCGTCGGGGGTCTCTTCTACTTCAACTACCCGGGTGGTACCGGGCTCACCTCAGGCTCCGTGTTCGGCAAGATCGCCGGGGAGGCCGCTGCCGGCACATAGCGGCCCGGCGGTCACCTGTCCTCGCCGGTGGCGTCGTCTTGCAGCTCGGCCAGAATCTCGTCGGTATGCTCGCCGAGCAAGGGAGGTCGCCGGCGGACGACATCGCCGAGCCGCTCCGACTGGAACGGCGACCCAAGAACGCGGAACGTGCCGCCGGCGCCGTCGCTCAGTTCCAGCACGAGGTCCAGCGCCTCGACCTGCGGGTGCGTGAGCGCCTCCGGCAGCGTGTTGACCGGCCCACATGGGATGCCCGCCGCACGGAGAGCCTTGATCCACTCCTGCGACGGGCGGGTGGCGAAGGCGGGAACGACGAGCGCGTTGAGTGCGTCGCGGTTGCGTATCCGGGCGCTGTTGGAGGCGAACCGCCGGTCAGCCCGCAGGTCTCCCAGGCCGAGCACGCCGCAGAAGCGGTCGAACAGCCGGTCGTTACCGACACAGACGTTGACCAGGCCGTGGGCGGTCGGGTAGGTGCCGTACGGAACGATGTAGGGATGCTGGTTGCCCGTGGGTGCCGGCGCCTCACCCGTCGTCAGGTAGGTCGCGGCCTGGTACGGCAGGGCGTTCAACAATCCCGCGAGCAGCGAAATGTGCACGATGTCGCCGCCATGCTGCGGTCCACCGTCCCCGCGCCGGTCGCGGCCCCATAGCGACGCGATCGCGGCATTGGCGGCGAACAACCCGGTGACGATGTCCGCGACCGAGGTGTTCGTCCGGTACCCGCCCTCCCCCTCGGGTCCGGTGAGACTCATCAGTCCGGCGAAACCTTGGATGATGTGGTCGTAGGCGGCAGCGTCAGCCCAGGGGCCGGTGGGACCGAAACCGCTGATATGACAGACGACGAGGCGTGGAAACTCCCGCGAGAGCCGCTCGTCGCCGAACCCGAGGCGGTCGAGCGCCCCCGGACGGAAGTTGTCCACCAGGACGTCAGAACGGCGCAGCAGCGCGGCAAGCGCCGCGGCGTCGTCGGCATCCTTGAGGTTCAGGCACACGGATCGCTTGTTGCGGTTCAGAGCCGCGAAGTACGACGAAGTCCCACCATCGGCGGCATGGTTGCGCGCCTCGTCGCCGCCCTCCGGGCGCTCGACTTTCACCACGTCCGCTCCGAGGTCGCCGAGGAGCATCGTGCAGAGGGGACCCGCGATGTTGCGCGACAGGTCGACGACGCGGACTCCCTCAAGTGGCGGCATCGGCGGCGTCCTTCCCACCGACGGTGGTGAGGAGGCGGGCGACGTCCGGCAGGACGCGAGCGCCATCTGCGATGACCGCGTCGCTGCCTAGGTGCCCGAACGGATGGCGCACCTCCACGACGGCGTGGTCACGGTAGCCGAGCGCCCGCCACTGTTCGGCCGCCTCGTAAGCGAACCGGGTGGTACACACCGTGGCGGTGGGGATGCCCTTGGCCTCGAGGACTGACATGTCGTGCAAACTGCACGACGTGCACGAGCCTCAATCACCGAGGGCGGTCACGACCGCGTCGAAACGCTCCAGCTCGGAGAGTAAGTGCTCCGGTGAAGGTCGCGAGAAGACCGGCTTTTCGAACAACGCCGTGGAACCGGCCCCGTAGCGCTCTTCCAGTCCGCCACCGATCGACGTGAGTAGCACGTTCGCGTTGGCTTTTCGGTTGTCGAGCAGGCCCACGCGGAGGCCGGCGAGATCGGTTGGCCGCTCTGCCATCCGCCGCTGCTCGGTGACCCTCGGGTCGATGGGCGGCACCAGCTGGAAGTCTCGGATAGCGTCCTCAAGTCTCATGCGGCAGCTCCTCCATCGGTCATGATCTCGGCGGTCACGGCACGCGTGCCCCAACCAGGGATGAACAACGAATGCGGACCCACGCCTCCGGCGACGGCGACGTGGATATCTCCGGGTCGGCGGACGATCGGCACGAGCGCGGCGCTGTCTCTTCGATCGACCCATTTCGGCCACAGATTGCGGCCGACATCGTGGCCGTACATCCCGCCGGTACGCAGGGCGCCGACGGGCAGCCGCGCACGCTCGTGCAGAAACTCCTGCACGTTGTGGCGTTGGAACCCGGCCTCGTCGAGCAGCTTGGCGTGGTCGATGCCCAGGACCACCATCACCTCGCCGGAGACATACATGTTGTTGTTGCCCAGGGTCGCCATGGTGCTCGCCACGGCTCCCAGCAGCTCCATCGGATCTGAGGAGTGATTGTTGATGTTGTGCGGCGCCTCGCCTGGGAAGACGGTCACGGTGCTCTGTTCGGCCCGGTAGCCGCGGGTCGTGTGGAATGGAGGAAAGGCGCTCTCCTCCTCGTTCTCGCCAAAGCAGTACGCGAACTTCCCGGGGTGGCCGAAGGTCGCCTTGTCGAGGCTACCGGGGGTCGCGCCACCGATATTCACCATCGCCAGCCGCACGGCTCGACCGATCGCCGCGTTCGCCCGGGCGCCCTGTCCCAGGCAGTTGTGGCCGCTGTTGATCCCGATTCTCGCCCGCACCGGGCCGTTGACCATGAGGAGGGGAGCGACCACGTGCGTCGTGCATTGCACGCCGTGCATGTTGAACCGCTCATCCTGCATGGCCCGCAGCGCCGCGAGGACGACCGGGAAGTACTCCGGGAGGCAGCCGGCCATGACCGCGTTCGCGGCCACCCGCCCGTACGTCGCCTCACCCCATACCGGGGGGAGTCGACCGAGCCCGTCCTCGGGTTCGAGCCGGTTCGGCTCAAGCATCCGGCGTACGGCCGGCGCGGTGGGTAGCCGGACCGGCAGGCCATCCGTCCAGCCTGCCGCTGCGAGCGCCTCATGCGCCGCCTCGGCGTCATCGTAGGACGACGGCAGCGCGCAGGATTCGTCCTCGCATTCGTCGACGGTCACAGGCAGCTGGGTGTCGACCATCGGGCCCACCTCCCTCAGCCGGTCGCACGCTCGGCGGCCGCCTGCCCGGCGATCCGGCCGAACACCGCGCCGCGGGTGAGGCCCGACCCACCGGGATAGTTGTGGTAGAAGAAGTCGCCGGCCAGTTCTCCGGTGGCGTAGAGACCGGGCATCGGCCTGCCGGTCGTGTCGATGACCCGTGCCCCTTCGTCGATCTTGACGCCCCCGTAGGTGAACGTGATTCCGCAGGTGACCCGATAGCACACGTACGGCGGAGTGTCCACGGGTTGTGCCCAGTTCGACTTGGCCGGCTGCCCGGCAGGGTCGGCCCGCAGGCCGTCCTTGCGGAACGGCTCGAACTCCCCGGCGGTCGTCGCGGCGTTGAAGTCCGCGACGGTGGCGCTGAGCGCGTCAGCGGGAATTTCGAGCTTCTCCGCCAACGCCGCGAGAGAGTCGGCCTCCACCGGGACTCCGGTCTCATAGCGGGGCTCGAGGAGGTGAATGGTCTTCTGGTCGAAGATCTGGAAGGCCACGGCATGGGGTTGCTCCCGGATGGCGGCCCCGGTCTTGGCGTAGGTGAGCCAGACCTCGTCCTCACCCTCGTCGATGAAGCGCTCACCCGCGCTGTTGACGAGGAGAGCGTACGGGTACGAATACCGGCTCATCCTGTCGGTGAGTCGCAGGTCCCCGACGGCTGGCGCATCAGCGTCCAGCGGACTCGCATGGCACCCACCCCAGTGGCCGGCCGGCTGAGCTCCTGCCTGTAACGCCTTGCTCAGTACGGTGCCCATATTGAACCGGCTCCCGCGCACCTTGACCAGGTCCCAGCCCGGTCCGAGGTAGCGCAGCCGCATCTCCGGGTTGGCTTCGAACCCCCCGGCCGCGAGCACGACCACACCGGAAACTTCGATGGAAGAGTCCTGGGTCCGCACCACCACCCCGGTCACCGAGGTTCCATCGAGCACGAGCTCATGGACGGGAGAGTCGTACCACACGTCGATGCCGGCGCGTTCGACCGCCGCGAACAGGTCGTCCATGAGCCCGACGCCCTCCTCGGTCGCACGCATGGCGCCACCGGCAGGCAACCGGTACGTCGTGTCCTCGTCGACATTCTCCGGGTCGATGATCTTGCCGACCGCCAGCTCCCAGCGGACGCCCTGGTCGCGCATCCACTCAGCGGTCCGGTACGAGTCATCGACGAGCCGCTTCACCAGCACGTGATCGCTCCGCCCGGCCGCAAGCCGTTGCACCTCGCCGAGATACCGCTCCGCCGGGTATGGATCGAAATCGATCCTGCGAAGCCACTCGCGAGCCTCGGCAGTCAGCAACGGCTCCAGCGAATCGGGTCCGTCGTGAGCAATGCGGAAGATCCCGCCGGAGAACCTGCTGTTGCCACCGCGTTCCTCGCGGGGAGCCGCTTCGAGCACGAGCACCCGAGCCCCGGCCTCATGCGCGGAGAGAGCAGTAACGAGTGCGGCATTGCCAGCACCGACGACAACCACATCGTAACTCGCCGTGACCATATTCGCCCTTCCTGTAGACAACGTTCTATATCCTATCCGTTATTGCTACCGTGGTGAATTCGTGTAGCCGGCACGGAGAGGTGAGGCCCATGAGCGGAATCAGCCTGTTCTGGCGTCCTGGTTGAGCGTCCTGCGCCGCAGCCAAGGAGTTCCTTGGGACGAGAAACATCCCCCACCAGTCGCTGAACGCCAACGATGGTGCGGAGGGGCAACGGTTGTACGAGGAGATGGGGAGCCCGTACGTACCGGCGATCGCGGTCGGCGAGCGGGTCACGTCCATCCTGCACTTCTCTCAGATCGCCTCCATCCTCGAGCTGTCGGCCGGGTCGCCTGCGAGCTCGCAGGCGAACGCCTGGGACATCACGTCGATCCAGCAGAGCTATGTGGATCTGCTGCCGCGACTCGGGTGGGACGCGGCGCTGGAGCCCACGCCTGCGCGGGGACGCAGTGTTCGGAACATCACGGTGAACGCGTTCCACCCCTTCGACCTCGTCCGCGAGGCATGGAATACGCGCGACTTCCCCTGGTTCACCGGCGATGCGGACGTCGCACGCGAGCAGCCACTGACCTCCATGGAGAAGCTGTGCGGCTACGCCCTCGATCACCATCAGCGTTGGCAGAACTTCGTCCTGGAGACGGGAGAGGCGCTCGACCGGGCGGATCCCGTCGTCTCGTCGCCGCACAAGGGCGACATCCCCTACTCCGTCCTGTTGGAGTCGCAGCGGTGGCACCTCGCGTACCACTTCCGCCACCTCATCGATGCACTGCGCCGCCACGGCGCTGACACGGCGGACGCGATAGACGTCGAGATGCTGGTCGACCTGCCCAAGGAGTGGTACTGAGCATGGAGGGTTTCGAGGGCTTCGAGGTGGACGACTTCGACACCGCCGACGACGTCCGCATCCGATTCCGGCATGGCGGGTCAGGTCCAGGGCTGCTGCTGCTCCACGGCAACCCGCTGACGCACGTGTCGTGGCACAAGGTCGCCGCCCCGCTCGCCCAACATTTCCACGTTGTCGCAGCCGACCTACGCGGCTACGGGGACAGCTCCGCCCCCGAGCCCGGGCCGGACCATGTGAACTACTCATTCCGGGCTATGGCCCAGGACCAGATTCGGCTCATGGCACACCTCGGCCATCAGGAGTTCTACGTCGCCGGGCACGACCGTGGTGCCCGGGTCGTCCATCGGATGTGCCTCGACCATCCGGAGCTCGTCCGCAAGGCCGCCCTGCTGGACATCCTCCCCAGCCAGTACGTGTTCACCCACACCTCGAAGGCATGGGCGATGAAATCGTGGCACTGGTCCTTCATGGCGCAGCCCGCGGACCTGCCCGAGGGGATGATGGGCGCTGTTCCAGCCGAGTGGTATATGGAGCGAAAGCTCTCCAAGCCCGGCGTCGGGTTGGCTCCGTTCCATCCCGACGCCTTCGCCGAGTACGTCCGCTGTTTCACACCGAAGACCATCCGGGGCAGCTGCGAGGACTACCGAGCGACCGCGACATATGACTTCGAGTTGGACACCGCGGATCTCGACCGCAAGGTCAGCGTCCCGACGCTCGTGCTGTGGGGGCTGCGGAGCCACACCGGCACCGTATACGGGGATGTCCTCGGGATCTGGAAGGAGCGCATCGAGGACGTCCGCGGCCGGGGAGTCGACTGCGGCCACTACGTCAACGAAGAGGCTCCGGACGACCTTCTCGCCGAACTTCTCCCCTTCTTTCGGTCCTGAGCCGGCACCTCACGGGCCGAAGTGCGGGATTACGGCCTCACCGAACAGCCGCAAGGCCCGCAACGTCGGTTCAAGCGGCATACCCGGCCAACCCATCCGCATGTGTACGCGGTCGATGCCACCAAGGGCCAGATATCGCTCGATCTCCTCTGCACAGTCGTCCGGAGTGCCGATGATGAACCGGTCAGCGGCAAGCTCATCAAAGGAGACGGCGAAGTCGTCGCCGTCCGGTAATGCGGTGTCCTGTCCCCACTGGTCGTACGCGGCGTACTTGCGAGCCATGTGCGGCCCTGCGGTCTGCAGCGCCTCCTCCCGCGTCGGCGCACAGAAGACCTCCCGGTAGAGCGGGAGACCAGGTGGGTCGAATCCAGCGGCCCTGGCCGTGTCCTGGTAGACGTGAACCTGACGCTTGATCGTCTCGAAGCGCGCGTGTGGATTGATGTTCCACGGCAGGCCCCAGCGGGCGGCCCGCTGCACGCCCACATCCGCGTTCGCAGCGATCCAGATGGGGAGGTGGGGTCGCTGGACGCATCGGATGGTGCATCGTGCGCCGTCGAGCGAGAACGTACGTCCCTCACGCGTCACGGCATCCTCGGTCCACAGCGCACGAACCGTCTCGACGACGTCCCGGAGGTCCCGCACCCGGGTGTCCCGATCCACCCCGAACGCGGCGTACTCCTCGTCCCGATAACCCAGACCCAAGCACAGGCCCATACGGCCGTTGGACAGGACGTCGAGACTCGCCCAGGTCTCGGCGATGTCGACCGGATTGTGCAGCGGGGCGATGAGCGTGCTGAACAGCTCCATGTCACCCGACTCCGGGATCAGCCGGGCGAGCAGAGGGACGGGTTGAATCTCTTGGAGTGGATCGGTCAGGTAGTGCTGGCCACAGGTGACATAACCGAAGCCGGCATCCCGGGCCGCATGCACCACTGCGATCAGGTCGGCCACGGCGGGCGTGAGATCGTCACCGACAGGCTGCTGGGCGTGGCCCTGGAGCGAAATCCCGAACTTCATCGCTAGGCCCCCCGCACCATCGGGTAGCCGCCGCCGGTGGCGTAGAGGGTCTGGCCGGTCAGGTAGCTCGACATCTCGGAGACGAGGAAGAGGCACGTCGTCGCGATCTCCTCAGGCCGGCCAAGCCGGCCCATGGGAATGCGGGAGAGCCTGCGCTCGTAGAAGTCTTCAAGGTCCGGGTACCACTCGGGGGTGTGACGCTCAGTGTCGACCACGCCGGGGACGACGCAGTTGACCGTGACGGCGTCGAGCGCCGTTTCCGCGGCGAGAGCGAGGGTGAGGCCCATGAGACCGGCTTTCGACGTGGTGACGTGCGCGCGGTTCGGCTTGCCCCACAGCGCCGAGAGACCGCCGATGTTGACGATCCGCCCGTACCGCCGTTCCCTCATCCCGGGGATGACCTGCTGGGCGAGGAGAAAGGGGGCCCGCAGGTTAACGTTCATCACGGCATCCCAGTCCGCCAGGCTCAGCTCCTCGAGCGCTCCGTGCGGACGTACCGCAGCACCGTTGATGAGGATGTCAACCGGCCCGAGCGCGTCGACGGTCTCCGTCACCGCCCGCCGAACCTCGTCGGGCTCGCCGATGTCGGCGAGTGTTCCGAACGCGGCAACCCCGGCGCCCTCGAGGGCGGACAGCGTGTCATCCAACTCCCCCTTGTCCGAGCGGCCGACGACCGCCACGGATGCGCCGCAGGATCCGAACAGCTCGGCCACCTCGCGCCCGATGTTCCGGGTGCCGCCCGTGATCAGCGCGGTCCGTCCGGACAGGTCGATGAGGTCCCGGGGGTCACGACGATACCCCTGCTGAACTTCCATATCACGTCCCGCCTTCCTCGTCGCCGACGACGACGTCCCGGACGAACCGGCGTTCGTCCTCTCCTCGGTCATGCTCCCGGTTGGTCGGCGTCGCCGAACGCCGAACGATAGTAGACCTCGCCTGCCATCAGGCGGCGGGTGGTCCGGGTGACCAACCCGGGCGCACGGGTCGGGACTTCCCATCAGCTCCAAGAGAAGAGCGTCCCGCCGAGCGCCGGCAGGCGGCAGGCGGCAGGTCCGATTCCCGAACGAAGAGCCCCTTGCTGGTTCCTCCGCGCATCCAGACCGCCGGGAGCGATCGCTGGGTCATACCACCTCCGCAGGTGAATAGTCTATAGGTTACATGCTGCAGACTTGCTGGCCAATAGGACTCGACAATCTATAGATTGTTGCGCTACGAAGGGGGTACGGTCCTCTGACAACATGCACCGTCGGGCGATCATGGTCCTTGACTGAGCGCCAGGGCCACAGCAAAGGAACGAACACCCACCCAAACGGAACACTCGAGAGGGCACTGTGAATGATGAGAACATACAGTTTCCCCCGCAGGCATAGGCGCTGGTTCCTTGGCGTCCTTTGCGCGGCAAGCCTGGCGTTGACCGCGTGCGGCACAGGGGATGGCGGCGGTGACGACGAAGCGGCCGAGGCGGACGGCGAGCAGTCCCAGGTCGACGAGTCCGCCTTCTATTACGACAAAGAGCTAGAGATCATCGTGCCGTTCGAGGCCGGTGGTGGCACGGACAGCGAGGCACGGTTCATGGCGCCGTTCCTCCAAGAGCACATTCCTGGCAGCCCGACCGTCGGTGTCGTCAACATCTCTGGCGCGGCCGGCACGATCGGGAACAACCAGTTCGCGTTGGAACGCGAACACACGGAGGCGACCTCCGTGCTCTACAGCTCGGCGTCGTCGTTCCTTCCTTGGATCTTCGAGGAGCCCGCGCTCGAGCTCAACTACGACGACCTGGTCGGTAACTTCGTCAGCCAGGTCGGCGGCATCGTGTACGTCCGCTGCGACACCGGGATCGACGGGCCCGAGGCGTTCGTCGAGCAAGCACAAGACATGCAATGGGTCGCAGGAGAGCAGACACCGGACAGCCTCGGTGCACACCTCCTGCTCGCATACGACATGCTGGGCCTCGAACATAACGCCGTCATGGGCTTCGAAGGCCGCGGGCCGGCCCGAGTGGCCTTCGAACAAGGCGAGCTGAACATCAACTGGGACACCAGCCCGAGCGTCCCTTCGGACGTCGACCCGCTGATCGAGGATGGGGTCGCCTGCCCGGTCTTCACGATAGGCCAGGCTTCCGAGGACACGCTGGAAGCCGACGCGATGTTCAGCGAGGAGCCGTACAACCTGCCGACCTTCGCGGAGATCTACGAACAGATCCACGGGGAGCCGCCCTCCGGCCCAGAGTGGGACGCGTATCTGGCGCTGACCCGTGCCGGGTGGACCAACCAGAAGGTGATGTGGCTACACAAGGACGCCCCACCCGAGGCGGTCGAGCAGCTACGAGCCGGGTTCGAAGCCATGACCGAAGACCCGGAGTTCCAGAGCCAGGCCGAAGAGCTCCTCGGCCCGCATCCAAAGCTCGTGGGGGACGACGTCGACCCCGCGGTCGACGGCCTGAGAGACTTCCCCGAGGATATACGGAACTGGATTATGGACTTCCTCGTCGAAAACTACGATCACCCGGATCCGCGATAGGGAGCACGCGCACGTCCACTGGTTGGGCGTGAACGGTGGTGGGTAGTAGGGGTGGCATCCACCCCTACTACCCACCACCCTTAGTCCTCACGGAGGCTACTCGTGTTTGAGTCTGGCTACGAAGCGCTCCTCGTCGCACTGGACCCGCTGCGACTACTGTGGCTGGCCCTCGGCGTGTTGGTCGGGCTCTGCGTCGGGCTCCTCCCGGGACTCGGCGGCACCGTGGGTATGGCGATCCTGTTGCCCTTCGTCTTCGGCATGGACCCGTACAGCGGGATCGCGCTGCTCATCGGCATGGCCGCCGTGGTCCACACCGCTGACACATTTCCATCCGTGCTTCTCGGCGTTCCGGGATCGTCCGGCTCACAAGCCACCATCATGGACGGCTATCCCCTCGCCCAAAAGGGAGATGCCGCACGGGCTCTCGGCGCGGCGTTCTTCGTATCGATGGTGGGCGGAATCATCGGTGCCGCGTCACTGTTCGCCCTCATCGGCCTCGCCCGCCCACTCATCCTGGCGCTGGGTCCACCAGAGCTGTTCATGTGCGCCATTCTCGGCCTGAGCATGGTGGGGGTACTCGCTCGCGGTGCAGCCGCGGCAGGCGTCCTCGCGACGCTCCTTGGTGTCATGGTCGGCCTCATCGGCCTGGCACCTCAGGTCGGCCAATACCGGTACACGTTCGAAGAGCCGTATCTGTTCGACGGTATCCCGATCGCGGTGATGGCCCTGGGCCTGTTCGCGCTGCCCGAGATGGTCGACCTGGTGGCCGCCGACCGCAGCATCTCCCGAGTGAGCAAGCTCGCCGGAAGCCGCCTGACCGGGATCCGGGATGCCATCCGGAACAGATGGCTGGTCGTACGCACCTCAGTCCTCGGCACGGCAATGGGGATTATCCCGGGAGTCGGGGGTTCCGTCGTCGACTGGATCGCCTATGGAGTGACGCGGCAGACCGTGAAGGACAACTCACAGTTCGGCAAAGGCGACATCCGTGGGGTCATCGGCCCGGAGAGCGCCAACAACGCCAAGGAAGCCGGGGCCCTGGTTCCCACATTGCTATTCGGCATACCGGGAAGCGGCACGACCGCGATGCTCCTCGGTGGGTTGGTGTTGCTGGGCGTCCAAGCGGGGCCGGCCATGGTCAGGGACCGCCTGGACGTCACGCTGGCGATCGTATGGAGCCTGGCGCTGGCCAACATCCTCGGCACGGCGGCATGCTTTCTGCTGGCCGGATACGTGGCGAAGCTCAGCCTGATCCCGGCCAAGAAGCTTGTCCCCTTCCTCCTCGTCATCATGACCGTCGCCGCGTACCAGGCGACGCGCCATTGGGGCGACATCCTGGCCTTCCTCGCCGTCGGCCTGGTCGGCTGGGTCATGAAGCAGGTGGGCTGGCCGAGGGCGCCGATGCTGATCGGCTATGTTCTCGCCCCTTCCGCGGAGCGCTACCTGCACCTGTCCATGAGCCTGCACGGATTCGACTGGCTGCTCCGGCCCCTGGTCATCGTCTTGGGTCTGCTCGTCCTGGTCATCGTCTTCGGGTCACAGATCTTCCGTCTGCGTAGGGGCAAAGGCAGACGGCCCGGTCTAGGTGACATGGCAGGGAGAATGTGATGCCACTCCAGACCAAGATGCGGCTCAGCTTTGGAACACTCATCGTCCTGGTTTTCGCTTGGACCGGCTGGCAGGCCCTGGACTTCGCGGAGCTTGCTCGCTACATGCCGGTCACCATGTCCGCGCTGGGTGTGACGATCGGCATCGTCATGGTGCTCACAGACGCGTTCAACTGGAAGCGGCGCCGGTTGACAACAGGCGACGATGTTTCCGAGACGGCCGCCCTGTACGGCGCGGAAGAACGCGAGGCCGCGCTCCGTGATGGTTCGCTCGACCCGGAAGCTGCTGACGACGCCCCCGAGGATCCGCGGAAAGTGGCACGCCGCTCGATCATGATGTTCGGGTGGATTGTGGGCTATGTGCTCGCCATCTGGGTGCTCGGAATCCTTGTGGCAAGCGCTCTGTTCCTGGTCGTCTTCCTTCTCGTGGTGGCACGGTCCGGATGGCTGTTGCCGGTCATTGGCGCAGCATTGACGGTGACCGGAATGCTCGTCCTCAGCGAGCTGATCAACATCGAGTGGCCACCGTACCTGCTGGAAGGCGTCATCGGGATCTAACCGACGATGACAACAGGCCCATGGTCGACGGACCCTCCGCCACCGACCAATAACAAGACCAACGACAAGGAGAATGCCCGTGGTCAAGATCCGAGACGTCGAAGCGTTCGTCATCGACCTGCCGCTCGAACGCCCCTTCCTCATGGCCTCGCGCGCAATCACCCGCCAGACCGAGATCATCGTGCGGATCCACACCGACGAGGGAGTCACGGGCGTGGGCAGTGCGCACGGCGCACCGCTGGGGCAGGTCGCTGAGATCATCGCGAAGGAGCTCGGACCACTGATCGTCGGCGAGGATCCACGGAACGTGGAGCACCTGTGGCAGGGGATGTTCCGGACGACCTGTACGCCACGGACGCAGACATCGGCGACCACCGGTGCAAGTCTCCCCAAAGGGGCGGGGCGGCCACAGGTCATGGCCGCAATCGGAGGAATCGACATCGCTCTGTGGGACATCGTCGGACAGCTGTACGAACAGCCGCTCTGGCGGCTCTTCGGGGGAATCCGTACCCGCATCCCCACCTACGCCACCGGTGGGTACTACACCGAGGATGGCGACGACACCGGTTTGGCGGACGAGTTCGCGGGCTACGTCGAGCAGGGCTTCCGCGAGGTCAAGCTCAAGGCAGGCAGGTTCTCTCCGGAGCACGACTACCAACGAGCCGCCGTGGTCCGCGAGGCGATTGGGCCCGACGTCGCGCTGTATGTGGATGTCAGCCAGGGATGGAACGTCTGGGACGCGGTCCGCGCCGGCCGGCTCTACGAAAGCCTCGATGTGGCGTGGTACGAGGAACCGGTCCACTGGTATGACGACATCTCCGGGCTAGCTCAGGTCGCCCGGCAGGTACAGATTCCGTTGACGTCCGGCGAGAGCGAGTTCACCAAACAGGGCGTGCGGGACCTCATTCTGAACGGCCACATCGCGATCACCAACTTCGACTGCACCAAAGCCGGCGGCTTCACCGAAGGTCGCAAGATCGCAGCGCTCGCCGAGACGCACAACGTGCGGTTCGCACCGCACCATGCGGCACACATCCACGCGCACCTGGTCGCGGGCGTGCCCAACGGCATGAACGTGGAGCTCCACCCGGACCCGGTACGCGACCCGCTGTGGGAGCGCATGTTCGCGGAGCGACCCGTCGTCGACCAGGGAGAGCTCGTGCTGGGTGAGACGCCGGGGCTCGGCTTCGTCCTGGACGAGTCCGCGCTCAGCCAGCTCGCGACGCACGTGCGCTAGGCCCGGCTACGTGTTCCGCCGACCTCGGAGTTGGCGGAGCACGTAGTGGAGGATGCCACCGTGGCGGTAATAGGCCGCCTCGAGCGCAGTATCGATCCGCACGGTGGCGCGGAACTCGACGCCGTCGGCGCGGACCGTCACCCACTGCGGAATGGTGTCTGCCCCGTCAAGGCCGACAATGTCGAACGTCTCGCGACCGGTCAGGCCCAGGGAGTCGACGGACTGACCGTCGGCGAACTCGAGCGGGAGAATGCCCATGCCGATCAGGTTGGAGCGATGGATGCGCTCGAAGCTTTCGACGAGGACGGCCTTGACTCCGAGCAACGCGGGTGCCTTGGCCGCCCAGTCGCGGGATGATCCGGAACCGTACTCCTTGCCGCCGAGCACGACGAGCGGGGTTCCCTCGGCCTGGTAGCGCATGGCCGCATCGAAAATCGAGGTCTGGTCATCCTCCGGGAGCTTGAGCGTGTAACCACCCTCGACGCCGGGAACCAACGTGTTCCGGAGCCGGATATTGGCGAACCCACCCCGGACCATCACCTCGTGGTTGCCCCGGCGGGTGCCGTACGAGTTGAAATCCCGAGGCTCCACGCCCCGTTCGATCAGGTACCTACCTGCCGGGCCGTCCGGCTGGATCGCTCCGGCCGGTGAGATGTGGTCGGTCGTCACGCTGTCGCCGAGCACCGCGAGTGCGCGCGCCCCGCGAATGTCGCTCAGCGAGCCGGCGTCGGCCGACATGCCCGCGAAGTACGGCGCCTTCTGTACGTACGTCGAGTCCGGATCCCACGGAGACTCGTCAGCCGATGCCGCATCAAGCGACTGCCAGCGCTCGTCGCCGACGAACACGTCGGCG
>WHTJ01000103.1 GCA_009377795.1 Propionibacteriales bacterium | reverse complement strand
CGGTCGGCGGTGTGGTCGCCCGTACCGCATCCGAGGTCGACGACGAACGACGGGGAGTCGGCGGCGATCCGCGAGATCAGGTCGAAGAACGGCCGGGCCCGCTCGTCGGCATACGCCAGATAGGCCTGCGGGTCCCAGGAGTGCACTCGCCACATCGAACCATCGCAATTATCTTGACGTCAAGAGTCTTGAGCTAAGCTCATGCCATGCAGGACGAAGTTGACCGGCTCGTCGACGCCTGGCACCGCGAGCGTCCCGATATCGACGTGGCCCCGATGGAGGTGCTCAGCCGGGTCACCCGGCTCGCCCGGCATCTCGACCGGGCGCGTCGTGAGGCCTTCACCGAGCACAGCCTCGAGACCTGGGAGTTCGACGTACTCGCGGCGCTCCGAAGGTCCGGCAGCCCCTACCGGCTGTCTCCGGGCCGGCTGCTCAGGGAAACCCTGGTCACCAGCGGCACCATGACCAACCGGATCGACCGGCTCGCCGCGAAGGGACTCGTACGCCGCTCACCGGACTCCGCGGACCGGCGCGGCGTGCTCGTCGAGCTGACCGGTCCCGGTCGCAAGCGAGTGGACGAGGCGTTCGCCGCCCTGCTGCAGCACGAGCGCACGCTGCTCAACGGACTCGACGACGGCGACCGCGAACATCTCGCCCGGTTGCTCCGCCGGCTCGTGCTGCCGTTCGACGAGGGCAGCTAGCCCGGGGCCGTTCGTCGAGTGTGACGCTCTGGACGCACCCGCCCGCGGGTCTGTCGAGAACGTCACGGTCAACGAGTGCGCGTCCGACTCATCCGACCACCCGCGGGCCGGACACCGGTCCGGCGGCCCGGCGTACGGCGCGACACACTCCGGTCGCGGTCAGCGCGGTGGCGATGTCGATCGCGTGCGAGTCGTCGCCCGCGAGGAAGACGCAGGTCGGACCGGAACCGGACACCATCGAGCCCAGGGCCCCGCACTCGATCCCGACGTCGAGAACCCCGGCCAGATCGGGCCGCAGGCCGACGGCGGCCGGCTGAAGATCGTTCGACAGCGCACGCCCCAGAGCCTCGGCGTCTCCCGCGCGCAGGGCGCTCATGATGTCGGACGGTACGACGGGATCGGACACCTCACGGCCGGCCCGCAGCCGATCCACCTCGGAGTACACCCCGGGGGTGGCCATGCCCTCCTCACCGATCGCGATCACCCAGTCGTACCGGCCGCGGGCCAGCACTGGGCTCACCTGCTCGCCCCGACCCGATCCGATCGCCGTTCCGCCGACCACACAGAAGGGCACGTCGCTCCCCAGTTGGGCGGCCAGCTTCAGCATCGTCTCGCGGTCGACCCGCGTGCCCCACAATGCGTCACAGGCGACCAGCGCACCGGCCGCGTCCGCGCTGCCACCGGCCATTCCGCCCGCAACCGGGATCGACTTGTGCACATGCAGCCGGACGCCGTGTGCGACGCCGGTGTCGGCCGCGAGCAGCCGAGCCGCCCGCATCGCGAGGTTGTCGCCGTCCGCGGGCACCAGGCCCGCGTCGTCGCCGGAGACGGTGATCTCGAACTCACCGTCCTCCGCCGGCCTGGCCTTGACCGAGTCGTACAGCTCCACGGCCTGGAACACGGTGGCCAGCGGGTGGTAGCCGTCGGCGCGTCGCGGACCCACGCGGAGGCTCAGGTTGAGCTTCGCGGGAGCCCGCACGGTGACGCCATCCACGTCCTGAGCCTAGTGGCCGTCCCGGTGCCCACTTCGCGTGGCGCGTTCTGGTTGCGACACGCCGAGACTTGGCGACCATTTCGCGCCACGCAACGTACGGTCAGGACCCGAGCGACTCGGCGACGCGGGCGAACTCCTCGACCCCGAGGGCCTCACCGCGCGCTCGCGGATCGACCCCGGCGGCGACCAGCGCGGACTCGGCGCGCTCCGCGGAGCCGGCCAGCCTGGCCAGCGCCGTCCGGAGGGTCTTGCGCCGGCCGGCGAACGCCGCGTCGACGACCGCGAATACGTCGTCCCGGGCGGCCCGGGTCCGCGGCGGTGGACGGTGGTCGAACGCGACCAGGCCGGAGTCGACGTTGGGCACCGGCCAGAACACGGACCTCCCGATCCGGCCGGCGGCTCGTACGTCGGCGAACCACGCGGCCTTGACACTGGGTACGCCGTACACCCGCGAGCCCGGGCCCGCGACCAGGCGCGCGGCGACCTCGGCCTGGACCATCACCAGGGTCCGGCGCAACGACGGCAGCAGGCCGAACAGGTGGATAAGGACGGGTACGGCGACGTTGTACGGGAGGTTCGCCACCAGGGCGGTGGGCGACGGACCCGGAAGGGAGCGCACGCGGACGGCGTCCTCGGCCACAACCTCCAGCCGGTCCGCCTCCCGGGGCGCGAACCGCCGCACCGTACCCGGCAGCGCCTCGGCCAGCCGGGAGTCGACCTCCACCGCGACGACCCTCGACACCGCGCCCAGCAGGCCGAGGGTCAGCGATCCCAGGCCGGGACCCACCTCCACCACCACGTCGTCGTCGCGCAACCCTGCGGTGCGCACGATCCGGCGGACCGTGTTCGGGTCGATGACGAAGTTCTGCCCGCGTTGCTTGGCGGGACGCAGGTCAAGAGCATCGGCAAGCACACGCACTTCGGCCGGGCCAAGGAGCCTTGGCCCGGCCGAAGACGGGGAGTTCGAGGATCCGGCCACCCGGTTACTGTGGCAGACGCCGGGCGGAGGGTTAGGGCACGCCTCAGGTCGGCAGGCCGAGTTCCGCTGCGCATGCCGGCCAGGCGCCGTAGCCGCCATTGGCGTCACGCAACTTCTCCGCGATGGCGATCTGGACCGACGCCGGGTGCTCGTGCGGATAGCCGGTGCCGCCGTACGCCTGCCACGTGCTCAGGTTGAACTGCAGCCCGCCGTAGTAGCCGTTGCCGGTGTTGATCGACCAGTCGCCGCCGGACTCGCACTCGGCGAGCTGGTACCAGACGCTGGTATCGCCAGTCGGCGCCTCGGGTTCGGGGCGCTCCTTGGTGCCGTGGATCTCGATCCGGGGGACCGGGGCGCGGAGCATCTTGGTCGCGATCACCTTACGGCGGCGTTCATCGCCGTCGGCGAAGACGATCCGGTAGGTCACCTGCCGCAGGCCGTCGCGGCCCGCGCGCCGGACCTTCTTCCGGTCTTCGTACATGGCGTCGTTTTGCCGGACGATGGTCTTCGGCGAGACCGACACCTTGACCGACCGGACGACCCGGTTGATGCGGACCAGCTCGATCCTGGTGCCGTCCTCGACGCTGGCCCGGAGCGCGGGCGCGATCTCGTCGTTGCCGTCGTACTTGATGCCCAGCTCCCGGAGCGCCTCGCGCACGGTGACCGCGGTGGTGGTCGTCCGGTGCTTCTTACCGCGCTTGATCACGATGATCTTCTTCTGCGTCCGCACCTCGACATCGAGCCCGCTGCGCCCGATGTCGGCGCCGCGGCTGGTCGACAGCTCCGCGTTCACGAACCGCATGCCGATCTGGGCGAGGGCCTCGCTCACGTTCGTGGCCGTGACCCAGTAGTTGCTGTCCTCGCCGTCCACGGTGAGGGTGAGCTTGCGGGCGAACCGCACCGCGATCCGGGAACCTTCGTCGATGGAGGCCGATAGGGAGGGCGCGACGGCGTCCCGTTCGCCGATCTCGATGCCCTCTTCGGCCAGCACGTCCTCCACGCTGCTGGCGAAGGTGCTCACTTCCGTGACCTTGCCGTCGATGGACAGCGTCACGGTCTTGTTGAGGCTTGCGTAGGTCAGGGTCCCGCCGAGAAGTCCAAGAATGGCTACCGCTGCTACGGCGACTATCACGATCCTTCTACGCAACGAATTCTCCTGGGTCGAGACTCTCAGCCAACAGTCACGGGACGATAACGGCCATGCCACCGACACGCCAAAAATCTCCCCCGGTATGTGCCCAACTGGTCGTATAGCGGACGATTTACCACCCTCCGCCGAACGCCACCGAGGTGTTATGGTCAATCGCTCTACAGAGAGTGTCCAGGTCGACGCCTTTCGTGTCGGCCATCGTGCGCACCGTCAGCGGGACGAGGTACGACGCGTTGCGCCGGCCCCTCCAGGGCATGGGAGTGAGGTACGGCGCGTCGGTCTCGACCAGCAGCCGGTCCAGCGGAGTGACTGTCATCGCGTCCCGCAGGTACGCCGCGTTCTTGAACGTCACCGTCCCGGCGAAGGACAGCCAGAACCCGCGCTCGACGCACTGCCGGGCGAACTCCCGGTCGCCGGAGAAGCAGTGCATCACCACCCGTTCCGGTGGGCCCTCGGCATCGAGGATGCGGAGTACGTCGGCATGCGCGTCGCGGTCGTGTATCACCAGCGTCTTGCCGTGTCGTTTGGCGATCGCGATGTGTACGCGGAACGACGCGTGCTGAGCCGGGCGCCCGGGAGCCTCGGTGCGGTAGTAGTCGAGCCCGGTCTCCCCGACGGCGCGTACCCGGGGGTTGTCTCCCGCCAGGCGGTCGATCTCCGCGAGCGCGTCGTCCAGGCCGCCGGCATCGGACAGGACCGGCGCCTCGTTGGGGTGGAGCGCGACCGCGGCCACGACCTGTGGGTACTGAGCGGCGACGTCGACCGCCCACCGGGCGCCGGGCAGGTCGCAGCCGACGTGCACGATCCGGCGTACGCCGACCGACTCCGCCAGCGTGAGCGCCTCCCCGACCTCGAGCGGCGTGCCGTCCGGGCCGTCCTCGATGTCGAGATGGCAATGGCTGTCGGCCACCGGATGCGGCAGCGGGTCGGGGACCTCGGGCCGAATCATCGAGTGGCCTCATATGCACGCCGACACCGGCGCGTCGCGTGCATACGGGGCCACTCGGCGGGAGTCGGCCGGTCCATCAGCCGGCCCGCTCCTTGAGCCGGGCGAGCTCCTCGTCGACCACGGACGGATCGAGCTTGGCGAACACCGGCTTCGGCGGCGCCAGCGGCGTACCGGGGACGATCGGGCTGGACTCCCAGCCCACCTGCTCGGAGTAGTCGCCGGTGAGGATCGGATAACCCGGCCCGCCGTCGAGATCCTCGACCTCACGGAGCTCCGGACCCGGGGACAGGGCGCCGCTCCGGCCGAACGCCTCATGGATCCGCTGCGCCGAGTGCGGCAGGAACGGCGCCAGCAGCCGGTTGCAGTCGTCGACCACCTGCGCCGCGACGTGCAGGATGGTCCGCATCCGCTCCGGGTCGGAGTCCTTCAGCTTCCACGGCGCCTGCTGGGACAGGTACACGTTGGCCTCGCCGGCCACCCGCATGGCCTCGCCGATCGCCTGCTTCTGGCGGTGCCGCTCGATCAGCCCCCCGATCTGGCCGAACGCGTCCCGGGAGGTCGCGAGCACCGCACGGTCGGCGTCGGTCAGGTCACCGGACTCGGGGATGGTGCCGACGTTCTTGGCGATCATCGAGACCGTGCGGTTCACCAGGTTGCCCCACGTGCTCACCAGCTCGTCGTTGTTGCGCCGGACGAACTCCGCCCAGGTGAAGTCGGTGTCCTGCGTCTCCGGGCCCGCGACGCTGATGAAGTAGCGGAGGGCGTCGGCGTCGTACCGCTCCAGCACGTCGCGTACGTAGATCACCACCCCCCGGCTGGTCGAGAACCGCCGCCCCTCCATGGTGAGGAACTCGCTCGACACCACCTCGGTCGGCAGCTGCAGCTCGCCGTACTCCCCCGGTGCGCCGCCGTGCGTACCGCGCCCGTCGTACGCGAGCAGCTCGGCCGGCCAGATCTGGCTGTGGAACGTGATGTTGTCCTTGCCCATGAAGTAATAGGACACGGCCTCCGGGTCGCTCCACCACGCGCGCCACGCGTCCGGGTCGCCGGTACGCCGGGCCCACTCGATGGACGCCGACAGGTAGCCGATCACTGCGTCGAACCAGACGTAGAGCCGCTTGTTCGGGTTGTCCTCCCAGCCCGGCAACGGCACCGGGATCCCCCAGTCGATGTCCCGCGTCATCGCCCGCGGGCGCAGGTCCTCGAGCAGGTTGAGGCTGAACCGCAGCACGTTCGGCCGCCAGTCCTTGCGACTGCGCAGCCAGTCCCCGAGCGCGCCGGAGAGGGCCGGCAGGTCGAGGAAGAAGTGTTCGGTCTCGACGAACTTCGGGGTCTCGCCGTTGATCCGGCTGTGCGGGTTGCCGAGGTCGGTGGCATCCAGCTGGTTGCCGCAGTTGTCGCACTGGTCCCCGCGAGCGCCGTCGTACCCGCAGATCGGGCAGGTGCCCTCGATGTAGCGGTCGGGCAGGGTGCGCCCGGTGGACGGGCTGATCGCGCCCATCGTGGTCATGGGGATCATGTAGCCGTTCTTGTGCAGCGTCCTGAACAGCTCCTGTGCCACCGTGTAGTGGTTGCGGGTCGTGGTCCGGGTGAACAGGTCGTACGAGAGGCCGAGGGAGTGTAGGTCCTCCACGATCTGCCGGTTGTACCGGTCCGCGAGCTCGCGCGGCGGCACCCCTTCGTGCTCCGACTGCACCAGGATCGGGGTGCCGTGCTCGTCGGTGCCGCTCACCATCAGCACCCGGTTGCCCGCCATGCGCATGTAACGGCTGAACACGTCGGACGGAACGCCGAAGCCGGACACGTGGCCGATATGGCGGGGGCCGTTGGCGTAAGGCCAGGCCACCGCGGTCAACACATGACGGGTCATGCGGACGATCCTATGGGCCTCGGCTCCGCGGGCTCGACCCCCTTTCGGTCGCCGAGGCGCCGAGCGCGGGGTCAGCGCTTGTGTACGGCGTCGTACACGATCCGCTTCGAGATGCCGGCGGCCCGCGCCACCGCCGCGATCGCGTCCCGGCGGCTCAGCCCCTCGGCCTCGCGCGTGGCGACCAGCTCGGCCAGCTGGTCGGCGTCGACCGCCGCGTTCGCGGCCGGTGGAGCGCCGGCGACGACGATCGTGACTTCGCCGCGTACGCCGTCCCGTGCCCACGCGGCGAGCGCCTCCAGCCCGTCCCGGCGTACCTCCTCGTACGTCTTGGTCAGCTCCCGGCACACCGCGGCCCGGCGCCCGGCCCCGAACGCCTCGGCCATCGCGGCCAGCGTCGCCTCGGTCCGATGCGGCGCCTCGAAGAACACCATGGTGCGCTCCTCGTCGGCCAGCTCAGCCAGGCGGCGGCCGCGCTCGGCCGGCTTCCGCGGCAGGAACCCCTCGAAGCAGAACCGGTCGACCGGCAGGCCGGAGACCGCCAGCGCGGCCACAACTGCGGACGGGCCGGGCACCACGGTCACCGGGACCCCCTCGGCCACCGCCGCGGAGACCAGGCGGTAGCCCGGGTCGGACACCGCGGGCATCCCGGCATCGGTAACGAGTACGACGTGCGCGCCCGCCCGCAGCTCCGCCATCAGGTCGCCGGTACGACGCGACTCGTTGCCCTCGAAGTAGGACAGCACCCGCGCCCGCGGGGTCACGTCCAGGTCGCGACACAGCCTGCGCAACCGCCGGGTGTCCTCGGCCGCGATCACGTCGGCGGTGCGGAGCTCGTGTACCAGCCGCGGCGACGCGTCGTCCAGCCGGCCGATCGGCGTGGCCGCGAGCACCAGAAGGCCGCCGCCCGACGGGGCTGTGTTCATGGGATCAGCATCGCAGCAACCGTAGGATTTGGCGGGTGACGACCACCGTGGAGCCGGCCGCGTCCGATCGGCGAGTCGGATTGGGCCGCACGGTGGACGGCGGCCCGCTGCCCCGCGCGGCCGGTCGCCTGACCCCGCTCCGCGGCGGGGATGGCCGCACCCGGCTGTGGGGATGGATCGCGCCGCTCGTGGTCACCGCGATCGGGGGCGTCCTGCGGTTTTGGAATCTGGGTCGCCCGCACGACGTGTTGTTCGACGAGACGTACTACGCGAAGGACGCCTGGTCGCTGCTGGAGTACGGCTACGTACGCGAGACCGTGCAGAAGGCCGACGCCCGCATGCTTCGCGGCGAGGCCGACGGACTCTTCACCTCCGACCCGAGCTTCTACGTGCACCCGGACCTCGGGAAGTGGATGATCGCGGTCGGCGAATGGCTGTTCGGCCTCGACCCGTTCGGCTGGCGGTTCTCGTCGGCGCTCGTCGGAACCCTCACGATCCTGGTGCTGGCCCGCCTGGTGCTGCGGCTGACCGGCTCGGTGATGCTCGGCTCGCTGGCCGGGTTGCTGCTGGCCGTCGACGGGCTGCATTTCGTGATGTCGAGGATGGCGTTGCTCGACGTGCTCATGACCTTCTTCGTGGTGTGCGCGGTGGCCTGCCTGGTGGCGGACCGAGACTGGGGCAGGCGGCGGCTCGCTCGGGTGCTCGAGTCCGGGGCGGCGGGCGCGAGGGCCGGCCCGGTGCGTGCGCTGATGTTCCGGCCGTGGCGGCTGGCGGCCGGCGCATGCTTCGGGCTCGCCGTGGGTACGAAGTGGAGCGCGGTCTTCGCGCTGGCCGGGTTCGGGCTTCTGGTCTGGGCGTGGGATTCGTCGGCTCGCAAGGCGATCGGCGTACGACGGCCGGTTCTCAAGGCCGCCGTGGCGGACGGCGTGCCCGCCTTCTTCTCGCTCTTCGTCACGGCGCTGATCGTGTACGTCGCAACGTGGAGCACGTGGTTCGTCCACGCCGGAGAGTACGAGTCGGCGTACGCCGCGGACTGGGGGCCGTATGCACAGACCGACGCGTCCGGGCTCGCGGAGGCCGAGCAGTCATTGCGGTCGCTGTGGAACTATCACGAGAAGATCTGGGATTTCCATACTGGCCAGGGAATTCGCGATGCCACACATCCATACTCGTCGCATCCAGCCGGCTGGCCGATCATCAACCGGCCGGTCGGGATCGCCGTCGAGTCGGAGATCCCGGCGGGTGAGCAGGGGTGCCCGGACACCGCGCGCGACTGTATCCGGCAGATCCTCGCCATCGGCACACCGTCGCTGTGGTGGGGGGGCGCGCTGGCGCTCCTCGTGTCGGTCGGGCTGTGGATCGGCGGGCGGGACTGGCGGTACGGCCTCGCACTGGTGGGCGTGCTGTCCAGCTGGCTGCCCTGGCTGCGCTATGCGGACCGGCCGCTCTTCTACTTCTACGCGGTCGCGATGATCCCGTTCACGATCGTCGCGATCACGCTGGTCATCGGCCGGCTGCTCGGGCCGCCCGCGGGACCCGGCGTACCCGAACCGTCGAGACGCCGGATGTGGGCCGTGGTGACCGCCGGGGTCTTCGTGATCCTGGTGGTGGCCAACTTCGTGTTCTACTACCCGATCTACACCAACGGGCTGCTCACCCACGAAGGGTGGCTGGACCGGATCTGGTTCACCCGCTGGATCTGACCCGCCGTGCGGCCGTTGCGTGGCTGGCGCCGGACTCAGTGATCGTGGTCATGGTCGTGGCCGTCGTCCGTGTGGTCCGGCGTACCCGCCTCGTCACCGGGCTCGACGACCACGAACTGCCCCATCATCCCCTGGTCCTCGTGCTTGAGCAGATGGCAGTGATACATGTACGGCGTGTCCGGGTCGGCGTAGTCGGTGAATCTCATCGCGACCTTCGCCGTGGCGTGCGGTGGCAGAAAGATCGTGTCCTTCCATCCGGACAGCTCCGGCGGCGGCGACTCGCCGTCGACGGACAGCACGTCGAACTGCACGTCGTGGATGTGGAAGCTGTGCGGCGTGCCATGGGAATTCTCGACCTCCCACACCTCCGTCGTGCCCAGCTCCACGGTCTCGTCGATCCGCGACATGTCCATCGACTCGCCGTTGATCGACCGGCCGGAAAGAGAGAACGTGCGGTCGGTCGGCGCATCCGGCCGTGCGCCGACGTCCGGCGCCTCCGCCAGCCGCGAGGGAATCGGCGGCGAGGGCCGCAACCGCTCGGCGGCCCGCAGCTCGAGCACATCGAACCGGTCGGCCCCGCCATTGAACCGGCGGCCGAAGATGTCACCGCCGATGTCGGGCGGGGTCGACATGAGTACGACGTCCCCGCCGGGCTCCATCTCGACCACGATCTCGGCCCGCTCGGCCGGAGAGAGCCGCACATGGTCGGTCCGCACCGGCCTCGGCAACAGCCCGCCGTCCGAACCGATCAGCGAGAACGTCCGGCCGTCGGAGAACCCGAAGTCGTAGACCCGAGCGGTCGAGGCGTTGAGCAGCCGCAGCCGCACCCGTTCGGTCTCGACGTCCAGGTACGGGCCGTACGTCCCGTTCACCAGGAGATCCTCGCCGAGCAGGCCGGTGCTGCTGAACATCGGGTTTCCCTCCCTCAGATCCCCGTCGCCGTCGAATCGCTTGTCCTGCACGATGACCGGGATGTCGTCCACCCCGTACTCGTGCGGCAGCCGATCCGCCACCTCGCTGTCCGGGTCGTCGAGGATGAACATCCCCGCCAGCCCGCGGTAGACGTGCTGCTCCGTCTCCCCGTGCGGATGCGGGTGGTACCACAGGGACGCCGCGGGCTGGTCGATCCGCCAGGTCGGGGACCATGTCTCGCCGGGCTCGACCGGCCGGTGCGGCCCGCCGTCCGCCTTGGCCGGCAGGTGCATGCCGTGCCAGTGCACGGACGTTGTCTCGTCCAGCTCGTTGCGTACGTTCACGACGACCTGCTCACCGCGCTCGGCGCGAAGCGTCGGCCCGAGGTAGTCGCCGTTGAAGCCCCACGTCGTGGTCGGCTCGCCGGGCAGCAACTCGGACGTGCCCTCGGCCGCGGTCAGGTCGAAGACCCGGCGACCCTCGTCGTCGATCCTCGACTCGGCGAGCGGTGGAATCGCCAACGGACGCTCGAATCTCATCTCGCCGACCGTGTCGACTCGGGCGGTGGACCATGCCCAGGCGACGAAACCCAGCACTCCCAGAGCCGCCACGACCCCGAGTGCCACCAGCCGGAGGAACCAGCGCAAGACAGCGGGACGGTTGTTCTTTGGCATGTCCTCGAGCCTCGCCGAAGCCCGGGCCGCCCACCATCGGGTACGACCCTGACCGCACCAGGAGCCCGACCGGAGACCGGCTCAGGGTCCGCATCCCGCTGAGTGTGTCGCCCGGTCGATGGCAAGCTGTAGCCATGGGACGACGGACGAGCTACGCACCGGGAACCTTCTGCGCGGTGGATCTCGCCACCAGTGACCCCGCCGGAGCGGCGGAGTTCTACGGCCCCCTGTTCGGCTGGGAGTCACGGGAGGTCCAGCTGGGTTACACGACTCTGGTCCTGCGCGGCGACGCGGTCGCCGGGCTCTTTCCACGACCGGAGCAGCAGCGCTCGGCCGGCGTACCGCCGCATTGGTTCTCGTACGTCGCCGTCGCCAGCGCGGACGACACCGCGGCCCGGGCGAGGGACCTGGGCGGCGAGGTCCACGCCGGACCGCACGACGTGTCGGACGCCGGGCGGATGGCGGTGATCACCGACCCCACCGGAGCGTTCTTCGACGCGTGGCAGGCGAAGGACTTCGCCGGCGCCGCCAGGGTCAACGATCCGGGGTGCCTCACAATGAACGAGCTCGCGACCAGCGACACCGAACGCGCCGCCGCCTTCTACTCCGGGCTGTTCGGCTGGCGGATCACGGAGCTCGACACCGGGGGCGGGCTGCGCTACTGGTCCATCGGGCACGACGGCGCCGCTCGCGGGCTGAACGGCGGCATGCGGGAGGCCGGGCCGGCCCCGTCGTCCTGGACGCCGTACTTCACCGTCGAATCCACGGACGATGCGTGCGCCCAGGCGGAGCGCAGTGGCGGCGGCGTGCTCACCGGGCCGATGGACATCCCGTCCGGACGGATCGCCGCACTACGGGACCCTCAGGGCGCGGTCTTCGCGATCTTCGAGGGTGAGGTCGACAACTAGTCGCACAAATGTCGACAACGAGTCGCACAATCAACGGATTGGAGATCAGGGTGCAGTACGGCGTGAGCATGTTTCCCACCCACTATGCGATCGACCCAGCGACCCTGGCTCGAGAAGCGGAGCAGCGCGGCTTCGAGTCACTGCTGTTTCCCGAGCACACACACATCCCGACCAGCAGGCGTAGCCCTTACCCGGGCGGCGGCGAGCTGCCTCGCATGTACGTCCACACCTATGACCCGTTCGTCGCCCTGACCGCAGCCGCCGCGGCCACCGAGAACATCAAGGTGGGCACCGGGATCTGCCTGATCATCGAACGCGACCCGATCACCACGGCGAAGGAGGTGGCGAGTCTCGACCACCTGTCCGGAGGGCGGTTCCTGTTCGGAGTGGGCGCCGGGTGGAACCGCGAGGAGATGGAGAACCACGGCACCGACCCGCGTACCCGCATGGCGCTCATGAGCGAGCGGATACACGCGATGCGGGAGATCTGGACCCATGACGAGGCGGAGTTCCACGGCAAGTACGTCGACTTCGACCCGATCTGGTCGTGGCCGAAGCCGGCCCAGAAGCCGCACCCGCCCGTCCTCGTCGGCGGCATGGGAGCGACCGTGGAGGACCGGGTCCTCGCGTTCGGCGACGAGTGGCTCGCACAGAGGGTCACCCCGGAGACCATGGACGCGTTCGCCGGCCGGGTCACCGAGCTCCAGCGACGCGCCGCCGACGCCGGGCGCGGCCCCATACCCATCAGCATGTTCAGCGCCCGGCCCGACCGATCGGCCGTCGAGCAGTACGCCGAGGCCGGGGTCTCCCGCTGCTACTTCCCGCTCCCCGCGGCGGGCCGGGACGAGGTCCTTCCCGTCCTCGACCGGTGCGCCGAGCTGATGACCGGCGGCTGATGGATCCCGACGACGCCCGCGCGAGGTTCGCCGGAGCACGCGTCGCGCGACTGGGCACCGTCGGACCGGCAGGTGAGCCGCATCTGGTTCCGGTCACGTTCGCCTGCCGGATGGACACCGTCTACACCGCGGTCGACGCCAAACCGAAAACCACCCGGCGGCTCAAGCGGCTGGCCAACCTCGAGTCCAACCCCGCGGTCTGCCTGCTCGTCGACCACTACTCCGACGACTGGGACGACCTGTGGTGGGTTCGGGCCGACGGTCGCGCGCACGTCGTACCCGACGGGCCCGAGTTCGGCGAAGCCATCCGGTCGCTGCGTGCGAAATATCCGCAGTACGCCGACGCTCCGCCCGAGGGCCCGGCCATCGTGGTCGCGGTCACCCGGTGGCAGGGCTGGAGCGCAGCCTAGT
>WHTJ01000102.1 GCA_009377795.1 Propionibacteriales bacterium | reverse complement strand
CGAAACTCACGCGTGCGTACTCGGAATCGGGTACGCGTACGCCGTGCAACCTAACCGAATTCCGCCGACACCGTCAGCTTGAGAACCGAGCGCAGCTCCGCGGTGACTCCGAGTCACTCATATCCCGGATAGTGAGCCGCGGATCAGCGCCGGGCGATCCCCTCACGCTGTGCGGCCGACGCGACCGCCGACGCGACCGCGGTCGCCACTCGCGGGTCGAACGGCTCGGGAATGACCCGATCCGGTCGCAGGTCGTCCGCGACGAGCCCGGCCAGCGCGTCCGCGGCGGCGAGCTTCATGTCCTCGGTGATCGTGTGCGCGCGTACGTCGAGCGCACCGCGGAAGATCCCGGGGAACGCCAGCACGTTGTTGATCTGGTTGGGATAGTCCGACCGCCCGGTCGCGATCACGCGGGCATGCCGCTGCGCGATGTCGGGATGCACCTCGGGGTTGGGGTTGGCGAGCGCGAACACGATCGCGTCGTCGGCCATCCGCGCCAGGGCCTCCTCCGGGACCACACCGCCGGACACCCCGATGAAGACGTCGGCGCCGTCCAGCGCGTCGGTCAGGACCCCGGACATGCCGGTGGAGTTGGTGTCGTGCGCCAGCCGCAGCTTGACCGGATTGAGGTCGGTGCGGTCGCGATGCAGTACGCCCTGACGGTCCACGACCTGCAGGTCGCCGACGCCGGCCCAGAGCAGGATGCGGGCCACGGCCACACCCGCGGCTCCGGCGCCCGAGATCACCACCCGGGTGGACTCGATGTCGCGCCCGGTGAGCGCGAGTGCGTTGCGGAGGGCGGCGAGGACGACGACCGCCGTACCGTGCTGGTCGTCGTGGAACACTGGGATGTCCAGCCGCTCCTTGAGCCGGCGTTCGATCTCGAAGCACCGGGGCGCCGAGATGTCCTCCAGGTTGATCCCGCCGAAGCTGGGCGCGAGCCGCACCACGGTCTCGACCAGGTCGTCGACGTCGGTGGTGTCGAGGCAGATGGGTACGGCGTCCACGCCGGCGAACTCCTTGAACAGCAGCGCCTTGCCCTCCATCACCGGCATCGCCGCGGCCGGGCCGATGTCGCCCAGCCCGAGCACCGCCGTGCCGTCGGTCACCACCGCCACGGTGTGCGAGATCCAGGTGAATTCGTGCGCGATCGCGGGGTCCTCGGCGATCGCCAGGCATACCCGGGCGACGCCGGGCGTGTAGGCAAGGGACAGGTCTTGTGTATCCCGCACCGGCACTGTGCCGGCGACGGCGAGCTTGCCGCCCTCGTGCAGCGTGAAGGCGGGGTCGTCGAAGCGAGCAGCGTCGTGCTCGCGTAGGGACGCATCGGCCACCATTTAGGGAACCCTTCAAGGTGATGTAGTCGCGGCCGGAAGGCGGGGGGATGATGTGGTTCACCGGAGTACGGCGCCGATCGACCGAAGGACACGGGGGTCTCCCGACCGCGATTGTGCCACAGTTCCGGCGGACGCGGCTCGACCGTCCGCCCATCTCGCGCCGAGAATGCAGATCTGGTCGACCAGATGTGCAATCTCGGCGCGAGGAAGCTCGTTCTACGCCCGGCGACGCCGCGGCGGCCAGACGCGGCACGCAACGACCGCGACCACGTCGTCGTCCGGGATCGCTCCGACCAGCCACGAGTCGACGCCCTCGGTCGGGTTGTCGCGCTCGACCCACCATCCGTCGCTCTCGAGCCGGGTGACGCGCTTCACCGCCAGACCCCGCTCGGGCAGCCGCACGACGGCGAGCCGGCCGACCCGCGGGCGTATGCCGTAGCGCACCAGCAGCCGGTCGCCGTCGTACAGCGTCGGCTCCATGGACCGGTCACGTACGACGGCCAGCCCCCATAGCGCCATTCGCCCTCCTTCGCCAACGTCAACCAGGCAGGTTACGCCGAACGCGACCGGGGTACTGTCGGCACTGGTCAGAGCAAACTCTTCGTGGCGATTAGAAAGGACCCAAG
The DNA here is from genome assembly GCA_009377795.1 of Propionibacteriales bacterium. GTDB lineage: Bacteria > Actinomycetota > Actinomycetes > Propionibacteriales > Nocardioidaceae > WHTJ01. The sequence continues at coordinate 11,535 of WHTJ01000102.1, read as the reverse complement.
ATGCCGGCGCGACTGTTCGCACCCACCATCGAGGTTCGCGCACACTGCGACCTACCCTGCGGGGTCTACGACCCGGCGCAGGCCAGGATCGAGGCCGAGTCGGTCAAGGCCATCATCGGCAAGCTCGAGGGCAACGACGATCCCGACTTCCGCACCCGCGCGGTGATCATCAAGGAGCAGCGTTCCGAGCTGGTCAAGCATCACCTCTGGGTGTTGTGGACCGACTACTTCAAGCCCCCGCACTTCGAGAAGTACCCGCAGCTGCACGCGTTGTTCAACGAGGCCACCAAGCTCGCCGGTGCGACCGGCACGAAGGGCAGCATGGACGCGGACGCGGCCGACCAGCTGCTGGCGAAGATCGACGAGATCGCCAAGATCTTCTGGGAGACCAAGCAGGGCTGAGCCGTTCCGCCCGTCCGTCGTACTTCACGAATGGGACGGTCGACGACACGAGAGGTCGGGAGTACGACGCGGATTCCCGGCCTCTCGTCGTATAAACCGTTGTATGGTCCACACGTCCGAGCCGGAAGCGGTGACGAGCCGTCGTCAGCCGGTTCGCTCGGAATGGCGTTGAATGTGCATGACACGTCGGGAGAGCGATCACGACATTGCACGACAACCTCGGGAGGACGAGCGCATGAGCCGACACCAGGTGGCTCTCACCGTTCCCGCGGACAGCTCCTACGTCGCCCTGCTGCGCGCCACGACGGCCGGTGTGGCGGCCCGGCTGGACTTCACGCTGGACGACATCGACGACCTTCGGCTCGCCGTCGACGAGGCCTGCGGCCTGCTCCTCCGTCAGGCTCGTCCGGAATCCACGCTCTTCTGCGGCTTTCGCATGGCCGAGCCGCATTTGTCCATCGACGTCACGGCGCAGGCCGACTCGCCGCGGCTGCCGCCACGGGACGGGTTCGCGTGGACCGTCCTGACCTCGCTGGCCGGCGACGTCCACGCATCGGTCGACGAGGACTCGGTGACCCTTACCCTGAGCCGCAAGCGCGAAGGCGCCACGCCCTGACATGTCGACCGCGGACATCAGCTCGCAGCGACACCCCGCCCCGGACCTGGAGGGGACGGGTACACCCGTCGACACCGGGTTCGAGTCGGCCGACCCGCGGGCCCGGACCGTCCAGCTCTTCGAGCAGCTCGCCGGATCGGATGATGTGGAGAAGCAGGAGGCCCTGCGCAACGAAATCGTCCGGCTTCACCTGCCGCTGGTGGACCATCTGGCCCGCCGCTTCCGCAACCGCGGCGAACCGCTCGACGACCTGGTTCAGGTCGGCACCATCGGCCTGATCAAGTCCGTCGACAGATTCGAGCTCACGCGGGGTGTGGAGTTCTCGACGTACGCCACCCCGACCGTCATCGGCGAGATCAAGCGCTACTTCCGGGACAAGGGCTGGGCGGTGCGCGTGCCTCGACGGCTCCAGGAGCTCCGGCTGTCGCTGGCGAGCGCGAGCGCGGACCTCACCCAGGAGCTGGGGCGCTCCCCAACCGTCGGGGAGCTCGCGGAGCGGCTCGAGCTGAACCAGGACGCCGTCCTGGAGGGCCTGGAGTCGGCCAACGCCTACAACACGCTCTCGCTCGACGCGCCCGACAACGGGGAGTCCGAGCGGCAGACCATGGTGGAGTCACTGGCGGCCGACGACGAGGCGCTGGAGGGCGTCGAGTACCGCGAGTCGCTCAAGCCGCTACTGACGGCGCTCGCGCCCCGCGAGAAGCTGATCCTGATGCTGCGCTTCTTCCACGGGATGACGCAGTCGCAGATCGCCCAGGAGGTGGGCATCTCGCAGATGCATGTGTCCCGCATCCTCAGCCGTACGCTCGCCCAGCTGCGCACCAGCCTGCTCGACCACTAGGCCGTGCCTCCCAAGCTGTGTGGCGTGGACTCCACGCATCGCGGGCGAGCCGGAATGCGTAGGCTTCCGCCGTGACCTCAGCCGATCCCACGACCAGGGTCGCCGCGCTGTGGGCCGCCGCCGGCCTGGTCGCCGTCGAGGCACTGGCGCTGCTCGCGGTGGCGGTGTCGGTCGCGGTCTCCGGTTCGGCCAGCCGGCTGATGATGAACGTGACGACGACGGTGTTCTTCGTCGCGGTCGCGGCCGGTCTCCTGGTGTGCGCGGCCGGACTGCTGCGGCTGCGCCGGTGGGCCCGCGGGCCGGTGGTGTTCGCGCAGCTGGTGCAGCTGGGCGTGGCATGGAGCTTCCGGGAGTCGAACCAGGGGCTGTCCAGCGTGCTTGCGATCGTCGCCGTGGTCGTGCTGGGATGCGTACTGTCCAAGCGGGCGACCCGCGCCCTGGTGGACGAGACGACGTAAGGACCATCACAGGTCCCTGCCCCCCAGCATCATCGCGTGCGACACGCGGAAAAATGAGAGTATTGCCGGTAATCGGCACGTGTGACTAAACTGACTCCGCATTAGGGCTTGTGTAGGTCACGATCTCTTGCAACGATCAAGAGTGCGTCCGTCGGCATGCGTGTGACTCCCGAGTGCGACGTACGCAATCCCCCGGGTGTCGGGCTGGCTGACCTGGTCAGCACCAATCTCGCGAGGAACATCGTGAACGGCTCTCACGAACGGGCCGTTCGTGAGAGCCCAACCGCGACGGGTGGCGCAGAGCCGACCGGCCAACTGTCGTCACCATAGACGAGGAGCTGATTCCGCCGTGGACTGGCGCAGTCGCGCCGCGTGCCTCGATGAGGACCCGGAGCTGTTCTTCCCGATCGGCAACACCGGTCCAGCCCTCCTGCAGATCGAGGAGGCCAAGGCCGTGTGCCGCCGTTGTGAGGTGCGCGAGCAGTGTCTCGCTTGGGCTCTGGAGGCGGGCCAAGACCATGGAGTCTGGGGCGGACTGAGCGAGGACGAGCGGCGCGCGCTCAAACGCCGCAGCACGCGGGCCAGGGTGCGTAGCGCCTAGTCGGCGACCCGCTGCACCGGCAGCGTGAGCGTCATCCGGGTGCCACCGGACGGCGTGCCTCCCCAGCTCAGCTCCCCTCGGAGCTCGGAATCCACCAGCGTGGTCACGATCGACATCCCGAGCGTGCCGACGTGCGGGTCGAACGTGGACGGCAGGCCCACGCCGTTGTCCTCCACGTGCACGCACAGCGTGCCGTCCCCCGCGTCCGGATCCACGCGCAGGACCACCCGGCCGCGGCTGTCGCCCAGCCCGTGATGTACGGCGTTCTGCAGCAACTCGGTCAACACCATGGCCAACGGGGTCGCAATGTCGGGCGGAAGCGTGCCGAAGCTGCCGCGTCGCCGGGTCCTGACCGCCGTACCGGTGGTCGACACCTCGACTACCATGGCCAGGAGCCGATCGGCCACCTCGTCGAACTCCACCTCGTCCTCGAAGTTCTGGCTCAGGGTCTCGTGCACGATCGCGATCGATCCCACCCGGTGCACCGCCTCGTCGAGGGCCTCCCTGCCCTCCACGATGTTGATCCTCCTCGCCTGGATGCGGAGAAGGGCCGCCACGGTCTGCAGGTTGTTCTTCACCCGGTGATGGATCTCCCGGATCAGGGCGTCCTTGGACATCAGCTCGCGCTCGCGGCGACGCAGCTCGGTGACGTCCCGCATCAGCACCAGGCCGCCGATGTGCGCACCCGCCGGGCGGAGCGGGATCGACCGCAGCACCAGGGTCGCCTCGGAGTTCTCCACCTCGGCCCCGCGCGGCTGCCTCCCCGCGACTACGACCTGTAGCGACTCGTCGACGGGTTCGTCCGAGGCCGGAAGAAGGGAGGCGGTCAGCTCGCCGATTCGCTCCCCCAGCAGGTCGCCCATGAAGCCGAACCTGCGGTACGCCGACTGGGCGTTCGGGCTGGCGTAGGTCACCACACCCGACGCATCGAGGCGTACGAACCCGTCCCCGACCCTGGGTGAGTCGAACTGCTCCGAACCGGATCCGGGTATCGGGAAGTGGCCGTCGCTGATCATCTTGGTGAGATCGGTCGCGGTCTGCAGGTAGGCGAGCTCCAGCCGGCTCGGCGTGCGTACGCCCATCAGGTTCGTGTTGCGCGCGATGACGCCCAGCACGCTGCCCTCTCGGCGTACCGGAATCGTCTCCACCCGCACCGGCACCTCGTCGCGCCACTCCGGGTCGCCCTCGCGGACGATCCGGCCGCGATCGAACGCCGCGTCCACCAGCGGGCGACGCCCACGTTCCGCGAAGGAACCCACGATGTCGTCCATGAACGCCGTGGGACCGGTCGTCGGACGCATCTGAGCCGCCGCCCAGAAGCCGTCGCCCTCTCGGTTGGGCACCCACAGGATCAGATCGGCAAAGGAAAGGTCGGCGATGATCTGCCAGTCCGCGACCAGGAGGTGTAACCAATCAAGGTCAGACGGGGTCAAATCGGTGTATTGTCGCACGACTTCGTTGAGCGAGGGCACACCGTGAGACTAATGGCCGGACGCCGCCAGCGGACGCGCACGGCCACATCTGCCAAGATGTCCGCGTGCGCGGCGATTTCTGGCAACAGGTACTGCAAGGCGGAGCTCAGGTCCCGGAGAGCGAGCCTCTGGACGACCTGACCACCGAGCTGTTCGACATGCTCGGCAATCCAGACCCACGGACTCGCGAGGAATTGGCCTATCCGGTGCTGGCGACGTGGATCAGCGAGGGCGTGTACGACGACCTCCTGCCCGGCATCGGCGACGGCGCAACGTCCGGACTGACCACCGGGCTGCGAGGCGACGGCGATGACACCGTGTTCCGCCGATCCTTCTCCGCGCTCGTACTCGCCGAGGTCGTCTCCCGCACCAACGCGATCAGCGCCGTTCCGCCGGCCACGTTGCTGACCTGGGGCGATCGGGTGACAACGTGGCTCACCCGGGAGCGCGACCTTCGCGGGTTCGTGGCCGGCAAGGGGTGGGCACACGCGGTCGCGCACGGCGCCGACGTGCTCGGGCAGCTGGGGCGCTCCTCGCACTTCGGAGACGCCGAGCTCACCGTCCTGCTCGACGTGGTCGGCGACCGGGTGTTGTTGCCCACCGACTACCGGTTCCACCATGGCGAGGACGATCGGCTCGCCTATGCGGTGATGGCGATCCTGCACCGCAACCTGTTGCCGTCTAGCGTCCTGGAACCGTGGGTGTCCAGGTTTGGTGAGTCGTTGCAGGCTCCGCGCCAGGTGACCGAATGGCCGAACGCCACCGCGTTCAACGCGCAGACCTTCCTCCGGGCGCTGCACCTGCAGCTCGGGGCCGGCGTACGCGGCCAGCCCACCGCCGCCGACGAGGCGTTGTTCGCCAACCCGCCGGAACACCGGGCCGACCTGATTCTGGCCATCGTGGACGCACTTCGGGCGGCCTCACCCTGGCTGTTCGCCCAGCGTTCCTGACTCGCCCGCGTGGCTGGACCGCGCCTGGTCCGGCACCGTCTTCCGCCATTGGGTCGGCAAACGGTGGTCGATCTCCCCGTCTGGGCGCCACCTGTAGGTATGGGTCGGCAGACGGTCGCCGACCGGGCTTGGATTGCCAGACGCAAAGGTACGAGAGATACGGTCGGCGCATGACGCAGACCGAGGAGCAGGCTGACCCGTCGGCGACTCGCGAGGGGCACGGCGGACAGCTGGCCGTGGCCGTGGCCCGTGCCCATGGCGTCGAGACGATGTTCACCCTGTCGGGCGCACACGTGTTCCCGATGTACGACGGCGCGGTCAAGGCGGACCCGCCCATGCGGCTGGTCGACGTACGCCACGAGGCGACCGCGGTGTTCGCGGCCGAGGCGACCGGGAAGCTCACCCGCACCCCCGGACTCGCGGTACTGACCGCCGGCCCGGGTGTGACCAACGGGGTCAGCCCGATCACCCAGGCGCACTTCTCCGGATCCCCGCTCCTGGTCGTTGGCGGCCGTGCTCCGCAACACCGGTGGGGCGCCGGATCGCTGCAGGAGCTCGACCACGTGCCGATCCTGTCCCCGGTCTGCAAGCTGGCCGGCACCGTCCACGACGTGTCCATGATCGCCGACCGGGTGGACGAGGCGTTGCGGGCGGCGCGTACGCCGCATCGCGGTCCGGCGTTCCTCGACGTACCCATGGACCAGCTCTTCGGCCGTGCGGAGGCGGCGCTGCCGGCATTCGCGGCTCCGGCGCCCGAGGCACCCAACCAGGACGCCCTGAAGCGGATCGCCGCCCTGCTGGCGGAGTCGGAGCGGCCGGTGCTGGTGCTCGGCACCGACGTCTGGGCGGACGGCGCGGAGCGGGCCGCCCTCGACCTGGTGGACGGGCTGGGCATTCCCGCGATTACCAACGGCATGGGCCGTGGCGTGGTGCCGGCCGGCCATCCGCTGCTCGTGACCAAGGCCCGCGGCGTCGCCTTCGGCCGGGCGGACCTGGTCGTGGTGGCGGGCACGCCGCTGGACTTCCGGCTGGGGTACGGCGAGTTCGGCGGCAAGGACGGCGCCCCGCCCGCCCAGGTCGTCCATCTCGCGGACTCGGAGGACCAGTTGGCGACCCACGTCGACCTGGCCGGGTCGGCGTACGGTGATCTCGGCCTCGTCCTCGACAACCTGCGCGAGGCGGTCGAGACCGAGAGCCGGCGACCGGACTGGAGACCGTGGACCGCGGCCCTGCAGGACGCCGTGATCACGGCGACCGAGCGGGACCGCGAGGCGCTGGCGAGCGAGGCCGACCCGATCCACCCGGCGCGCATCTACGGCGAGCTGAACCGCCGCCTCGCCGACGACGCGGTGGTGATCGGCGACGGCGGTGACTTCGTGTCGTTCGCCGGCAAGTACGTCGAGCCGAGGCGTCCGGGCAACTGGCTCGACCCCGGCCCGTACGGCTGTCTCGGTGCGGGTGTCGGCGCCGCCATGGCGGCTCGGATCGCGCGCCCGTCCTCGCAGGTGGTGGTGCTGTTCGGCGACGGGGCGGCCGGGATGTCGCTGATGGACGTCGACACGCTGGTACGGCACGACCTGCCGGTGGTGATGGTCGTGGGGAACAACTCGTGCTGGGGCCTGGAGAAGGGGCCGATGCGGTTCCTCTACGGGTACGACGTGGCCGCCGACCTGGGCGCGGAGACGACGTACGACGAGGTGGTCAAGGCGCTCGGCGGCGCCGGCGAGACGGTGACCGATCCGCGGGAGATCGGGCCGGCGCTGGATCGCGCGTTCGAGGCCGGTGCACCGTACCTCGTGAACGTCATCACCGACCCGGAGGTGAGCTACCCCCGCAGCACGACCGGCGTCTAGCGTCTGGCGCCTAGCCCAGACGGCTCAGGAAGCGCTCGCGGTTCACGATCACCCGGGTGACCTCCCCATGACCCACGAGGGTGCCGTCCGGATGTTCGGCCGCGACCTGACACCGGACGAGCCGGCCGTCCACATGGGCGACCGTCGCGGTGACCGTCACCGTCGCGTCCAGAGGACTCGGGCGCAGATGCTCGATCTGCACCCGGGTCCCGACGCTGGTCTCGGTGTCCTCCAGCGCGGTCGCGATCACCTCATAGGTCACCGCCTCCGCCCAGGCGAGCAGCCGCGACGTACCGAGCACCGCGAGGTCCCCGCTGCCCAGGGAGTCGGCGGTGTCCGCCGCGGTCACCTCGTGCCGCGCCGCCGCCGTCATGCCGACCGTCATTTGGGCCATCTGCAAGACTCACCCCAATCGCTGAAGGAGGACCGTATGGCGAAGAAGTCTCGCAAGCGCCGCGCCCGGCGCAAGAAGAACGCCAACCACGGCAAGCGCCCGAACACCTGAGGACGTCGCCGGAGGCGACGGAGCGTCACGACCGGACGATCACAGCCAGGGGTCGCGGCGAGGATTCTCGAACAGCTGCGAGGTGTCGGCGGACTGGCTGAGCTCGACCTGGACGTGCCGGATGCTGTAGAGGACGCGTTCCCGCAGGGTGTCGGGAGCGTGCTCATCGCACGAACGGGCGACCAGCGACTTGACCAGCTGCTCCAGCTCGTACTTCTGCAGGCACGGCCCGCACTCGTCGAGATGCCGCTGGATCTCGCCGCAGCTGGCCTCCTCCATCTCGCGATCGAGGAACAGGAACAGGTCCCGGAGGACTTCCGAACACGGCTTCTCGTGGGGCTTTCCGCAGCTCATGATCGGTCCCCCGATCCGGCGCGGGCAAGGCCCCGGTCTTCGGCGTAGTCGCTGAGCAGCTCGCGCAACTGGCGGCGCCCGCGGTGCAGTCGCGACATCACGGTACCGACCGGCGTACCCATGATCTCCGCAATCTCCTTGTAGGCGAATCCTTCGACATCTGCGAGGTATACCGCCATCCGGAAGTCGTCCGGTAGCTCCTGCAGAGCCTCCTTGATGTCGCTGTCCGGCAGCCGTTCGAGGGCCTCGGCCTCGGCCGACTTCAGGCCGCTGGAGGTGTGCGACTCGGCCCGGGCGAGCTGCCAGTCCTCGATCTCCTCGGTCGCGTGCTGCTGTGGCTGGCGCTGCTTCTTGCGATACGCGTTGATGAACGTGTTCGTGAGGATGCGGTAGAGCCAGGCCTTGAGGTTGGTTCCGGGACGGTACTGGTGGAAGGCGGCGAACGCCTTCGCGAACGTGTCCTGGACGAGGTCCTCCGCGTCCGCGGGGTTGCGGGTCATGCGCAGTGCCGCGGCGTAGAGCTGGTCGAGGTACTGCAGCGCGTCTCGTTCGAACCGCGCCGCCTGCTCCTCAGGGGTCTCCGCAGACTGATCAGATGTCATCGTCGACCAGTCTACCCGGCCTGCGTCGTCGAACAGATTTACAACGTCGAGGTGAGACGTATCAGACAGAATTGCCTCCTCGCGAGTGGGCAAGGTGCCTAGGAGCACGGAGCCGACCTCCTCGCAGACGATGTGTTCGATCAAGACAACATCCAGTCCGACGATCGCATTCCCCCCCCCCGCCGCGGCGCGTCGAACGGCCGGGAGGCGTGGTGGCTTGGGCGTGGCCGGGCGTAACAGCGGCGACGAAGTCGCCGCCGGGCGAAGCCGGCACGCCTTCCGCCCACGATCTGCGAAGCTTCCGCTGCGCCGGGCTACGCGATCTCGCGGGTCATCCACTCCAGGGCGGACTCCGCGACCACGGCGAGAGCGTCGTCCTGCGTCACCGGACCGCGTTTGAGGGTCTTGAACTCGTGGTCGGCGCCGGGCACCACCGCGAGGTCGACGGTGTTCGGAAAGTCGTCCGGCGCGCCGAACGCGTCCCGGTCGCCCTGGACCACCAGGGTCGTCACACCGGTCTCCAGCAGCTCGTGGGTCTTGCTCAGATGCGGCTTGCCGGGCGGCTGCAGCGGAAACGCGAGCGCAAGACAGCCGGAGGCGCCCAGCCGACGCGCCGTGCGGCAGCCGACCCGGGCCCCCGCGCTGCGGCCGCCGACAACCAGCGGCGTCTGGGGCCGCAGCACGTCGACCACGGCGACGAACGACTCGTCGAGGATTCGCGGCGCCGAGGCGACCCCCTTCCCGGCCACCCGCCACGGCTGGTCGATCCGGAACACGGACACTCCCTGCGGCGGAAGCACCCGGGCCAGCGTGACCAGATCCCGGGCGGTCGAGTCGCCGCCCGCGCCGTGACCGAGCACCAACGTCGCCCACGGATGCTTGGACCGGTTGACATGCAGGCGCGCGTCTCCGTGCGGCGTCGGTACGAGGCGGGTGGTGGTCACGGCACGATCATGCAGGAGGTTCGGCCGCGAGCGGTAGGACGAGTTCATCCTCGGGCTCGACCGGCGCGACCAGCTCGGCGCCGTTGTTCCGTACGTCGTTCACCGCCCGCGACACCGGGAACGCCTCCAGCCGCCCGGGCGCCGCGGGAACCAGCAGCGAGCGCAGCTCCTCCGGCCCGCTCGCCCGGGGATCGAGCCAGGCGGCATGGCGGTCCGGCTCCACCAGCAGCGGCATCCGGTCGTGGATCCTGCCCACGGAGTCCTCCGCGGTCGTGGTCAGCACGGTGCAGGTCCAGCGGAACGCCTCCGGGTGGTCGCGCTCGTGCGAAGGGTCGCGCCAGATCTCGTACAGACCGGCCATCGCCATGACCGAGCCGTCCCGAGGGCGGATGAAAAACGGCTGCTTGACCGGCTTACCCTTGGCCGCGCGCTGGGACGTCTCGTACCACTCGTAGTAGCCGTCCGCCGGCAGCAGGCAGCGCCGGGAGGCGAACGCCTTGCGGAACGCGGACTTGGTGTCGACGGTCTCCATCCGGGCGTTGATCAGGCGGGACCCGATCTTCGGGTCCCTGGCCCACCAGGGCACCAGCCCCCAGCGCAACACCCGCAGGCGCCGCACCGGCGGCGCGGACTTGTCCTCTCGCGGCGGTCTGGAGAGCACCGCGTACACCTCGTCGGTCGGTGCGACGTTGTAGTCCGGCTCGAGCTTCTCGCGCACGTCGACCTGCTCGATCTCGAACTCCTCGATCAGGTCGTCGGGGCTGCGGCTGGAGGCGTAGCGACCACACATGCGTTCAGCTTCCCACGCGCCGGTGACGGCCGGAGGGGTGATCCCGGCGAGGGAGGCGGCGGTCAGCGGGCGAGCTCGTCGAGCAGCCGGACCGCGAGCTCATGGTTGCGCGGGAGGCCCTCGATCCACACCGGCTGGGTGGCGCCGTACTCGCTGGCGGACCATTCCTCGGTGAGCAGCCGGCGCAACAGGGCAACCCTGTCGCCGAGGTCCTCGCTGCGGCGTACGACGGCGACTACCCGGTGCACACCGACCCGGCCGATGGTCTCGCTGCCGGGATAGACGGCCCGCATGGTGTGCCCGACCGCGGCGAACCGCAGCTCCCGATCGACCATGCCGCGGCCGCGCACGGGCCGCGTCTTCGCAACCGGCTCGACGACGACCAGCGCGTGGCTCGCGGCCGGACTGATCCCGTGGGCCGGCTCCGCGCCGTAGATCTCGGTCAAACGCGCGCGAAGGTGCCGCAATGTGGCCAGGCCGGTCAGCGGGTCCTCGCAGGACTGGCCGTTCAGGAACTCCATCGTGGCCTCGGACCAGGCCGACAGCAGGGCCCGAACGGCGGCCAGGTCGGGAGCATCGTCCTCGACGTGACGGAACGTCACCTCCAGACCGTCCAGGGCCTCGTCCAGCGTCCAGCCGTCACCGGCGAGAGCGGCGCCCAGGACCTCGCACGGACCGGACAGGTCCCGCCCGACGACCAGGGCCTCACGTACCGGCTCGAATTCGCGTGGTATCGGAGGAAAACCCGACCTATCGGACAGTCGGGCGAACGCGAATCTCCTGCTCACGGGTGAGGAGACGCCGTGGACACCGGATCATGACGCGAAAACTCACCCGTGTTCCTGGCTGCTAAATCTGGTGGTCGCACACTGTTATCCGCTAGTGTCCGTCAGGCAAGCGTGCTCGATGGACTTCCGCCCGACAATCGAGACTATGACGCGGAACGTGAACGGACGCTGCCGTCAAGCGGCTGCACGTTTTCCGCGCACTGATGGAAGCGTGGCCTGCCCAACACCATGACCGAACTCGCCACTGTCCCCACCAGCCCGAGCGATGCCGACCTCATCGCTCAGGTACGTGGTGGCGATGTCGACGCCTACGGCGTGCTGTTCGACCGGCACCGGGAGGCGGCGCATCGGCTCGCCCG
>WHTJ01000016.1 GCA_009377795.1 Propionibacteriales bacterium | reverse complement strand
TACGGCGGTAATGGCGAACACCACAACGAGTGCCAACAGAGTCCCGCCGAGTGTGGTCAGCCGACCGGGTCCGGTGGTGAACAGGGTCTTCCACGTGCCCCAGCCGTAACCGCTGCCGGTCACGAGCGCCGCCAGGATCAGCATCAGCGCGCCGCCGAACATCGGCAGCCCGGCCACGATCGTCGACGGCACGTCTGTCAACGACAGTTGTGAAAGCATCGTCTCGGCGAGCCGGTCGTTGCCATTGCTCACCGCGTCGCGATAGCTCAGATAGTCGAAGATGTAGCCGAACATGAGGGTCAGCGTGAGCCACACGCCGATGAGGACCCAGGTCACCGGCCACTTGAACAGGCGCAGTAGTTCCGCACGCGTGCTCGCAATCATTTCGCCACCTCCTGAGACGCCGGTGCGGACGCCGAACCGTTCTGCGACGCACCTGTGCTGGTGATCTCGAAGAAGACCTCTTCGAGGGATCGTTCGATGGAGCTGATCTCGTGTACGTCGACCCCGGCGTCGACCAGGGCCCGCACGACCTCCGGGTTGCGGTCGGCCGACGTGTCGATCTGCAGGTTGCCGTCGGTTCGCCGTACCGTCACGTCCCCGAGCGTTGCCCGGACCACCTCGGCCGCCCGCGATATCGGCTCGGCCCGTACGTGGAGCGAGCTCGCACCACGCAGCTCGGCCACGGTGCTCTCGGCGATCAGCCGGCCTTGTGAGATCACGCCGACCCGGTCGCAGATCTCCTGCACCTCACCCAGCAGGTGGCTGGACAGCAGGACGGTCTGACCCCGGTCGGCCAGTTGCCGGATCAGGTCGCGCATGTCGACCATCCCGGCCGGATCGAGCCCGTTCGTGGGCTCGTCGAGGATCAGCAGGTCGGGTTCGCCGAGCAATGCGGCGGCGACACCGAGCCGCTGCTTCATGCCCAGCGAGTAGGACTTGAACGCATCCGTACCGCGGGACGTCAGGTCGACCTGCTCGAGCACCCTCTCGACGTCGTCGTCGCCGAGCCGGTTGTACCGAGCGAGCACCCGCAGGTTGTCCCGCCCCGACAGGTACGGGTAGAAGCCCGGCCCTTCGACGAGCGCACCCAGCCGGCGCAGCACGCGCGGGTCGCCGGGGCTGCCGTCGAGCACCTGCGCGGTGCCGCTGGTGGGGCGCACCAGGCCGAGCAGCATGCGCAGCGTCGTCGTCTTGCCCGCGCCGTTGGGGCCGAGGAAGCCGTACACCTCGCCCCGACGCACCGTCAGGCTGACGGCGTCCACTGCGGTGTTGTGTCCGTAATGTTTGGTCAGCTTGTCGGTGACCACGATCGTCTCGTTCATGCCACCACTGTGCGGCCGCGACGACTCGCGCACATTCGCCGGAGAGCGGCTTCCGCCCTACGCAGGATTGCGTACGCCGAAGCCGCCCGTGGCCGCACGCGTCACAGGCGCGCCCGCTCTAGGGTTGGCGATATGTCCCTCATGACGCCTGAGCGGCGGCCGAAGCTGATCGACGGCGTTATCGGCCTCCTGCTGCTGATGTTCGGGCTCAACGGCACCGGGCCGGCCGGCGAGGGCCAGCACACGGCCATCGAGCCGGATGCGGTGGCGTTCGTCCTGGTCGTGGTCGCGGCGTTGCCGTTCTTGGTATGGCGCCGGTTTCCGGTGCCGGCGCTGGCGTTGAACGGTGCCGCGGTCAGTGTCTACCTGGCGTTGGGTTACCCGTTCGGGCCGATCCTGTTCTCGGCCGTGGCGATCGACCTTGTGTTCGCGATCTCCCAACCGGTGCGGCGGGTTCTGGTGGCCGAGGGCGCGGTCCTGGCGGCCACGGCGGTGGCGCTCGCCATGCACGCGGCTCGCGCAGGTCTGGATCGGTTCGAGGGCACTGTGATGGTCTTCGGAGCCACGTTCTGGATCGTGGTCCCGGCCGCGATCGGGATCGCGGTACGGATCCGGCTCGAGGCCCGGGCGCGGGTGCGCGCGGAGCAGGCGCGCCGTGCCGTCTCGGAGGAGCAGCTGCGCATGGCCCAGGAGCTGCACGATGTCGTGGGTCACGGGCTGGCGGTCATCGCGATGCAGGCCGGCGTCGGATTGCACGTACTGGATCGAAATCCGACCAAGACCAGGGAATCGCTGGAGGCGATCCGGGACACCAGCAGGGAGGCGCTGGAGGGCCTGCGTGCCGAGCTGGCGGCGCTGCGCGCTCCGCACGGGGCGGCGGACACGGACACCCCTCGGCGGCCGGCTCCGGGTCTGGCCGATCTGGAGACCTTGGTAAGGCGCGTGCGCTCCGGCGGCCTCGAGGTGACCCTGCGGATGGACGTCGGGGCGAACGAGCTACGGCCGGAGGTCGACCGAGCGGCGTACCGCATCGTCCAGGAGTCGCTCACCAACGTCCTGCGGCACGCGGGTGCGGCGGCGACCGCGAAGGTCCGGGTGCGCCGGCGCGGCGACTGGCTGCTGCTCGACGTTGAGGACACCGGAGACGGTACGGGCCCTGGGAATCTGGTCGAGGGCAGCGGAGTTCGTGGCATGCGGGCACGTACCGAGGAGCTCGGCGGTAGCTTCGAGGCGTCCGCGGGGGATCAGGCCGGCTTCGCGGTAAGGGCGCGGTTGCCGGTATCCGGTAGTGAGGAGCGTGTAGCGCGATGATCCGGGTGGTAGTGGTCGACGATCAGGCGGTCGTGCGCATGGGACTGCGCACGCTGCTGGACTCCGAGGACGACATCGAGATGGTCGGCGACGCCGAGGACGGGCGCGCCGGTATCGAGCTGATCCGCGCGGAACGTCCGGACGTGGTGTTGATGGACATCCGGATGCCGGTGATGGACGGTCTGCAGGCGCTCCAGGAGGTCACCGCGGAGCCGGCGCTGGACGGCGTCCGAGTGGTGATGCTCACGACGTTCGAGCTGGACGAGTACGTCTTCGAGGCGCTGCGTGGTGGGGCGAGCGGCTTCCTGCTCAAGGACTCGGAACCGGCGGACCTGTTGCAGGCCGTGCGGGTGGTGGCCGACGGGGGTTCGCTGCTGGCGCCGTCGGTGACCAGGCGGGTGATCGCGGAGTTCGCCGGGCAGCGGACGCCGGCCGCCGCGCCGCATCCGGAGCTGGACCGGCTGACGGAGCGGGAACGGGAGATGGTGGCCTGGGTGGCGACCGGCCGGTCCAATGACGAGATCGCGGAGGCGCTGGTGGTGAGTCCGGCGACGGTGCGTACTCATGTGAGCCGGGCGATGATCAAGCTGCATGCGCGGGACCGCGCCCAGCTCGTGGTGTTCGCCGTACAGTCCGGCCTCACCGTCGACGACCACTGACCTGCCTTCTCTCGCGGCGAGATTGCAGATGTGGTCGCTTTTCTCGCGGCGAGATTGCAGATGTGGTCGCTTTTCTCGCGCCGAGATTGCATATCTGGCCGAAACGGCCTGTGGATGACGGCCGCGGACGGTCCCCGAGCTGCGGCATCCTCGGGCGATGGATGTCTTCACGTACACGCAATGGCGAGCCCGTGGGCTGAGCCGCCACGCGCTGAAGCGGGACCTCTCCAACGGTGCGATTCGACGGGTGATCAAGGGGGTCTACGCAGCGGCCGACATCCCGGACACTCTCGAGACACGGGCGCATGCCGTCGCCATGATCCGGCCCCGCGACACGGTGGCATGCAGACAGACCGCGGCATAGCTGAGCGGTGTCGACGTGCTGCCGCCGGGCAGGCGGATCGAGGAGGAGCCGCTCCATCTCGCGGTTGGGCCCGACGTCACGCCACCACGAATCCGGGGGTGTAGGGCGTACCAAACCGAGCTGCCCCTCGACGATCTCGTCGAAGCGCACGGTGTGGTACGGACTGGCGACCTCCGAACCGCGTTCGACCTCGGACGCTACGGCCCTCGACCGCAGGCGGTCGCCGCGGTCGACGCCTTCCTCCACACCGAGCGGGCGGACCTTGCCGAGTTGTGGCGACGCGCCCGCCTGCTGAGCGGCGTACGGAACTGTCGCCTGCTGCGCGCCAACCTGGCCGTCGTCGATGCCGGCGTGGATTCACCCGCCGAGAGCGTGCAGCGGGTGCTGTTCATCGACGCCGGCTTGGTCCGGCCCAAGACCCA
This sequence comes from Propionibacteriales bacterium, assembly GCA_009377795.1. Classification (GTDB taxonomy): domain Bacteria; phylum Actinomycetota; class Actinomycetes; order Propionibacteriales; family Nocardioidaceae; genus WHTJ01. Next base: position 55,128 of record WHTJ01000016.1, on the reverse strand, counting down.
GATCGGCGTGTTCGACCGGACCGGCGCGCTCATCGGGTATCTCGATATGGGTTGGCCGGGGTATCAGGTCGGCTCGGAGTTCGACGGGGAGGAGTACCACGGCCTGCGTGAGCAGATCGAGCATGACGAGTATCGGCGACGGCGGATGCGGACCGAGGCCGACTGGATCGTCGACAGTGCGTCCCGGCTCGACCTGTGGGGTCGCCCCGCGGCCCTGGTCGCGCGTACTGCCGGCCTCCTCGTCGGTCGGGGATGGCGGCCGCCACCGCAGGTGATGGATCAGATCGTCCGCGCGGCCGAGCATGAGTCGCGGACCGGTCGGCGCTGGGTCTGGATGCCTCTCGATCGGCTGCTCGCCGCCTGAAAGCGGCCAGAGGTGCAATCTCGGCGCGAGGGGGACGGCCAGATGTGCAATCTCGGCGCGAGGGGGACGGGGTTAACGAGGGGGGACGATCTCGACTCCCGCAGTGCGCATGTCGGTGATGGCGCGCTCGGTCGTGTCCACCGCGACGCCCGCGCTGTACTCCAGAAGGACCCGCGTAGTGAAGCCCTCCTTGCGGGCGTCCAGCGCGGTCGCGCGCACGCAATGGTCGGTCGCCAGGCCGCAGACATCGACCGTGTCGACGCCGTGCTCGCGCAGCCAGTCGGCCAGTGGGGTGCCGCCGCCGGCCTCGCCTTCGAAGCCGGAGTACGCCGCGACGTAGTCGCCCTTCAAGAACACCGCATCGAATGGCTGGGGATCGAGGTTCGGATGGAACGCCGCCCCCTCGGTGCCGACCACGCAGTGAGGCGGCCACGACTCGACGAAGTCGGGGTTGGCGGAGAAATGCTCGCCTGGGTCGATGTGGTGATCCCGGGTGGCGACGACGTGCGAGTACTGGCGCTCGTCCGGCTCCGCCTCATGCCAGGTATGCAGCAGTCCACCCAGGCGGAAGGCCACCTCTGCGCCGCCCGCCACCGCGAGGCTTCCGCCCTCGCAGAAGTCGTTTTGGACGTCGACGACGATCAGTGCGCTGGTCATCGCGCCTCCTTGGCTCGACCGTACAGCCGTCACCATCACGGTACCGTTCGTCATCCCGGAGGCGGGAGCTCCGACTCGGCCAGATGTGCAATCTCGGCGCGAGGGGGGACGCGAGGGGGACGCGAGGGGGACGCGAGGGGTGTCTACGGGGTGGGGTCGCCGACGTACCGGGTCGGGACGGCCGGCTCTCCGCGGGACATCTGTCGCGCCCACATCGGAAGCTCCGCGCGCGCGTCCCGGTGTCGCGTCCGGGCCTCGGTCAGCGACTCGCGTCCCACGACCTTGCCACGCTCGACGAGCGGCACCATCAGTTCCCGGTCGTGCTCACCCACTTCGGGCCGCATGTCGATGCCGATTACCTCGGCCAGGGCGACTCCGGCGTTGTCCCGCCGCCGGACCGCCCACTTGCGTCCGCCGATCGAGAGCTTGTCCGAGCTGGTCTTCGCGACCGGCTCCACACCGCCGCCGGCGGACTCGCGGGCGACTAGCTTGTAGACGAAGCCGCAGGTGGGGTGCCCGCTGCCGGTGACGAGCGACGTGCCGACTCCGTATCCGTCGACCGGCGCGGCCGCCAGCGCGGCGATCGCGTGCTCGTCCAGGTCGCTCGTGACCACGATGCGGGTCTTGGTGGCGCCGAGCTCGTCGAGCTGCCGGCGTACCCTCCGGGCGAGCAGGGGGAGGTCGCCGGAGTCGATGCGTACGGCGCCCAGCTCCGGGCCCACCACCTCGACCGCGGTCCGGACCGCCTCCGCGACGTCGTAGGTGTCCACCAGGAGCGTGGTGCCCTTGCCCAGCGACTCGACCTGGGCGACGAACGCGTCCCGCTCGGTGTCGTGCAGCAGCGTGAAGGCATGCGCGCTCGTGCCCGCGGTGGGTACGCCGTACAGGTGGCCTGCGGCGAGGTTCGACGACGAGGCGAAGCCCGCGATGTACGCCGCGCGGGCGGACGCGATCGCCGCCGCCTCGTGCGTACGCCGCGAGCCCATCTCGATGCACGGCCGGTCCTCGGCCGCGACGATCATCCGGGACGCGGCGGACGCGACCGCCGAGTCGTGGTTGTAGATCGACAACAGCAGGGTCTCGAGCAGCACCGCCTCGGCGAACGGCGCCTCCACGACGAGAAGCGGTGATCCGGGGAAGTAGGTCTCGCCCTCGGCGTACCCCCATATGTCGCCGTCGAAGCGATAGTGCCGCAGCCACTCCAGCGTGGACTCGTCGACGACGTCCCGCTCGCGGAGCACCTCGATGGTCTCGTCGTCGAACCGGAAACGTTCCAGAGCATCGAGCATCCGGCCGGTGCCGGCGACGACGCCGTACCTCCGGCCGTCCGGAAGCGCCCGCCCGAACAGCTCGAAGACCGTGCGCCGGTGCGCCGTGCCCGCACGCAGCGCCGCCTGCGCCATCGTCAGCTCGTACTGGTCGGTGAGCAGTGCCGTCGAACTCGTCACAGGCTCAGCCTATGGGGGTGTGTGCGTCGGTCGGCATGGTTGGGGACAATGACAAGAGTGACCACAGCGCCGAGCCCCGTCGAGGTCGAACGACCGGAGAGTGAGGACGTCGTACAGCGCGACGTGCCGTGGATCACCATCGTCTGGAACGACCCGGTCAACCTGATGTCGTATGTGACGCACGTCTTTCAGGAGTACTTCCGCTATCCCCGAGCCAAGGCGGAGAAGCTGATGCTGCAGGTCCACCACGAGGGCAAGGCCGTGGTGTCGAACGGGAGCCGGGAGGAGATGGAGCGCGACGTCCAGGCGATGCACGAGTACGGTCTGTGGGCCACCCTCCAGCGGGAGGACGCGTGACGCCCGGATTCTCCCGCGGACGCCGGGGCCGTGTGCTGGGAAGCTTCTCGGTTCCCGAGGCCGTCCTGTTGCGCAACCTGGTCTCGCAGGTCGTGGAGTTGGTACACGACGAGGCGCCGCCGGTGGCGCATTCGAGCGATCCGTTGGAGTCGATGCTGGGCCGGGGCGGCCCGGTCGCCGCGCCCGAGGACCCGGTGCTGGCCCGGCTGCTGCCCGACGCGTACTCCGGCGACGACGAGGCGGCTGGGGAGTTCCGCCGGTTCACGGAGCCGAACCTGCGCGAGCAGAAGGCGGCCAACGGCCGGTCGGTGATCTCGGACCTGGAGCGGGGCGGGTTGTCCGAGGACTCCGCGGAGACCGACGAGAACGTGGAGCTGGACCTGGGCCCGGACCAGGTCCGGGCGTGGTTGCGCTCGTTGACCGACGTACGCCTCGCCCTGGCGACCAGGCTGGGCATCGGGGACGGGGACGAGGACCGCTGGGAGTCGATGCCGGACGACGACCCGCGTCGCTATGTGCACGAGGTCTACGACTGGCTGGGTTACGTCCAGGAGACCCTCGTGCAGTCACTGGATTGACCGTCTCGGAATGTGGACGGATCGGCCGGGTATGGGTGCCGGGCGAGACGCCGCTCTACAGTCGCGGCGTGCTCACGATCGACCAGGCGGCGTACGACGCGGTTGTGGCGCACGCGCGCCGCGACCATCCGGACGAGGCGTGCGGAGTCGTCGCCGGCCCCGCCGGGTCGGACCGGCCGGAGCGCATCGTGCCGATGCTGAACGCCGCACGGTCCCCGACGTTCTACGAGTTCGACCCGACCGACCTGCTGCGCCTGTATCAGGACATGGACGCGCGGGACGAGGAGCCGGTCGTGATCTATCACTCCCATACCGCGACCGAGGCGTACCCCTCGCGTACGGACATCTCGCTGGCGCAGGAACCGGGCGCGCACTACGTGCTGGTCTCGACCCGGGAGTGCGGCAACGACGAGGGGCCGGTGGAATTTCGCTCCTTCCGCATTGTTGAAGGGGAAGTAACCGAAGAAGAGGTCCGTGTCGTACCGGCGTACGGCGCGAGCAAGCCACAACCCATGGAGCAGCAGTAATGGCGATCGAGGTCCGCGTCCCCACGATCCTGCGGAGCCTAACCGGAGGCGAGAAGGCCGTGCCGGCCGAGGGTGCCTCGCTGGGCGATGTCATCGAGAACCTGGAGACGAATCACCCCGGCATCAAGGAGCGGCTGGTGGACAGCGGCGACCTGCGGCGCTTCATCAACGTCTACGTGAACGACGAGGACGTGCGGTTCACCGGTGGGCTGGAGACCACGGTCAGCGACGGCGACGCGGTCGTCATCCTGCCCGCGGTCGCCGGCGGCGAGGCCTGATGCGGTTCGACTCGCTTCTCGATACGGTCGGCGGCACTCCGCTGGTGGGGCTGCCGCGGCTCTCGCCGTCGCCCGACGTACGCCTGTGGGCGAAGCTCGAGGACAAGAACCCGACCGGCTCGGTGAAGGACCGGGCCGCGCTCGCGATGCTCACCGCGGCCGAGAAGGCGGGACAGCTCCGCGCGGGCTGCACGATCCTGGAACCGACGTCCGGGAACACCGGGATCTCGCTGGCGATGGCCGCCAAGCTGCGCGGCTACCGGCTGGTGTGTGTGATGCCGGAGAACACCTCGGAGGAACGCCGCCAGCTCCTCCGCATGTGGGGCGCGGAGATCGTGGCGTCGCCGGCCGCGGGTGGCTCGAACGAGGCCGTCCGGGTGGCCAAGCGGCTCGCCGAGGAGCATCCCGACTGGGTGATGCTCTACCAGTACGGCAACGAGGCGAACGCCCAGGCGCACTACGACGGGACCGCGCGCGAGGTCCTGGCCGACTTGCCGACCGTCACGCACTTCGTCGCGGGCCTCGGGACGACCGGGACGCTGATGGGCGCCGGCCGGTTCTTCCGCGAGCACGCGCCGCAGGTGCGGGTGATCGCGGCGGAGCCGAGGTACGGCGAGCTGGTCTACGGGCTGCGCAACATCGACGAGGGCTTCGTGCCCGAGCTGTACGACGAGACGCTGATCGACTCGCGGTTCTCGGTCGGGCCGCGAGACGCCGTACGCCGCGTCCGGGAGCTGCTCGACGGCGAGGGGATCTTCGCCGGCATCTCGACCGGGGCCGTCCTGCATGCCGCGTTGGGCCAGGCCGCCAAGTCGATCCGGGCGAAGGAGCGCGCCGACATCGTCTTCGTGGTCGCCGACGGCGGCTGGAAGTACCTCTCCACGGGCGCGTACGAGGGGACGATCGAGGAGGCCGAGGAGCGGCTCGAGGGCCAGCTCTGGGCCTGATCTCCGCGGCGCGGGCGGGCATGAGTGGAGTCACGTGTGGCGTCGGTCGCAGGTTGCCGACATCCGACGGTACGCGGAACTAGGCTTTCGCACGTGGCTGACGCACCGATCGGCATCTTCGACTCCGGGTTCGGCGGGCTGACCGTCGCCCGCGCCGTGCTCGATCAGCTGCCGCACGAGCCGGTGCTCTACCTCGGCGACACGGCTCGCCAGCCGTACGGCCCGCAGCCCATCGCCGACGTACGGGAGTTCGCCCTGGAATGTCTCGACCATCTGGTCGAGCAAGGGGTCAAGATGCTGGTCATCGCCTGCAACTCGGCCAGCGCCGCGGTGCTGCGGGACGCCCGCCAGCGATACCCGGTACCGGTCGTCGAGGTGATCCTGCCGGCCACCAAGCGCGCGGTCGCGGCCACTCGCACGGGCCGGGTCGGTGTCATTTGCACCGAGGCGACGGCGACGTCGATGGCGTACGACGACGCATTTGCCGCTGCGCCGCACGTCAAGCTGATCACCCAGCCCTGCCCCCTGTTCGTCGAGTTCGTCGAGCGCGGGCTCACCAGCGACCCGGAGCTGCTCGCCGCCGCTCATGAGTACCTCGACCCGCTGGCCGTGGAGGGCGTGGACACGCTGATTCTCGGCTGCACCCACTATCCCCTCCTGACCGGCGTCATCTCCTACGTGATGGGGGACGAGGTCACCCTGGTCTCGAGCGCGGAGGAGACCGCGAAGGAGGTCTACGCGTTGCTGGTACGGCACGGCCTCGAACGCGACGACGCGCTCCCGGAGCCCGCACACCGGTTCCTCACGACCGGCCAGCCGGAGGAGTTCCGCCGGGTCGGCCACCGGTTCCTCGGTCCGGAGCTCGACACCGTCGACCAGTTCGCCTGGATGCGCGTATGAAGCTGACCATCGTGGGCATGTCCGGCTCCTACCCCGGCCCGGACTCGGCCGCCTCGTGCTACCTCGTGGAGCAGGAGCACGAGGGCCGTACCCATCGGCTGGTACTCGATCTCGGCAGCGGTGCGCTCGGCCAACTGCAGCGCTACACCCGGCTGGACGAGATCGACGCCGTGCTGTTGAGCCACCTGCATGCCGATCACTGCCTGGATCTGTGCGGGTTCTACGTCGTGCGCAGGTATTACTGCGAGAAGTCGCTGCCGCGGGTCCCGGTCTACGGGCCGCGGGGGACCGCGGGCCGGCTGGCGCGCGCGTACGGGCTCCCGCTCCATCCGGGCATGACCACCGAGTTCGACTTCCGCAGCTACCCGGACGGGCGGTTCTCCCTCGGCCCGTTCTCGATCAGGCGCACCAGGGTCCGGCACCCGGTCCCGGCGTACGCCGTCCGGATCGAGGCCGGCGGCAGCAGCCTGGTCTACAGCGGCGACACCGGTGCGTGCGGCTCCCTGGTGCGGCTGGCCGCGGGCTGCGACCTGTTCCTGTGCGAGGGGTCGTTCGTGGAGTCGGCGGACAACCCGCCCGACCTGCATATGACCGGCAAGGAGGCGGCGGAGCACGCCTCGCGGGCCGGTGTCGGCCGGTTGGTCCTCACCCACATTCCGCCGACGGTCGACCAGATGGAGGTGCTGGCCGACGCGAAGCCGGCGTACGCAGGTCCGCTCGACGTCGCGCGTCCGGGTGCGACGTACACCCTCTGACCGGCCATTGGTGCAATCTCGGCGCGAGGGGCGGGCTCTCTCGCGCCGAGATTGCAGATCTGGCCGGATTCGCCGTCCGTCCGGGAGCGTCGATAGGGTCGGAACATGACGCGTGCCGATGGACGTGACCCCACCGACCTGCGCCCCGTACGGCTGACCCGGCATTGGCTCGATCACGCCGCCGGGTCGGTGCTGGTGGAGTTCGGCAAGACCCGGGTGCTGTGTGCCGCCAGCGCCTCTCGGGGAGTTCCCCGCTGGCGCAGGGACTCCGGTCTGGGGTGGGTGACGGCCGAGTACGCCATGCTGCCGAGCTCGACACACACCCGCACGGACCGCGAGTCGGTCAGGGGCCGCATCGGCGGGCGTACTCATGAGATCTCCCGGCTGGTCGGCCGGTCGTTGCGCGCGATCATCGACTACAAGGCGCTCGGCGAGAACACCATCACGCTGGACTGCGACGTGCTCCAGGCCGATGGCGGCACCCGCACCGCCGCGATCACCGGGGCGTACGTCGCGCTCGCGGACGCGATCGCCACGCTGCGGGCGGACGGCGCCCTCGACGCGGAGCCGCTGACCGGATCGGTGGCCGCGGTGTCGGTCGGCATCATCGACGGGGTGCCGTTGCTCGACCTCTGTTACGAGGAGGACGTGCGCGCCGAGACCGACATGAACGTCGTGATGACCGGAGACGGCCGGTTCGTCGAGGTGCAGGGCACCGCCGAGGGTGCGCCGTTCGACCGCACGGAGCTGGACGGTCTGCTCACCGTCGCGGCCGCCGGTTGTGCCGAGCTCACCGGCCTGCAGCGGGAGGCCCTGGCTTCGTGAACCGGGTCCTGCTCGCGACGCACAATGCCGCGAAGCTGGCCGAGTTGCGCCGCATCCTGCGCTCGAGCGCGCCGGGTGTCGAGGTGGTGGGCCTGGATGACGTACCGCCGTACGCCGAGCCGGCCGAGACCGAGCCCACCTTCGAGGGCAACGCGCTGATCAAGGCCCGGGCCGCGGTCGTGGCGACCGGCCTGCCGTCGCTGGCCGACGACAGCGGGCTGTGCGTCGACGAGCTGCACGGCATGCCCGGTGTCCTGTCCGCCCGCTGGTCCGGTGTGGACAAGGACGACCGGCGCAACAACGAGCTCCTGCTCGCCCAGCTGAGGGACGTGCCGGCCGAGCGGCGAGGGGCCGACTTCCAATGTGCGGTGGCGTTCTGCCGTCCCGGTGGGGCGGAGGACGTGACATTCGGGGTCATGCGAGGCCGGATCATCGGCGAGATGCGCGGCTCGAACGGCTTCGGGTACGACGTCCTCTTCGTCCCGGACGGCCATGACCGTACGTCGGCCGAGATGTCCTCGGAGGAGAAGGACCGGCTCAGTCACCGCGGTCAGGCCCTGCTTGCCGTCGTACCGATCCTGGTGAAGGATCTCGCGACCTAGACCCTGGTGCGGCCGGTGAGACTCGAACTCACAACAATGCGGACCTAAACCGCACGCCTCTGCCAATTGGGCCACGGCCGCGCGCGCACCATGCTAAGCGGTCGCCGCGCTGATCGCTCGTGGCTGGGCAACTTCCGCCGAGTGGCCCCGAATGATCGAACACGCCGGCGAGTCGCGGGCAAACCAGGCCACTCGGCGCGAGCGGGGGTCGGCTAGACGCCGAGCTCGCGACGAAGCTTCGCGACGTGACCGGCGGCCTTCACGTTGTACAGCGCGCGTTCGATGGCGCCGTCCGCACCGATCACGAAGGTGGAGCGGATGACGCCCTCCACGGTCTTCCCGTAGAGCTGCTTCTCGCCGTACGCGCCGTACGCCGTCATCACCGCCTTGTCGGCGTCGGAAAGCAGCCGGATCGTCAGCGAGTCCCGGGACCGGAACTCGGCCAGTTTCTCCGGAGCATCCGGCGAGATCCCGACCACGTCGACGCCGGCCGCCTGCAGCGCATCGAGCGAGTCGGTGAAGTCGCATGCCTGCGTCGTGCACCCGGGGGTCATGGCGGCCGGGTAGAAGTACACGACGACCCGGCGACCGGCGAAGTCCTTCAGCGAGACCGTGTCACCGGTGTCGTCGGACAGCCGGAACGCGGGCGCGGGATCTCCGGGCTGCAGCCGGGTCTGGCTCATCGGGGTACCTCCGGGTGTTCTCGGTCGCTGGGCGGGCTTATCGCAAAGTATTTGCAATTAGCTATACCATGGCGTCGTGCATGTGCCCGATGGATTCCTCGACGCGCCCACGTCCGTCGCCACTGCCGGATTCGCCGCCCTGGGCGTAGGTCTCGCACTCCGAGGGGCCCGCCGGGAGCTGGACGAGCGTACCGCACCGATGGCCGGGCTGGTGGCGGCGTTCATCTTCGCTATGCAGATGCTGAACTTCCCCGTTCCTCCGAGCACCAGCGGCCACCTTCTCGGCGGCGCACTGGCCGCGGTCCTCGTCGGGCCATGGACAGGCGTGCTGTGCCTGAGCGTCGTCCTCCTCGTACAGAGCCTGATGTTCGCCGACGGAGGCGTGACCGCGCTGGGCACCAACATCACCCTGATGGGCGTGATCGGCGTCGGCGTGGGGTGGCTGGTGTTCCGCGGTCTGCAGCGGCTGTTGCCCAGTACGCCGGCGATGGTCGCGCCCGCGGCCGCGCTCGGCGGGCTGCTGTCCGTACCGGTCGCCGCGGTCGCCTTCACCGGCCTGTACGCCGTGGGCGGCGAGGCCGCGGTCGACCTCAGTACCCTGCTGGCCGCGATGGCGGCCTGGCACACCCTCATCGGGATCGGCGAGGCCGCCATCACCGCGCTCACGGTCGCCAGCATCATGACGGTCCGTCCCGACCTGGTCTACGGCGCCCGCGCCGTTCTCGAGAGCCGCGAGCTGGAGATCCGGACCCCCGCGGACGCCGACGCGGACACGGACGGGAGCGTGGCATGACCCGCGACAAGGGCGGCGTGCCGCGGAAGCGGTTCTTCGTGGGCTTCCTCCTGCTGGCAGTTCTGCTGGCCGGAGTGGTCAGCTATTTCGCCTCCGGCGACCCGGACGGTCTGGAGCGCGTGGCCGGTGACCACGGGATGGCGGAGACCGAGAAGGAGCACGCGGCCGGCGACGCGCCGTTCGCGGACTACGGCACCGAGGGTGTGGGCAACTCCGCTCTGTCCGGCGGGCTCGCGGGTGTTGCCGGCGTCGGCGTGGTGCTGCTGGTGGGTACCGGGGTGGCTTTCGCCGTACGCCGGCGGAAGTCCACCGAGTAGAGCCGTGGGGGCAGCGCACGGCCACCGGCTGTACTTCCACGCGCACTCGCCGCTGCACCGGCTTCCGGGGCACTGCAAGGTGCTGGCGCTGGTCACCTTCGTCCTGTGCGTGGTCGCGACTCCGTCGCGCGCCTACTGGGCCTTCGGGCTCCACGCGCTCGCGCTCGTCGGCGTGCTGGTGGTGTCGCGTGTACCGGCGCCGTTCATCGTCAAGCGGATGGTCGTGGAGACGCCGTTCGTGGTGTTCGCCCTGCTGCTGCCGTTCATGTCGACCGGGCCACGCACCGACGTGCTCGGCCTGTCGGTTTCGGAGGCCGGCCTGCACGCCGGTCTTACCCTCCTGTGCAAGGGAACTCTCGGTGTCGCCGCCTCCCTGCTTCTCGCGGCGACAACCGAGCCGCGGGACATCCTGGCCGGGCTGGAACGGCTGCGCCTTCCCGCGCAGCTGGTGCAGATCATGGCCTTCATGATCCGCTACCTCGACGTGGCGGGCGCCGAGATGGGTCGTATGAAGATCGCACGGGAGTCGCGCGGCTTCCAGGCGAAGGGACTCCGCTCGTGGCCGGTGGTCGCCCGGTCCGGTGGCGCGCTGTTCATCCGGTCGTACGAGCGGGGGGAGCGCGTGCATCTGGCGATGTTGTCGCGCGGCTATGCCGGCACCATGCCGTCCCTCGGGGAAGTGGCGGCGACCCGGGTGCAGTGGCTGACCGCGATAATGCTGCCCGCAGTCGCGTTGTCGATCTCGCTGGCGGCGTGGGGGGTCGCGGCATGAGTACGCCGGTTCTCGACGTTCGGGGTCTCGCGTTCGCGTACGCCGACGGGCACCAGGCGCTGTACGGCGTCGACCTGCACGTCCATCGTGGGGAGCGAGTCGCGCTGCTCGGCCCGAACGGCGCCGGCAAGACCACGCTCGTGCTGCATCTCAACGGCATTCTCACCGCGGCCCGCGGATCGGTCCGGGTCACCGGGCTGCAGGTCACCAGACAGAACATGCAGGAGATCCGCCGGCGGGTCGGTGTCGTGTTCCAGGATCCCGACGATCAGCTCTTCATGCCCACGGTCCGCGACGACGTGGCTTTCGGGCCCGCGAACCTCGGCATCCGCGGCGACGAGCTCGACGCCCGGGTCGCGGACGCCCTCGACCAGGTGGGCATGAGGACCTTCGCCGATCGCCCGCCGCATCATCTGTCGTTTGGCCAGCGGCGACGGGTGGCCGTGGCGACGGTGCTGGCGATGCGGCCGGAGATCCTGGTGCTCGACGAGCCGTCGTCCAACCTCGACCCGGCGGCTCGTCGGGAGCTCGCCGACATCCTGACCGGCCTGGAGGTGACCCTGCTGATGGTCACGCACGACCTGCCGTACGCGCTGCAGCTCTGCGACCGGTCCGTCGTCCTGTCCGAAGGGGTGATCGTCGCGGACGGAGCGACCGTCGACGTACTCACCGACGAGGCCACGATGCGCGCGCATCGGCTGGAGCTACCGTTCGGCTTCGACCCGCGTCGCGCCCAGGCCGGGCGCTGAGCCGATATGCGACGCCCGGTGAGGACCCGCGCCTATGGGATTTTGCCACTCATCGGTAACCTCTAGCGCGAGGTACGCACATTCCCAAGGAGGACCCTTGAGCCAGGCATCCAGGCCGGCGAAGCATCGAGCCGAGGTGCCTGATGGCGCCCGCTCGCCACAGGATCTCGAGGCCGAGGTCGAGGCGACCCGGCTCAGGCTCGCGGATTCTCTCGATCAGCTGACGTATCGCGTGAAGCCGAAGACGATCATCGACCGCAAGATCGAGGAGACCAAGGCCAAGTTCACCGACGGCAACGGCAAGCTGCGCCAGGACAAGGTCGCGCGGATCGCGGGCGTGACCGTCGGTGTGGTCGCCTTGTTCGTCGTCGTACGCAAGCTCACCCACGCCAAAGGCTGACCCGGTTGACCAAGAAGTCTGCCCCGCTCGACAACGAGCGGGTCTCGAACGATTCCGGACCGCTTGGTGATGAGCGGCTTCCGATCCGGATGCTGCACGACCGCCTCCTGGTGTCCCCGGATGCCGAGACCGGCGAGCGCCGTTCGTCGGCGGGCATCGTCATCCCCGCCACCGCGCAGATGGGCCGGCGGCTGATGTGGGCGAAGGTGGTCGCGGTGGGCGCGAACGTACGCACCATCGAACTCGGCGACCGGGTGTTGTTCGATCCGGAGGATCGGGCCGAGGTCGAGGTGCGTGGCACCGACTACATCCTGCTGCGCGAGCGCGATGTGCATGCCGTCGCCGCCGAGCGCCTCGATGCCGACCAGACGGGCCTGTACCTCTAGGCCGTGTCTCACCGAGCGTCCGCGTCGTGGTTCCGGTGACGGCTCAGATGCCGTCCCTGACGTTCAGCTCGTCCAGGTCCCCGTTGCCGACAGGCGGACCGCCGAGCGGCGTACCCATCGCGTCCAGCTCGCTCAGACCGCGACCGGTGCTCTGCAGCACCTCGACGGCGCCGGCGGTGGCTCGCGGGCTGTCCAGCACCGCACGGAGCGACCGCTCCCGGTTGCTCCAGAATTCCAGGAAGTTCGTGGCGACCAGGGGATAGGCCGCGATGAATCCCTGGATCAGCGGGCAGCCCATCTGCTCCAGGAGCCGCCACTGGCTCACCGTCTCGACGCCTTCGGCGATGGTGTCGATGCCGAGTGCGCTGGCCAGGCGGAGTACGGCGGAGACGATCTCGGCGTCGACGAGGTCGTGGTCGAGCCCGGCGGTGAAGCTGCCGTCCAGCTTGACCACGTCGACGGTCAGGTGCTTGAGGTAGGACAGGGACGAGTAGCCGGTGCCGAAGTCGTCGATCGCGACGCGTACGCCGATGTCCCGCAGGGCCTGCACCGAGCGGGAGGCGCTGCGGAGGTCGGTCATCAACACCGACTCGGTGATCTCCAGGCAGAGCTGGGACGGATCCAGGCCGGACGCGTCCAGCGCACCGGACACCTGCCGGGCAAGACCGGGCGAGGCGAACTGCAGCGCAGAGAGGTTGACCGAGAGTGTCAGCGGGCGCCGGTTTGGGTGTGCCTGGGTCCATTCCTGTACGGCGCGGCAGGCCTCGTTCAGCACCCACTGGCCGAGCGGCACGATCAGGCCGGACTCCTCGGCCAAGGGGATGAAGTTCTTCGGCATCACGACGCCGCGGTCCTCGGTGTTCCACCGGACCAGTGCCTCGACGCCGACCACGCGGGCGCGCCGGGTCGTGACGATCGGCTGGTAATGGACCTCGAGCCGGTTGTTCGTGATGGCCTCGCGCAGCTGGGACTCGAGGTGGAGCCGGTTGCGGGCCCTCTCCAGCAGGTCGTCGGATGCCATCTTGATGGCGTTGCGTCCGGCCGCCTTGGCGGCGTACGCCGCCGTGTCGGCCGCGGCGAGCACGTCGTCGCGGGACTGCCCCGGCCGAGCGAGCGCGAGCCCGATGACCACCGACATGTGGATCTCGATGTCCCCGATCTGGAACGGCGGCTCGATCGCCTTGCGCAGCCGTTCGCCGATCTTTCGCAGGACATCCTCGCTCGGCACGTCCTCGACGAGCACGACGAACTCATCGCCGGAGAACCGCGAGACCGTGTCGGCCTCCGAGAGGTTGCGCCGGAGGCGATGCGCGACCTGGATCAGCAGGCGGTCGCCGATCAGGTGGCCGTGCGAGTCGTTGACCAGCTTGAACCGGTCGAGGTCGACGAAGAGGAGGCCGTGCTGGCCGTCGTGCTTGGCCAGCCTCGCGAGGGCGTGGTCGAGCCGGTCGAGCAGGAGCCTGCGGTTGGGCAGTCCGGTGAGCTCGTCGTGCAGCGCGCGATGGGCCATGGCGTTCTGCAGGGCGCGTCGTTCGGTGATGTCGCGGAGAACGAGTACGGCGCCCGCGTGTACGCCGGACATCCGGAGCGGGGTGAGGCTGAACGCGACGTCGACGCCGCTGAGGTCCGGCGCGACGAGTACGGCGTCGATGTCCTTGGCGATCTGCTGCTCGGCGACCATCGTGTCGAAGTCGATCTGCCGGTTGCCCTGCTTGAGGGCGCACACCTCGGTCATGTGCCGGCCGAGGAGGTTGTGCTCCTCCTTGTGGCCGGTCATTCTGACCGCTGCGGGATTGGCCAGGGTTACGTGGCATTCGAGGTCGACGGCGATGATCCCCTCGCTCTGGGAGTGTGTGACGGTGCGGAGCTCGGCGATCAACTGGGTCGACCGGAGGACGTCACCCGCAACACCGGCGAGTGTCTGCAGCGTGGTCCGCTCCTGAACCGTCCACTCTCCGCCTCCGATTCGGCCTGTGGCGTAGAGCACCCGTTCGAACCCGACCGCTGCGCTGATGGAATTGTCTGGGAGATGATCCTCGCTCTGTACGACCGCAACTGATTGCGCGGCAAGAAGATCCTTGGTCTCCTTGACGAGGTCGTCCGTGACTGCCTCGGGCGAGGGCTGCGTTCGGAGAGTACCTGTCGCGAGCTGCAGACGTTCGGCGTGGCGACGCGCAGACACCTCACGCATCGCCGAGGCGAAGGCACGTTGCACGAAGAGCACTAGCACAACGACGATCGGCAGGGCGTAGATGCTCGCTCCAACTGCGAGTGTGCCGACCCCACCCAGGGCGATTGCGCAGATCCGTGTGGAAGATTGGCGCGCGACGTCCCGGAGCGATCCTTTGAGCTCGGCGCCGGTGGCATAGGAGACCATCCGGCGCACGATCGCCGCCGAGCAAACCCCGTAGAGGAACGTCGCTAGCATCCCTGTGCCGACACTGGACACGGTGATGTTGTGCGGCGGCAAGCCGGTGAATAGGGATGCTGCAGCGAGCCCGGCGACGCACGCGATCAGGAGTTGGCCCACGTTGAACGCGGCTTTGACGATGTGCCGACGGGCGGCGACACTACTTGCGATCGACGCCAGCGCGAGGGCCCCAAGCACCTCCGCCGGGGCCATGACAACGAGCATGGCTACCAATACCACCTCGTCCAACGAGATTTCCTCGATGTTGTCGGTGGCTGTCAGTGCTCGCTGCGGGCGTACGTATACCCCGATCAGGACGAGTGTGAGTGCAATCTCTGGTGCACCGAGCTCGAAGTCCGCTGCCAGGCCGAACGGCACGGCAAGCGCGACACCTACAAGAAGTGTCACCATGCTGACAGCTGCGACCCGAACTGGCTGTGGAGGCGCGCTGTCTACGCTCATGAGGCCATTCTGCCCGGTCTGGTCACAGAATGATCTGTTGGCGGGGGACCCGAACGGCTTGGAGTTGAGTTGCCAACTCTCAGGTCAGTCAGAGACGGTACCTAGTCAGCCCCACTGGTTGCCGCGGCCCCACTGGTTGCCGCGGCCCCACTGGTTGCCGCGGCCCCACTGGTTGCCGCGGCCCCACTGGTTGCCGCGGGCCGATTGGTGGTTCGAGCAGATGATGGCAGGGGTAAGTGTCATGAGTGAGCGCTCCTCATTTGACTTTGACGGCGGGGTCTTCATCGAATATGGCACGATCTCGTCGCCAGTGGCACCCCGAACATATTGCCTATTCAGGAGCTTTTCCACTCCCCGGGCGAAATGGCCGTCCACTGACGACGCAACCCCTAGTTGTTTCTCGGGAGTAACCATATCTCTGTGTGACAAAATGCACACGAACGGCAAGAAGCTCGTGCCACATCCCCGGGTAGATATCAGACTGGCTTGGTATGTCTGCAGGCGGCTCTGCTGTGAGCCGCACCGAGCCTACACGGACGAGGCCCGTAGGTGAACCGTCACCACGGAGTGGACCCGTTGGATCAGAGATCGAGCAGGGCGGCGGCGTTGTCGGAGAGGATGGCCTGCTTCTCGGCATCCGTAAGGACGTCCAGGCCGTTGACCCAGCGCACGGGGTCCTTCAGGAACATGGGGGCCGGGTAGTCGGTTCCCAGCATCACGCGGTCGATTCCCACGGTGTCGATGACGAACCGCAGCGCCGGTCCGTCGTACGTGCAGCAGTCGTAATGGAACTGCGGAAGGTACGTGCTGGGCGGCCGAGTGATCACCAGCTTCTCGGTCCACTCTGCGCCGAACGGCGGCGTGAGCGGGCCGTCCGGGTACCCGCCCTCGAAGGCGCCGGCGACCTTGTCGAGACGGCCCGCGCCGAATGCGGCGTAGCCGCCACCGTGCGCCAGCAACGGCTTGAGATCCGGGCAGGCATCCATGACCCCGCCGAAGACGAGCGTGGCGAACGTGAGCGTCCGGTCGGTGAGGTTGCCGACCGCGTTGGGCAGGCTGTAGCGGCTGATCCGCTGCTGTACGCAGGTGTCCTTGCCCTGGTGGAAGAAGACGATCGCGCCCAGGTCCTCCGCGGCGCGGAAGAACGGCAGGAACCCGGGCTCGTCGTAGGTGTGCCCGTTGACGTGGTCGCCGATCACGACGCCCTTGAGACCGAGGTCGCGGACGACGCGCTCCATCTCCGCGATGGTAGAGGGCACGTCCTGCATCGGCGTGATGCCCAGCCCGGCGAACCTGTCCGGGTGCTGCTCGACGATCTCGGCGATCGCGTCGTTGCAGTCGCGGGCGACGACGGACGTGACTGCGAGATCCTTGTCGTACTGATAAAAACCGACCGTCGGTGTGATGAGCTGGACGTCAACGCCCATCGCGTCCATCTCGGCGAGCCGGTCCGGCAACGAGGTGTTGAAGCCGGCACGGTTCAGCTCACCGGCCTCCGGGCCGAGCCCGTGCCAGCTTCCGGTGGTACGGATCGCCTCCTTGTAACGGTCCGGTGTCACGTGGGCATGGACGTCGATCACTGGCATGCGGTTCCTCGGCAGACTCGATCGGGAAGGGAACGCATGACACCCAAATAGGTGCGACGACGGCTGTCAAGCCGACTGGCTCGAACCGGCCGGATGGCTCTAGCGTGAGTGCAGGGGTCCGAATCCGATCAGGGAGGCGCGATGGCCGCTCGTACGAAGTTCGTCCTCGACGAGGATCAGATACCGACGCAGTGGTACAACGTCATCGCCGATCTGCCCGAGCCACCGCCGCCACCGCTGCATCCCGGGACCCTGCAGCCGGTCGGCCCGGACGACCTCGCGCCGCTCTTCCCGCAGGCCCTGATCGGCCAGGAGGTGACGACGGAGCGGTACGTCGACATCCCCGGTGAGGTGCTCGACGTCTACCGGCTCTGGCGACCGTCGCCGCTCTACCGCGCCCGGAGGCTGGAGCGCGCGCTGGGTACGCCGGCGCGGATCTACTACAAGTACGAGGGGGTCAGCCCGGTCGGCTCGCACAAGCCGAACACTGCGGTGCCGCAGGCGTACTACAACGCGGCCGAGGGCGTCGGCAGGCTCACCACCGAGACCGGCGCCGGGCAATGGGGGAGTGCGCTGGCCTTCGCCTGTGCCACATTCGGACTCGAGTGCGAGGTTTGGCAGGTGCGTGCGTCGTACGACCAGAAGCCGTACCGCAAGATCATGATGGAGACCTTCGGCGCCACCGTGCATCCGAGTCCGTCGGACGTGACGGCGTCCGGGCGTGCGGTGCTGGCCGAGCATCCGGACTCGACCGGGAGCCTCGGGATCGCGATCAGCGAGGCGGTCGAGGCCGCCGCTCCCGACCCGAACGCCAGGTACGCACTCGGCAGTGTCCTCAACCATGTGCTGATGCACCAGACAGTCATCGGCGAGGAGGCGCTGAAGCAGTTCGAGCTCGCGGAGGACGTGCCTGACGTGATCGTCGGCTGCACCGGGGGCGGCTCCAATTTCGGCGGTCTGGTTTTTCCTTTCCTCCGTGAGAAAATGGCAGGCAGAATGTCCCCGGTGATCCGGGCCGTGGAGCCGGCCGCCTGCCCGTCCCTGACCCGCGGCCGTTACGCGTACGACTTCGGGGACACGGCCGGACTGACGCCGCTGCTCAAGATGCACACGCTCGGGCATGACTTCATCCCGGACCCGATCCACGCCGGCGGGCTGCGCTACCACGGCATGTCGCCGCTGATGTCGCACATCTACGAGCTGGGGCTGGTCGACGCGATGGCGGTCGGCCAGCAGGACTGCTTCGCGGCCGGCGTACGCTTCGCTCGCACGGAGGGCATCATCCCGGCACCGGAGCCGACTCACGCGCTGGCGGCGTGCGTCCAGGAGGCCCTGCGTTGCAAAGAGACCGGTGAGGAGAAGGCGATCCTCACCGCGTTGTGCGGGCACGCGCATCTCGACCTTCCGGCGTACGCCGCCTACCTGACGGGCGACATGGTGGACAACGAGCTCTCCGACACCACGCTGGAGGCGTCGCTGGCGGGCGTTCCGGCCGGCGTCTCTTAACGGCGTCTTCCCTGCATACGCCAGATGGCCGCGACTCCGGCCATGACGCCGAGTACCACGACGACGGCGAGCAGCGCGAGCACGGCCGGGTCCGGACCGTGGCCGTGCCCGGTATGAAGAACGACGAACACGGTCGCCTCCTAGGTCGTTGCGACGAGTGCGGTGAGGGACACCGCGAGCCCTCCGGTGATGAGCGCGACACCGACCGGCGTGACGAGGCGCGCGCCCCATGATGTGGTCTTCTCGGCGACCATCACGGCCGTGAGCAGCAGCATCCAGCCAAGGCTCCCGGTGCCGGTCGCGAACATCACGAGCATCAGTGCCCAGCAGCAGCCCAGGCACAGGAGCGCGTGCCGCATGCCGAGCGCCCAGGCGCCTCCCGGGCCACGGCGATAGTGCTCCCACAGCAGGCTCATCGGTGATCGGCACGCGGTCAGGCAGGCCTTCTTCAGCTTGCTGAACTGGAACCCACCGGCCAGTACGAGCGTGCCGCCGAGTACGAGACCGGGCCGGGCGGCGAGCCAGCTCCACGAGTCGACGAGCACATGGACGGCGGCGTCACCGGCCAGCGCGAGCACCGCGAACGCGATCCACACCGCGAAGTAGGAGATCACGACGGCCGCGCGGCCGAGCGCCGGTCGTGCCTGCCGGGCGCTGACCGCCCAGAACAGCTCCAGCATCGGCACGGCGGTCGGCAGCATCATCGCGCCCACCATCACCAGCCAGACCGAGGTGAAGGCCGAGATCCGCAGCGGCCAGGCCGGGCCGGACTGCTCGAGTGCGACGTCGTGGTGGCCGAGCCCGACCCCGCCCGCGAACGTGATCGCGGCGATGACGACCCAGCAGATGCCGGCGCCCACCCAGATCGTCCGGGACAGCCGCGTGCCCCGATGTCGCCGCGTAGCCGGTGCGTCCGGGGAGGCCGTCGTCACGGTCCCTCTCCGTCAGGCCGCGAACCGGAACGAGCCCTGCAGCGCGTTCTTGCCGGACAGCTCCACGTCGGGCAGCCCGTGCCGGCTCCCGTCACGGCGGAACAGCTCCGCCTTACCCGGGTAGGCCGGCGACCCGGGGATCGTGCTGAAGACGGTGTCCTGCAGCGTGGTGGTCTTGCCGGTGCCACCCTGGAACGGGGTGAGCCTGGCCTCGGCCACATCTCCGATGGTCAGGACTCCCTTTCCCTCCTGCACCGTGCAGGTGATCTTCGCCTTCTCCACGGCGATGACCTCGCCGATGAGCGAGGCGAGGTCGGCAATGGCTCCGCCGAGCTCGCCGGTGAACACCCTCAGCAGCGCCTCATGCTGCTCCTCCGTACACCGGTCGTCGACGAAGATCACCGCTTTCCATTGGCCGGCAAGGATATTCCCGGGGATGTGGACACTGGTCGCCACCGCCCGGTCGGACACGTCCACACCCTGGATCGTGCCCTTGTCGACGTACCAGGCGAGCACCGAGTCGCACGTGCCGTGGTCTGGGTCCTCACCCACCCAACACGGACAGATCGCGTCGCAGTTGCAGACCTCCAGCAGACGACCTTCGATCTCGTACGTCGTCGCCTCGGTGCGTTCTTCTTCCAGCGTGCTCATGCGCCCTCCCGGCGTCGTTTGCGTGCTCCTCCGTTCTACGGCGTGCGTTGTCCCACCGCCATACGGGAAATCCCTTACGAGCCTTGGTGTCCGGGCTGACACACACCGTGACACGGCGCCCACCTGGTGGCGCAGAGCGGCCGCTCCGGTCTCGACCCGGTCAGCTCACGGGCTCGGCGGGGAGACCTGCGGCCAGGCCTCGAGGGTCCAGGCCATCTCCCAGAACGCGAGCTCGTAGCGGCTGCTGGCGACGAAGACGTCACGCATCCGTTCCCTGATCGCGTCCGGCAGCGCCGCGCCGGCCTGGTCGGTGAGGTCGCGTAACCAGTCGACCAGCGCGGTGAACTCGTCGGCGGCGTACATCTCGATCCAGCGTCGATAACGCTCGACCTCCGGTGCGCCGTTCTCGGCGTGGCGAAGCCCGATCTCGTTGAAGCCCCACATGCATGGCAGGAGGGCGGCGAGCAGCTCGGCGAAGTCGCCGATCGTGGCGACCCGCAGCAGGAAGTCGGTGTAGCCGCGGGTGGTCGGTGCCATGACCTCGCGTTCGAGATCCGCGGCCGGGATGCCGAGATCGGCGGAGTACGAGCGATGCAGCTCCATCTCCCCGTGCAGGGTCTCGTGGGCGAGATCGGCGAACCGCGTCATCGTGTCCAGGTCCGGCGCCCGCGCGGAGGCCAACGAGAGGAGCCGGGAGTACTCGATCAGGAACAGATAGTCCTGCCGAATCCAGAACTGGAAGCGCTCGAGATCGAGGGTCCCGTCCCCGATCCCGCGCACGAACGGGTGGCTGTGCTGCGCCTGCCAGACGTCGGCGGCGGCGGCCCGCAACGTCGTACTGAACTCACCCATCACAACCCCTCCGCCAGCGCATCCCAGAAGGACAGCTCGTACGCCTGCAACAACCTTGTCGCGCGCCGGGCCGCCGACGGCGAGTCGCCCGCCGCGAGTCCCTGGTCGATGACTGCCAGGGCACGCGGCTCGAAGTCCTCCGGCGGGCCGGCGAAGAAGTCGAAGAACGCGACCGCGTCGTCCGCGGCGCCGTAGGACTCCCGTAGCGCCGCCGCCACGGCGCCGCAGTTCTCGCCCCACGCGGCCAGGTTGGCGAGGAAGGCGAGCACGACGTCCGTCCGCGATCCGTTGAGCGCCAGCCAGGCGACGAACGCCGGGTACGCCTGGGCTCCTGGATGCGGCTCGTGACCGCGAAGATCCTCGGCCGTCAGTCCCAACCAGCCGGCGTACCCACGCAGCTTGTCCAGCGCCACGCCCTCGCCCTCGGCCATACCCAGGAAGAACTCGCCCGCCGACCCGGCCGGGAACCGGGCCGCCAGCTGCGCGAAGCTCCGCCGGTCGCTGGACACGATCGCGTACTGCTCGGCGGCGAGGGAGCCCAGCCGCTCCTCGGGAACCTCGCCGGCCCGCAGCCGTCCGAGAAATCGATGAGACCGGATCGCCTCCGCCGTATCCGCCAGCCCGGGTTGCGTCTGCACCACCAGCTCACGCGCCGTGATGGTGCCTGCCTGCGCCGCCATCCGCACTCCTTCCGGGCCGACACCCATGTCCGACCCTCCCAGCCTGCCAGGAACTGAGAAGCGAGGCGTCCCACGGTGCCGGTAACGTGACCGCAGGATGCGACGACAAGGGAGGGGCGCCCCGTGAGCGATCGGGAGGTACTCGAGTTTCCCGATGCCGCCGGTTGGGAGTCCTGGCTGGAGGCGAACCACGAGGAGCGGACCGAGGCCTGGCTGCGGATCGTCAAGCGGCACTCGGGGATCACCATGGTCACGATCACGGAGGCGCTGGACGTGGCCCTGTGCTACGGCTGGATCGACGGTCAGCGCAAGGCGTACGACAACGAATCATTCCTCCAGCGGTACTCGCGACGCCGGCCGAGGAGCTCGTGGTCGAAGGTCAACGTGGCGAAGGTCGAGGAGCTGATGGCGGCCGGGCGCATGCGGCCGGCCGGGCTCGCGGAGGTCGAGGCCGCGCAGGCGGACGGACGTTGGGAGGCGGCGTACGAGTCGCAACGCAACGCCGCCGTACCGCCCGACCTCGCCGCCGCGCTTGCCGGCAACGCCCGCGCGCACACCGCCTTCGATCGCCTCGGCCGATCCGATCGGTACGCCGTGATCCTGCCGTTGCTCAAGGCCCGCACACCGGACACCCGCGCGCGGATCCTGGCCCGCGCGGTCGAGCGCCTGGCCACCGAAGAGTAGGTCCGGTGTCAGCGGCGCCGGAAGCGCATCAGCACCGCCGCGACGACCGGGGCGAGGATGAGGACCAACAGGAGGCGCAGCAGCTGTACGGCGGAGACGAACGTGACGTTGCCCGAAGTCTCGCTCACGGTCGCGAGCACGACCGGCAGGCCACCGGGCGACGTGGCGAGGTAGCCGTCGAGGCGGGACTCGCCGGTGACGTCGGAGAGCCAGATCCCGAGCAGCCCGCAGCCGGCGATGAGGAGGGTCACCATGATCAGCACGATCGGGAACATCTGGGCAAGCAGCCGCAACGTCGCCGGCGTGAAGCGCAGGCCGGCCTGCGCGCCGATGAGCAGGAAGCCGAAGTTCTGGACCGGCTCGGGCACCTGCGCGTCGTCGAAGACCCCCAGCAGGCCGATCATGCCGCCGGCGAGCATGGTGCCGAGCAGGGCCGGAGACGGCAGCCGGGCCAGCCGGCCCAGCACGAGCCCACCGGCGATCGCGAGGGCGGAGAAGGCGTAGTCGCGGACGCTGCCGGTATGGTCGGCGCCGGCGGCCACATCCACGTGGGGTGCGAACACCAACGTGACCAGTAGCGGCAGCGTCAGCAGGATCACCAGCACCCGGAAGTACTGGACCACCACGACGATGCGGTCGTCGGCGCCGGAGTCGTGCGCGAGCGCGGTCATGCCGGCGGCGCCGCCGGCGATCGAGGCGAACGTCGCGGTCGTGATCGAGACCCCGTGCAGCCGCAACAGCTGGCCGACGGCCACCGAAAACACCAGTGTCGCGGCGATGACGGTCCAGACGGGGGCCCAGTCCCCGCCCAGGGAGCGCAGCGCCTCGGGGTCGATCTGCGCCGCCACCGTGGCGCCGATGGTCGCCTGTGCGAGCCGAAACGTCGCGGCCGGCAACCGCAGCTCACCGGACCCGCGGAGCGCCACGACCAGCGCCCCACACAGGCCGCCGAACAGCGGAGGCGACGGAACGCCGAACCACCAAAGCAGGGCGGTGAAGGCCGAGACCACGACGACCAACCTGGCCCACTCGCCCGCTCTGCTGCCCATAGCGCTCCTTTACGAGGACGGTGACGACACAACGACCGCGTCACCCGCCGGGTCGCGGCATGCGAGCGAGGCTCCGCGGTGAGCCAGATTGCCAGTCCGCGCGGAGGGGTCGACCCGCGCGTTCGCACGTGGCCTGCCAAGCGTCGCCACATCGCTGCGTGGAGTGGTCACCGCGTCGGGCATGCGCCCCGCGACTCCGTCGAGCGCGGGCGACGGGAGCGCCTCGTGGAGGCCGAGCGGGCCGTCACCTCTTGGGGACGACGTCTTGCAGGTGCGGGTCGGACGAGGCGAGCGCGTCTTGCAGGAGGCCGACGGTCTGGTCGGACGAGAGCTTGTAGTAGACGAAGTTGCCCTCGCGCCGGGCATGCACCAGGCCGGCGAGTCGCAGCTTGGCGATGTGCTGGCTGACCGCGCTCGGGTGCGTTCCCGAGACCTCCGCGAGGCAGGCCACGTTGGACTCACCCTGCATCAGCGCCCAGCAGATCTTGAGTCGGGTGGGATCGGCCAGCAGCCTCAGCGTGCGTGCGGCATCCTCGACGGCTGATTCCTCCGGCATGCGAAAGCCGCGGATCGTTTCATGCACGTGACCACCATAACCCCGGGTGCGTGTTATTCGCGTATATACGTAATTACATGGTCCGGCACTCTTGCGCCGGGACGATCGACCAGCGTACGTTGCCAGGCATGCATCTACGTATATACGCGGATACTATATTCGGATGACCGCCGACATCCGAACCTCCGACCACGGCCTGACCGGCACTGGCACGCCGAGCGGGCCCGAGTCGCGAGCCCCATGGTGGCGCCGGGCAGCGCAGTTCGTCGGCGAGCGCCCGGAACTGGGTTGGGCGGTGGCCGCCTTCGTCTGCTTCGTGCTGGCCCTGGTGCTCCAGGTGACCGGTGCTCCATCGGCCCTGTGGATCGGCGCGTACGCCGTCTGCTACGCCGCCGGTGGCTGGGAACCGGCCTGGTCCGGCCTGCAGGAGCTTCGGAAGATGCGGCTGGACGTCGATGTGTTGATGGTGGTCGCCGCCATCGCGGCGGCCACCATCGGCCAGTGGCGGGACGGCGGCCTGCTGATCGTGATCTTCGCGACGAGCGGTGCCCTCGAGTCGATGGCCACCCGCCGGACCGAGACCGGGGTGCGAGCGCTGATGAAGCTCGCGCCGGAAGAGGCGACCCGGCTCGGGGCCGGCGGTCGGGAGGAACGGGTCGCGTCGGGCGATCTGGTCGCCGGCGACGTGGTCGTCGTACGGCCGGGGGAGCGGATCGCGACCGACGGCGAGGTGATCGAAGGCAGCACCGATGTGGACGAGTCGTCGATCACCGGTGAGGCCGTCCCGGTGTCCAAGGTGGTCGGCGAGGAGGTGTTCGCCGGCACCATGAACGGCACCGGCGCGATCAAGGTACGGGCGACCCGCCCGGGCTCGGAGACCGTCATTGCGCGGATCGCGTCGCTGGTCGAGGAGGCGCAGGAGGCCAAGGCGCCGACGCAGCTGTTCATCGAGCGGTTCGAGCAGCGCTACTCCGTCGGGGTCGTCGTGACCACGATTTTGTTCATCGCGATTCCGATTCCGCTGCTGGGCTGGTCGTTCGAGGAGGCGCTCCTCCGCGCGATGACCTTCATGATCGTCGCCTCGCCGTGCGCGGTCGTACTGGCGACCATGCCGCCGCTGCTGTCCGCCATCGCGTCGGCGACCAGGGCCGGCGTCCTGGTGAAGGGCGGGGTGCCGATGGAGCGGCTGGCCGGGATCAGGGAGGTCGCCTTCGACAAGACCGGCACTCTGACCGAGGGCACACCGGTGGTGACCGAGATAGTCGCCTTCGACGGAGACGAGGAAGGTCTGCTCGCCCTCGCGGCCGCTGGGGAGGAGGGCTCCGAACACCCGCTGGGCCGGGCGATCCTGACCGAGGCGCTGGAGCGGTCGCTCGTCCTGCCCGAGGTCACCGCGTTCCAGGCACTGCCCGGCCGGGGCATCGAGGCGACCGTCGACGGGCGTGTGGTGCGCATCGGTTCTCGACGGCTGGTCACTCCGAGCGGCGAGGCGGAGGCGGCGCTGGCCGAGCTCGAGCAGAAGGGGCTGTCTGCGCTGGCCGTCGAGTCCGACGGTGTGGTGATCGGGGCACTCGGCATGGCCGACGTGGTGCGACCGGATGCCCTGCGCGTCGTGGCCGAGCTGGCGAGGATCGGGGTCGTGCGTACGAGCATGGTCACCGGCGACCACGCCGGTCCTGCCGAACACGCCGCGCGAGCCACCGAGGTCGGGCAGGTCAAGGCCGGCCTGCTGCCGGAGGACAAGGTGGCCCACGTTCGGGATCTCGGCTCGGACGAGGGTCACGTCATGTTCGTGGGTGACGGGGTGAACGACTCACCGGCGCTGGCCGCGGCCGACATCGGGGTCGCCATGGGTATGCGCGGCACGGACGCGGCTCTCGAAACCGCGGACGTCATTCTCGTTCGCGACCGCCTGTCCGTGCTGCCGGAGCTGATCGAGCTCAGCCGCCGCGCCAACCGGTTGGTCCGGCAGAACCTGGTGTTCGCGCTCACCGTCATCGTGCTGCTCGTAACCCTGGACGTGTTGGGACGGCTTCCCCTGCCGATCGCCGTCGCCGGTCACGAGAGCTCGTCGATCTTGGTCGCGCTCAACGGACTATGCATGCTCCGCTGGCGCTTCCGAGGGGCCGACGCGCCAACGCCGGCTCCTACGCGGAGTTCGCATTCGCTGGAAGTACATAGCGGATGATGTCGCCGTAGAGGCGCAGCGGTTTCGGTCAATTTACTGCCGCGGTGACGTCAGAGAGCGCGACGGTTTCCTGGTCGCTGGTTGCGAGGTTGCGTACGACGACGTGTCTGGTTGCCCAGTCGTCGGGGCCGACGATGATGACGTGGTGGGCGCCGGCTTTGTCGGCTCGGCTGATTTCCTTGCCGAGTTTGCGTACGTCGAGCGGGGTTGACGAACGCAGACCCGCGTTACGGAGTCGGGTGGCGACTTCGCGCGCGACGTCGAGCATGGTGTCGTCGGTGGGGATGACCGCGACGTCGACCTCCGACCTGGGTTCGGGGAGAAGGCCGTGGGTGTTGAGGAAGTCGAGCAAGGTGACGTCGCCCATGCCGAACCCGATCCCTGCACTCCGTCGAAGCTGTACCAGCGGGTCGGTGGGTTTGGCGACGCCAGAGTCGCGCAACGGCGGATCCGGCCGTACGACCTGGGCGACGGCATCGCCACACCGGACGGCTCGCTGTTCGGCGCCGACTGAGTGTCCGGCGCGGCCGGTGCCGATGTGCTGTCCGGTCAGGACGGCGACGACGGTATCACGGGCGGTCCGGACGACGACTACGCCGAGGGGAACGGCGGCGAAGACGCGGTCCGCGGTGACGCGCCGCTGACCGCCGGGTCGGACAACCCTGGCTTCGTCGTACCACCGGCACCGTCGGCCGGCTGGCTCGGTGCCGACAACGACACGCCCAGCGAGGTGCTCGAAGGCAGCGGTGCCGACGGTCAGGACGACCTGATCGGCGGCTCGTCGCGGCAGCGGTTCCGCGACGTGGGTGACCGGATCGAGGGCAACGGCGGGAACGGCGTGGAGCTGGGGGACAACGGCACCCTGCTGCGCGTCGTCGAAGGCGAGGACGGCTCCGCGGCCGAGGCCCTCGACCTGAGCCGCTACCCCGAAGACGCGGCACCGCCAGCGGGTGCGTTCAAGCTCCGTACGCGCGACGCCGACGCACCTTGTGACAACGGCACGACGCGGTTCTGCGCTGCGGAGCTCGCCGCGTGTGAGCCGGCGCATGCGGCCGGACCCGACGTCTTGTGGGGAGACGACGGTGACGACCGGATCTGGGGCCAGGACGCCGACGACCAGATCTTCGGCGAGAACGGTCACGACGACCTGTTCGGCGATCTCGGCGACGACCAACTGTTCGGTGGCTTCGGCGAGGACGCGATCCTCGGCGACCGTGGCGGCGTGCTCGGTGAGTACGTCGACGAGTCCGACGACCTGTCGTTCACGGTGACGTTCACTCAGGTGCCGGCGGAGACCTACTTCGGCTTGCCGGTGGGCACGCTGGATCGGCGTACCGACCTGCTCGCGGACACCGAAGCGGGCAACTGGATGTTCTCGGACGACAGCCCGGCGCCGCACGCCGGCCTGACCGAAGGCGGGTCGGACCGGATCCGTGGCGGACCGGACCGCGACTCCGTCCATGCCGGCTTCGGCGACGACCTCGCCAACGGCGACAGCGGTGGCGATGAGGTGTTCGGCGCCCACGGTGCCGACGTGATCTGGGGTGGTCGCGGTTGTGACCCGAACCTGGGTGACACGTGTACGGCCGACGACCTCTCCGACCGGGATGACGACGGCAACATCAGCAACGGCGAGAAGTGGCTGGACCACGTGTTCGGCGGCACCGGCGCCACCGATGGCCCCTCCATCGAGGGCGCGCTCGGCGCCGACCTGCTCGACTGGAACCCGCGCGGTTCCCACGACCCGGGCACCGGATGCACGACTGCTCAGTGGCCGGAGGAGACGCCGGGCACCACGCTTGACCCGTGCGCGTGGTTCGAGATGACCGAGAAGCACGACGCGAACCCGGCGAACGACCAGCACCACCACGGCACCGACTGGATCTACGGCGGCTGGGACCGCGACATCCTGCAAGCCGACGTGGGCGCGAACGGGCCGAACCCGGGTGACCGGTTGCTCGACTGGAACGGCGCGTTCAACCTCTACACGCACTGCAACGCGGCCTACGGCGGCTTCAACGACGTGCGGCAGCACAGCCCGACGATGAACGACTGGTTCACCAAGCTGGCGTACGGCTCCGGAGCCAGCCGCGACGCCGACGACTCGTCAACGCCGGGCAGCTCCGCTTTCCGCGAACTCGCGTACGTCTACCAGGCTGACATCAGGGACCATGGTGCGGGTCGGGCCTATCCCACAACCCCGGGCCATTTCGATGATCCGGTGGCCTGCTCTGACTGAATAGAGGTCTCACGTCGGGTGGCCCGACGTGCTATCGGAGATCGCCGACAGGGTGCGGTTGGTGAACTGGTCGTTGCCAACGTCGTAGGTGAGAGGCGGAAGAAGTCGCCACCAGCAGTCGGCACGTTCTGGTAGTCGCCCAGCACTCCGACGAACTGGCTCGCTCGCCGCGAGCGAGCCTAGCTGCTGTGCGCGTTCATCTTGGCGATGGCTTCCTCGTAGGTCATCACCCACGCCATCGTCCGCGACATGAGCTCGAGTGCCATCCAGTGGTGGTCCGGGCCGCGCATGCTGCCGACACAGTCGCTGATCACGACCGGCTGGTAGTTGCGGTGCGCGGCCGCGAACGTCGTCGCGTAGACGCATGTGTCGGTGTTGATGCCCATGATCAGTAGCGTGTCCGGCTTCAGGACCTCGCCGAGGATCATGTCGAGGTCGCTCCGGTGGAAGCTGTCCATTGGCCGCTTCGTCGTCATGTGGATGTCGTCGGACCCGAGGAGTACGTCCGGAACGTGGTACGCGACTCCGTCCTCGACGCGATCGACCTCGTTGCGCGCCTCGGCATTGGGGTTCTGCGACAGGCGCAATTGCCGGCTCGCACGGCCGTACGGGTGCGAGAAAAATCCATGCTCGGCCTCCTGCCGGCGGCGCTTGACGTAGGCATGGACCACTGGCATGCCAACGCTCCGGCAGTAGTCCAGAAGCTTCGCGCTCGCCGCAACGACCGACGCGGCCACGTCCGGGACGACGGGCGACGTTCCCACCGACGCGTCGAGGTACTCGCGCTGCATGTCGACCGTGAGCGCAACGGTTCGCATCGGATCGATGTCGAGCCAGTCGCGCATCCGCCGCTTGTAGTCCTCGCGATCTGCGATATCCACCGGGGGACGCATGTCGCTCCTCGCTGCCGCTACCGGGAAATCAACACGATATACCAGCCCGACCGCTTCCAGAATGCTGTTCGGCCGCGAGCCATCGTCTTGGCCAGCAGGATCAGGTGCTTTACTCCTGCTGGTTGCGGCCTCACACGCGCGGACGACGCGTGAGAAACTCACGCGGGGTCACATCCAGTACGCTCTCGAGCATCTCGTCGGTCTCAATCGCGGCACGGATCGTGCGCACCGGATCCGCGTCGGCCATGTCGAAGGGATAGTCGCTGCCGAGACAGACGCGCTGCGGTCCAACCCGTTCGATCAGGAAGCGCAGCGACGCAGCGTCGTGGGTCAAGGTGTCGAAGAAGAAGCGGTCGAGCAGGTGTCGCGGTGAGACGTCGAGTTGTGCATGTGCTTCTGGCCGGACGCGCCACCCGTGCTCAAACCGCCCGATCTGGTATGGCAGGAAGCCCCCGCCGTGCAGCAGGGCGATCCGGAGGGACGGGTTCTTGACCAGCACGCCGCCGAACAGCAGTGTACCCGCGGCCAGCGTCGTGTCGGTGGGGTTGCCGACGAAGTTACGCAGGTGGTAGGTGTGCATGCGTTCGGGAGCGCCTTCGAAGTTGTTCGGATGGAGAACGACGCCCATCCCCGCGGCGTTCACTGACTCCCAGACCTCGGCCAGTGAGGGATGGTCGAACCCGGTGCCGGAAACGTTCGTCCCGAATTCGAGGCCCGCTACCTGCTCGATTCCGGACAGGCGGTCGAGCTCGGCCAGGGCGGCTTCGGGCGCCTGCAAGGGAAGCGTTCCGAGGACGACGAACCGGTCCGGATGCGCTCGGGCCATCTCGATCATGGCGTCGTTGTGGAGTCTTGCCGCTGCCGCGGCCTGTGCGTGGTCTTCGACGTCGTAGAGGAAGTGACCAGGCGGAACGGAGAGCGCTTGCATCGTCACTTGCTGCTTGTCCATCGCAGCCAGGCGTTCACCCGTATCGAACATGCCGGGCGGGACCGGGCCGATCCGCTGGCCCCACGGATACCTGAAGTGCCAGGATCCGGCGTCCTGCTCGATGGTGGGGGCGAGGTCTGGGAGCTCGGCACCCAGCGCGCTGATGAACGACTCGGGGATCGTGTGGGCATGGATGTCGACGCTCATGGTGTCCGTCCGTTCGAGGAGTCGGGGGTGGTGGACAAGACGCTGGCGCCGCGGCCCCGCGAGTGTTTCCGGCACTCGTCATCGGGAGCGGTCCAATGAGGCCGCCGGGTAGGCGATTCGGCTGTTCTGGTAGCCCGTTCGCGCCAGCGTGGCGGCGATGGACATGCTTAGCGCCAGTGGGTCGAGAACCGGTACGTCGAGCTCCTGGGTGAGGTCGTCGGCCGACAGCAGCACAGGGACGACGGTCATGCCGAGCGGCAGGACGAGCTCGGCGCGCTCCTCCTCCAGGGTCATCTTGGCCAGGTCCAGGAAGCGCGTGCGTAGCTCGTCGAACTGAGCGACCATATCGGTGATCACGATGCCCACGGAGCGAATCGAGGTCACGCGGTCTGCCACGCCCCACTTCCTGACCAGCCTGGCGAACATCGCGACGTGGGGCTCGTCGTAGGTGAGGATCGAGAATTGCTGCGCCAGCATCGCGGCAGTGCTGACCCCGCTGTGTCCAGGGCCGATGATGGGGATGTCTACAACGTGCCGCGACTCCTCGACACCGAGGTCCAGCGTTCCGTAGGGGACGATGGCGTCGAAGCCGCTCTCCTGCGCTTCCAACGCCTTCTCGGCCACGAGCGGGGCGATCATCGACCGATGCAGGTCCGTCAGGCCCTTGCGGTAAACGCAGCCCTCGATCTGCAGGAACTCCACCTCCACGCCTGGAGGCCCTGCGTTGCGGACGGCCGTCATTCGCCGGTCGAGCTCGTCCTGCGGGTACTGAGCGAGTAGCGAGGCGATCTTCACCTGTTCGTCCTCTCCGCACGTTGGATCCTGATTGCCACCTGATTTCCGTGACGTCAACAGCTGCGCTGGGGAAGCCAGTACCCGTCGACGGTGGATGCGTAGGGCCCTTCGCCGTCGTTCGCCTTGATGACCACCTGGCGGGAGCCTGACGGGGTCCGGAGGCCGCAGAGCACGTCCCGCAGCCAGTCGGCCAGCAGCGTGTCGACGTCCAGACCGCCGAAATGCGGGAGCCCGCGCAGGCTGTGGAAGGCATCCTCCACGACCCAGATCTCCTTGGGGTCGGGTATACGCTCGTAGACCGCATACGCCTCATCCAGCGGACACAGCGGGTCGTACTCGCCCATCACCATGAGCACCGGACAGTGCAGCTCGGATGCGGCTTCGGTCAGGTCCATCCCCGCCGCGATCTCGTCGAACTCGTCCTCGTCATGGATGCCGGCCATGTACATGAAGATCTGCTTGAACCTCGGCGATGATTGCTCGAAGATCGCGCGCTTGGTTCCGTAGCACGCGACGGCGGTCGCGACCGCACTCACCCGGGAATCGAACGCAGCCAGTCGGCTACCCCAGAACGAGCCCATGCTGCCGCCAGAGACACCGATCCGTTCCGCGTCCACGTCGGGTCGGCCGGCCAGGTGGTCGAGAAAGCCAGCAGTCGCCTGCTCGTAGTTGTCCGCGGTGACCCTGATCTTCCGCAGGTTCGAGGCACCCTGTCCCGGGCCGTCGATGGCCAAG
The DNA here is from genome assembly GCA_009377795.1 of Propionibacteriales bacterium. Taxonomy (GTDB): domain Bacteria; phylum Actinomycetota; class Actinomycetes; order Propionibacteriales; family Nocardioidaceae; genus WHTJ01. Next base: position 23,437 of record WHTJ01000016.1, on the reverse strand, counting down.
ATGTGCATGCCCCGCTCGTAGTAAGGGTTCGCGCCAGGCCTGGGGAACGACTCCTTGGTCCGGTCCATGCCGGGGCAGTAGACCACCGCGGGTGCTGGTTCATCGCCGGGCGCCAGGTGGAGGAGTCCGGAGAGCCGATTGCCCTCCCAGGTGATCTCGACGCGCTGGATCGGGGCCGGGGAGAGCTCGATGATCCGGTCGTAACAGGCCTCCATCCGTTGGTAGATGTAGATCTTCTCCGGATTGTCGTCCTCGTAGATGGCATGCTGCCCTAGGCGGTAGTCCTCGACGGCCTCGTAGTAGATCTGTACGGCGCTCTCGGTGTGGCCGGCCGCCTCGGCCCTCTGTGCGAGATCCTCCTTGCGCCGGCCGTGCCGGAACATCACTCGTGGGATCATCGCGTAGTTCTTGATCTCGGGCGGGAAGCGCCGGCCACCGAGCTCGAAGTTCTGCTCCCGGCCGGTCACCTGCACCAGGTAGTCGAGAATCCATTGCTGGCCATCGCGGTGACGTTCGAGCGACAGTGTCTGTCGATCTGTGCTCATCTCATTCCACTCCTCTCGTCAGCCCTCCGGTTCTGGTAGGTCTTCACGACGCCGTAGACGATGGCGCCGACGAGGATCGACCACAGGAGCACTGCGGTCGCGGAGCCGAACAGGTAGCCGACGTCGCCCTGGCCAAGCCGCAATGCGCGCAGCAGGTTGGATTCGGCGATAGGTCCGAGGATCAGCCCGAGGACCATCGGGACCACCGGGTAGCCCGCGAGGCGCAGCGCGAAACCGACGAAGCCGAACACCAGCGCGACCATGACGTCGAACATCGAGTTCCGGACGGCGAAGGCGCCGGCGAGGGAGACCACGAGTACGACTGGCACCAGGACGTCGGGTTGAAGTCTGGTGACGTACATCAAAGGAGCCGTGAACAACAGCCCGAGCGGCAGGATGATGATGCTGGCCACAAGCAATCCCAGGATGACGGCGTAGACCTCGGCGGCGTGCGAGGTCATCACCGTGGGCCCGGGCTGGACTCCGTGGAGGAGGAGGGCGGCGAGCATGACAGCTGCAGTGCCGCTCCCAGGGATCCCCAGCGTCATCGTCGGCACCAGCGTGCCGGCAGTCAGCGCGTTGTCGGACGACTCCGAGGCAACCACACCCTCGGGCGTTCCCCTGCCGAACTCCTCCGGCGTCGTCGACGCGCGCTTGGCGAGTCCGTAACTGACGAAGTTGGCCACGGCCGAGCCGACACCGGGGATGATGCCGAACAGCAGCCCGAGTGAGCTGGACCGCAGGAGGGTCGCAGGGTAGCGGAACGGCGTGGCGACGCCGGCCCAGATCTCGCCCCGGCTCTCGGGGGACCGGATCGTGCCTGCAGGCTTCTGCCTGCCCTGGTCTCCGTCAACGAGCCGATGCCTGCGCGAGAGCAGCAGCATCTCGCTGATGGCGAAGAGGCCGATCAACGCGGGTATGAACGGTATCGATTCGAACAACTCAACGAAGCCGAAGGTGAACCGCGGCTGGGCGGTGATCGTGTTCGCGGACATCGCCGCGATGAGCAGGCCGAGAAGGCCTGATGCCAGACCCTTAGGAACGTCAGGACCGACGACGACCGAGATGATCGCCAGGCCGGCAAGCGCGACGACGAACAGCTCGCGCGCACCGAAGCTGAGCGCGAGAGCTGACATCGGCCCGATGAGGACAAGTACGACGACTGCTCCGAAGACTCCGCCGATCGCCGAGGCCATCCGCGCAAGACCGATGGCGAAGCCTGGTCTACCGCGCTCGTTCGCGAGGGGGTATCCGTCGAGCGCGGTCGCGGCGGCGCCGGCCGTCCCGGGCACGTTCATCAGGATGGCAGGGACCGAGCCGGCGAAGCTGGCACCGGCATAGATGCCTGCCATGAGCAGAAGGGCGCTCTCCAGGCTCAGACCGATCGAGAAGGACAGGACGATGGCGGCAGCGTTCGAGCCACTGAAACCGGGGAGCACGCCGGCGATGAAGCCCATCAGGACGCCGAAGACCAGGTAGGTGAGCGGCTGGAGGCCTAGGAGGAGGTCAAGGCCGTCGGCGATATTGTCCATCGGCTGGGTCTCCCTCCCGGGCCTAGAGCCACGGCCCAGTAGGGAGCCGGAGCGCGAAGACCTCGTGGAAGACCAGATAGCAGCACGCCGTGGGAACGGCACCCAAGAGGGCGAGTTTGCCGAGGTTGCGGAGCCCGAGAGCGGCGCCGACGCAGACGAGGAACAGGAAGGTTGCCGGGTAGAACCCGAGCTGTGGCGTACCGAGTCCGACATAGGCGACTGCGAGCACGGCGGTGTACGCCGGTCGCAACACGGGCTGCACGCCGCGTCGTTGCGGGGCAGGCACGCCGGCCGTGGCTCGGTCGCGACGCCACCGCCCCACCGTCTTGGTCGCGTCCACGCCGGTGACCAGGAGCAGGGCCGCAATGACAAGCTGCGGGTAAAGCCGTGACTCCAGGTCCATGTCCCAGATCGTCGCTAGGAACACCACGGCGAAGACGCCGATCACGGCTGGCACCAGCAGGTGTCCGACAACCGCTGCTCTCATGCCCAAATCAGCTCCCTCCGGCACGTTTCGCCTGGAGTACCGTCGGCCGTTACTGCTGCAGCTCCTCGTTCTCGGCGACGAACGTCTCGGCCTCCTTGAGCACACGGCTCGTGTATCTGTCCGTCGCCTCGGCCGACGTGACCAGCTGCTGCTTCTCCAGTCCGAGCTCGGTCAAGGTCTCGATGTGCTCTGGTGACTCGGCGGCGGCCGTCAATGTCTCGGCCAGGATCTTGAACCGCTCCGGATGATCCTCCTTGCACTCCCGGTGGGTCATGGCGACATACCGTGCCGCGTTCTCTGGCAGCGAGGTCCCCAGCGCCTCGTTGAACGTTGGTGCGTCGTTGGTCAGCTCCGGCCACTTGTTCTCGCTCTGCAGGACCGCCAGGACGTGCGTCTTGTCGGCGATTTCCTGGCTGTTGAAGACGCCGGCGACGACCGCGTCCACCTCCCCGGCCAGGAGGGCTGTGCGGGCCTCGCCGCCGCCGGCAAAGGGAACGACGTTGAAGTCCGTGCCGGTCTCCTCCTCGATCTGCAACCAAGCGACGTACTGGTTGCTGGTTAGCCCGCCCACGCCGGTGGTGATCTCGCCCGGCCGACCCCGTGCATCGTCGATGAACTCGTCGAGCGTGTTCCAAGGAGCGTCGTCGCGAACGCGGAGGACACTCGGCTCCGTGGTGAGGCCGCTGACCGGGTAGAAATCCTCGTAGGTGTAAGGCACATCCTGAGTCATGTATGAGTAGCCGAACACGAGCGGGATGTGGAGCATCACCGCGTAGCAGTCGGCCTCGATGTTCAGCATGGTCGTCGGGCCGACGGCGAAGTTGCCGTCAGGATGGTTCTCGACGACCACGCTCTGGCCGAGTTGCTCCTCCCAGGCCGGTTGTAGCTGCCGGGCGGTCGTGTCGAGACCGCCCCCCGCACTGGAGGGCACTATCACCCGGATCTCGTGCTCTGGGAAGCTCTCGGTTTCGTCGGTACCAGCCGGCGTTTCGGCGTCAGTCTGTGTATCGGACGGGTCGGCACACGCGGACAATGCGAGCGTTGCGCAAGCTGCGAAAGCGGTGAGTGCTCGTCGCATGGCCATGCTCCTTACTTGATTGCCACAGGATTGACCGGGGATCCGACGGCCCCGTCGGCGCCGTCCCTGATCATCAGATGGATGGGGTTGAACCGGCCGAGCCCACCGGTCTGCGGCCCGTCCGAGTCGATCGGTAGGCCAAGCGAGATACACCTGCCCGCCTGGATCGTCGCAGCGGCCCGCAGGATGGTCTCCGGTGGGACGAGGTTGAGAGTTCCAGCTCGTCGCCTACTCCCCACCTGCCCCAGTGCGAGTGGCGCTGCGACAGCTCGTCCGGTCGTACTCGGAGGTCGGAGACCATGGCCCGCTTGTAGTCCTCTCGATCACGGACCTCGATGGTCAGGCTCGGCCGGGGCCGCGGCATCTGGCTCACCTCCTCGGTTCCCGGTCGGCAAGGCTTCACGTGGACGATTGGGATCCGCCGAGAACCTCACGGGCGTACGACTCGAGAGAGGTCGAGTCGGTTCCCCGTTTCGCCGGTTCCACCTCGCCCGGCTCCTCGAGGTCGGTCCACAATGCCTCTTGGATCCTGTTGACCATGGTGCGGACGGCGGCGATCACGGTGATCTCGACGATCTGCCCTTCGTCGAACCACCTCTGCAGTTCGGCGAAGGCCGCTTGGTCTCGGCGGGCACTGTTGTCGGCGACGGCCTGCGTCCACCGGAGCACCGCCGCCTCCTCTTCGGTGAACGCCGGGCTCGGCACAGGGTCGGCGCGAAGGGCATCGAGTTCGTCGTTGCTCATGCCCAACGTCTGTCCAAGAGCACTCGTGTGCGACGTGCAGTAGGCACAGGCGTTCACGACCGACGCCCTGATGTGGATGAGTTGGACGATGCGCTTGGGCAAGCGGCCGAAATCACCCTTCACGCTGTTCTGGAGCGGGATGTACCACTTGTAGAACCACGGGATGTGACCCAGCAGCCGGTGGAAGTTCGTGACGCGCCCGCCCAACTCGGCATGCGCCTGGAACAGTCTGGCGACCTCAGGCGCCGCGTCGCCAGGGCTGATGTAGCTGATCCTAGCCACGTGGAATGCCCTCTCGCCGGTCGCACCTCGATGACGTGGTCTGCCTACTGCGTCTCACTTCATAAGACAGTGTCCCTAGGTTAGGCCGCTTGACAAAAGACCGTCAAGGCGTGTCTGGCGAGATCGGAGTGCTCCGTGCGGACTTGCCGCAGCACAGCCCACCGAGGAGGGGCCTTCCCCGTTCAGTTCTCGCACTGGGCACTTCCTGGCGTGGATGTCGAGTCGGGTGCATGGCACCACCTCATACGTGAGCGACGAGACACTGCCCGAGGAGGATGTCCGGCGCATCCTGGACCAGGGCATTCCCCGGTTACCGAGGCGAGCATCCTTGATCGGGACCGCTATCTTGCGCTCCTCGCTGAACATAGGTCCCTGGGTTCGCCTGCAGCGTCGGACGCTGGGTGCGGAATGGGGCGGGCGTTGCGGCGCCCCGCTTCGACGCGCTCGGCAACGTGGCGGGCGCCCTCACCGTGAGCCTCCCGGCGGACCAGCACGAGATGCGGCGCGTCCCCGAGGTCGGCGTGGCCATGCGGCGCGCTGCCGACGAGCTGTCGCGTCGCCTCGGGTACACGGGGACGCGAGGCACGGCTACGCTGCCCTGACCAGTAGTCAGCGGCATTGTGTACAATTCACGTCTCCTGGAGGAAGCGCCAGACATTGACAGGCGAGGCGAACAATGCGTTTCGTATCCTATCTGCGTGATGGCATCGAGGGCGTAGGACTGGTCGAAGGCGATCGCCTGCTCGATCTATCCTCGCTGTACCCGACCATGCAGGCCCTGGTAGAAGCCGGTGACGGCGGACTGGCGGCGGCGCAGCGTCAGCGTGATGGCGCGGCGTCGGGCTGGGTGGATGTCGAGGACGTCCGGCTGACGGCCCCGCTGCCCCGCCCGCGCCGGTGCCTCTTCTGTGTCGGGCTTAACTACCAGGACCACTTCAAGGAGGGTGACGCAACCAGGCAGGGGATCTCCTCGTTGCCGGAGTATCCGGCCTTCTTCTCCAAGGCGACCGGCACGGTCATCGGACCCGGTGAGCCGATCGGGTGGCCGGGCCATCTCTCGGAGAAGCTCGACTATGAGGCGGAGCTCGCCGTCATCGTGGGGAGGCGTGGCCGCGACATCACGGCGGAACAGGCCGAGAGCCACGTGTTCGGCTACACGCTCGCCAACGATGTGACCGTTCGAGACATCCAGCGCCGTCACGGGGGTCAGTGGAACAAGGGCAAGAGTTTCGACGGGACGTGTCCGATGGGACCCGTCGTGGTCACTCCAGACGAGCTGGACCGCACGCAGCGGCTGCAAGCCGAGGTGAACGGCGTGCTTCGCCAGGACTGCTGCCTCGATCTCATGGTCTTCTCCGTGGACCAGCTGATCGCCTCCCTCTCCGAGGGCATGACGATCCAGCCCGGCGACATCCTCCTCACCGGGACGCCAGCAGGTGTGGGCTACGCACGGACTCCTCCGAGCTTCCTGCAGCCCGGGGACGAGGTCGTCGTCCGTCTCCACGGAATCGGCCAGCTCCGCAACACGGTCGGTAAGGATCTCGGCCCGCTGCCGACCTGCTGAAGACCGCTCACGCGGCGGGACATCACCGTTGCCTGAGACGTGGGCGGTCACCACCACGACTGCTTGCGGCGGCGCTGCGTCGGCGGACCCAGGAGCCTCCGCCCGATCAGCATGCATCCGACTGCCAACAACGACAAGACCGCGGTCGCCCACCAGCCGACCTGGTACGTGCTGCGAGAGACCACTGCGCCGAACAGCAGGGGCCCGAACACCCCACCCAAGGCCCCGCCGGTCTGCGTGATGCCTGTAGCCAGCGCCGGAGCCGTGGGGTTCAGCCGCACGACGGCGAGGAACAGCAGTCCTGGCCACCCCCAGCTCAGGCTGAACCCGATGATCGTGCCCAACACGGCAAACGCTGCGTGAGTGGCCGAGACGCCGAGGAGTACACATCCCAGGCTGCCGATGCCGAGCATCCACGACACTGCGACGAGGTGGCGTCCTTCTCGCCGATCCGCGAGCCACCCGGCCGCGAGCCGTCCGGCGATGCCCGCCAGGCTGCCTCCGGACAGGAGCAGTCCTGCATGGGTGGGCGTCAGCCCCGCGGCGACACCGGACTCCACGGTGAAAACCCCGAGGCTTTGGGCCGTCATCGTCGCGAGCATGCACCCAATAGCGATGACGACGAGCGGCCGGAGTGCAGCATCGTCGCCACGGCGGGATTCGTGAGTCGGCTTCCGAGTGTGCGCGAAGCGCGGGGTCAGCGTGATCACCAGGATGAATCCCAGTGCGGGCAGGGCGAACGCGAAGCGCCAGCCGAAGACCAGCCCGACGGCCGGGAGTGAGGCGCCGGCGATGATGCCTGCCACCGGAATTGCGGACTGCTTGATACCGAAGGCGAGACCTTGGCGGTGACCGGCAACACCGCGTGCGAGCGCAAGGTTCGCAGCCGGCTGCCCGAACCCGTTCCCGAGACCTCCGAACGCCATGAACGCGGTCAGCATCGCCCATGACGTCGACAGCGAGACCGCGATCAGGCACGCCGTGCTGATGCCGCCAGCCAGCAGCATTCCGGCCCGCGGGCCGATTCGCTCGGCGACGCGGCCGCCGACGATCGAGCTCGCCGCAGTCGCCGCGAAGAACGCCGCGGCGGAGAGGCCAAGCCGGGCCTCGTCGAAGCGGAGATCCGCTCGCGTCAGCACGGCGACTCCGCCGAGCAGAAAGGGGGGCTGCACGACCATCACGGTGACGGCCAGCGATGCCAGAACCGCGCGGCGACTGCTCACAGGTGCGGGCGTCGACTCGGCAGGACGGCTCACGGTACTCCTCGGTGGGCGGGGTGTGGCACCCGCGCGGACCAACCCGGCAGTGGTCCCTTTGCCGGCGGGAGCTGGCCGACGGTTGCCTCTATCGTATACAATCGCGGGCTCGGGGCATTTCCGGACGTTGCAGGCCAGAACACAGGGTCGCCGAGACGGGTCTCCGGACGAGGTCCTCGGGTGGTCGAACGGAGGAGCTGACGACGTGTATCCCCCTCTTACCCGCGAGCAGGAAACGCTCCGCGATCGGGTTCGCGACTTCGTGCGTGCCGAAGTCCAACCCGTCGCCGGCGTATACGACCAGCGGGAAAATCCTGAGGACTGCTGGCCATGGGAGCTTATCGAGAAGCTGTCCGAAGCGGGACTCCGGACGATCACGCTTAGCCAGGCGTTGGGGGGTGGAGGCATCGACTACCCGACGACCGCCATGCTTGTCGAGGAGCTAGCGGTCGGGGACATGGGTGTCTCGGTGATCATGGCACAGGTCTGGAAGATCGAACAATTGATTGAGGCGCTGGCGACGCACGAACAGAAGGAGCGTTTACTCATCCCGTTTCGGGACGACCCCAGGGGAGTGCTCGCGATCTGCGCCACCGAGGAGCACGCCGGTTCCGACAATGTCTTGCCTTTCAACGCTCCAGGGGCGGGGTCAATGATGCGGGTGGAGGAGGATGGAAGCGAGTACGTCCTGACGGGGACCAAGCGCTTCATCTCCAACGGCAACCGGGCGAGGCTTTACGTCGTGGCGGGCCGAACTGACCGGGAGCGCGGTGTCGGAGACGGGACGACCTACTTCCTCGTTCCGCGCGAGTCCAGCGGCATCGTGATCGAGCACGTCCACAACAAGTCCGGCGAGCGGCTCGTGAATAACGCGATTATCCGCTTCGAGAACGTGCGGATCCCGAAGAGCAACCTCCTCGGCGCGTTGAACGATGCCCGAAGCGACCGGAACTACTTCCGCCGCATCAGCAACGTGTACGCGGCCGCTTCGGTGCTGGGCGTCGCCGTCGCTGCGCTCCAGCAGGCCACGGCGTATGCACGTGAGCGCGTGCAGGGCGGCAAGCCGATCATCGAGCACCAGGCGGTGCAGCTGAAGCTCGCCAATATGGCTATCGGGATCGAGTCCGCACGTGCTCTTATTCGCAGGACGGCGGAGTCCGCCCAGCACGATCGGGACTTCGACTTCGCGCTGCCGTCCATGTGCAAAGTTCACGCGACTGATGTTGCGATGCGGGCTGCTCTGGACGCGGCGGAGATCCACGGTGGTCTAGGTTTGATGCGCGACTACCGCGGTGGGGCGGGGCCCGAGAAGCTCGTTCGCGACGCGAGCGTGTTCCTTCACTCGGACGGAACGCAGGACATCCACCGGCTGCGCGTGGCCGAGAAGATCAAGGCGGGCCGGCCGGCGCTTGCGGAATAGCCGGCCGCGCCGCTCGACCACTGCGGCGCGATCGCACGCAGTCGTCTCATGTCCACAACCGGAGGAGCCGACGATGGACACGATGAAGGCCATGGTCCTCAACGAATGGGGCGGTCGGTTAGGTCTCGAGGCCAGGCCGATCCCCACCCCCGGCGCCGGGGAGGTCTTGCTCAAGGTCGAGGCCTGCGGAGTCGGATCCACGCTTGTGAACGTTCGTACGGGACGGATGGCGGGAAGCCCGGGTGCGTCCCTGCCACGGGTCCTCGGGAACGAGGCCGCAGGCGAGCTCGTTGCTTTCGGTGACGGTGTAGCCAATGTGACCGTGGGGCAGCGGGGCGTCGCGTACATGTACCTCACATGCCAGCGATGTGGCGCCTGTCGTTTCGGACACGACCCGCTGTGCGAGCAGCCCGGTGGCTACGTGGGCGTCGCGATCGACGGTGGGATGGCTGAGTACATGGTGCTGCCCGCGACGAATTTCCTTCCGCTGCCGGAAGGCGTCTCCGCTGTGGACGGCGCCGTCGCTGCCGACGCGGTTGCCACGCCGTGGCACGCCTTGCGACGAGTCGCACCGATTACACCGAGCGACACTCTCGCCGTTGTCGGCGCGGGGGGTGGTGTCGGGATCCACGCCGTGATCATCGGACGGCGCTTCGGTGCCCGGGTCGTGGCGATCGATGTGACCGAGGACAAGCTCGAGTTTGCTCGCGAGCACGGGGCGGACCGAGCTGTCGACGGTCGTGCCGACGACGTCGTCGCGGCGGTGCTTGACGTGACGGGCGGCCGGGGGGCAGACATCGTGCTCGACTACGTGGCTGCCGAACAGACGCTGCATGACGCCTTCTCATACCTCGCGCCGGAGGGCACCCTGGTGGTCCAGGGCGTCAATCCACCGGACACGCGATTTCGTGGCATCGAGCCGCGCGCTGTCATGCATCGGCAGCTCAAGCTCACCGGGGGACGTCACGCCAGCCGACGAGAGGTGCTCGAGGCGCTGGATCTCATCGCCGAGGGGCGGTTGCACACCGCTGTAACGCAGACGGCGCCGCTGGACCAGGTTGAGCAACTGTTCGACGCCCTAGGACGTGGTGCGCTGCTCGGTCGCGGCGCTATCGCCTTCGACACATGAGGTGAGCCAGCGCTGGAGTGGGCGGACGGCGACTCCGCAGGGCCGTCCGCCCACGCGGCGACTACTTGATCGCCATCGGGTTGATCGGGGACCCGACTGCACGAGTAATGGGAAGTGGGGGAGCGCAGAAGAAGAACTCGTAGATGCCGTCCTCTGCGCAGTCGGCGGCCAGGGCCTCGAAATCAAAGATCTCGCCCACGAGCAGCCCGACGTGCACGATCAGGATGATGTGCAATGGCTGGAAGACGTCAGCAGTCTCGTTGGGCAAAACCTCCATCCCCCACGTGTCGGTTGCCACGGCGGCGACCTCGCGTTCGGCGACGAAGGGGACGGCCTCGAGTCCGAGCCCGGGTGCGGAACCGCCCGCGTAGTCGCCCCAGTTGCCACGACGCTCGCCCATCATTCCGGTGCGCACCATGACGAAGTCACCGGTGCCTACCTCGACCCCGTTGGCAGCTGCGGTGTTCTCGAGGTCCTCGGTGGTGATCGTGTAGCCGGGCTTGAGGGCGTCGACGCCCTTGTACCGGGCGACGTCGAGGAGAACTCCTCGTCCCGCCACCACGTCGGCCATTTTGCCGACGTGGTTCTTGTGCGCTCCCTTTGAGCTGACGAGGTCGGCGCTGTAGCCGTTGTACATCCGCTCCTCGAAGATGATGTGGGCGAGCGAGTCCCACTGGGTGCCGCATTGCAGCGGCATGGTGATCATGTCGTCGGTGCCACGGAGGTAGCGATCGTTGCCACCGTAGAAGTCGCGGATTGTCGTCCCGGCGATGACATCGGCACCGTCACGGATCATCGAATGAATCGGGTTGAAGCGGCCGAACCCACCGGTCTGGGGACCCTCTTGATCGAAAGGGAGGCCCAGGGAGATACGCTTCCCGGCGCGAATCAGCCCACCAGCCCGCGTGACGTGTTCAGGCTGGACGTGATTCAGCGTGCCGATCTCGTCGTCATCACCCCATCGGCCCCAGTTCGAGTAGCGATTGGAGAGCTTACGGACGGTGTCGATGTTCGGACTGGTCATTCCGCTCCCTTTCTTGGTGGTAGCCGCAGCGAAATGGCCTCGCGCCCTCCATATGACGTCATGGCCGATGCGCTGGCGGGACGCGGTCGCCCGGCAGATTGCCCGCCCTGTATACTATCCGTACCTAAGTGGGATGGGGGAGCGAAGGGGCGCAGATGAGGCGGTCCCACCCTTCGGGCGCCGGTCTTGCGGTGCTCCTCACAGTCGCGTGATCCTCGGAACGATCCGGACGTTAAGGTCGACGCCCTACGGCTGCCGTACGCGAGCAGTGACGTGCGAGGACAAGGTTGACACATGGACCTGACGGGCATGAGGGCGCTGGTCACCGGTGCGAGTCGCGGAATCGGTCGCCAGATCGCCATCCGCTTCGCCGAGCTGGGCGCCGACGTCGCTGTGGTCGCTCGGGACGCGTCCCTGCTCGACGAGGTCAGCGACCGCATCACGGAGGAAGGGCGCAGATCCGTGGCGTGCGTCGGCGATGTCACGCGGGAGGATGACGTCTCCGCGATCGTTGACCAGGCAACGGCTGCCCTGGGTCCGATCGATGCGCTGGTCAACAACGCCGGGCGCAACATCCAGGGGCTGTTGCCTAGCTGACCCGCTCACTCGCTGCCGAATGGGCGACATCCGGGGTTCGCGTCAATGCCGTCGCGCCGACGTTCGTCCTGACCGACATGAACGCGACGTATCTCGCGGATCCGGCCCGACGAGCGGCTGTGTTGGCTGCCATCCCGATGCAGCGCTTCGCCACGGCCGAGGAGGTGGCGAACGCCGCCGCCTTCCTCGCCAGCTCGTTCTCGAGCGCGACGACCGGGGCTACGCTCCCGGTGGACTGCGGATGCTTGGCCGTTTAAACCAGGCCGGGACGGCCTGATTTGGCCCATCGGAACGGGCCTGTGTAGATTACCTTTGTATACGATCCGCGAGACGTGTCCGAAGGCCCGGTGACCACATTGGCCATTCATCGCGTCGCCCTCCTTCCCGGCGACGGTATCGGCACGGAGGTCGTCCCGCCCGCACTGCGGGTTCTCCGGTACGCGTTCGACCTGGCAGCATCGCGAGACGGCCGACTCGTGGCGGCCACGAAGTCGAACGGAATCGTCCATACGATGCCGTTCTGGGATGAGGCGCGCCACGACGTCGTCAAGGACTACCCGTCGGTCGACGTCTCCCTACGTGCACGTGAACGCTGTCCGAACGTGCTTCACCTACGCGGGGTCCGGCCCCGCGATCTCGGCGGAGACGCCGGGACCGAGGAAGTCGCGGCGACAATCGCCGATAGGTTCGAACACGAGGAGGTCGCCTAGCCTGACGCCGGTCGTGGCAGCACGTGCCGCCACGAATCCGCCTGACCTGGTCACGAGACGCAGAACCAGCAACGGACGTTTCAAGGAGTCGCGGCAGTGCAAGAGATAGCGAACCACCCGCTCGATCGGCTGTTCAACGCGAAGTCGGTGGCGGTGATCGGGGCGTCGTCGAATCCCGCGCGCATTGGGGGTCGCCCTCTGGACTTCATGATGTCCGCCGGCTATGCCGGCAAGCTGTATCCGATCAACCCCAACTACGACGAGATCCAGGGTCTGAAGTGCTACCCGACGATCGAGGATGTGCCGGAGCCGGTCGATGTGGCGATCGTCGCCGTCGCCGCGAACAAGGCCATCGACGCGATCGAAGGATGTGGTCGCAACGGGGTGAAGTACGCACTGATGTTCACCGCTGGCTTCGCCGAGGTGGGTCCGGAGGGGCGGGAGCTCCAGGACAGGCTCGTGGAGACCGCCCGCCGCAGCGGCGTGCGGATCATCGGCCCGAACTCCGTCGGCTACTCGAGCTCGAGTTCCCAGATCATCGGCTCGTTCGGTTCGACCTGGCTGCGGGAGGGCTCGCTGCCCCTCGCTGACGGATCGATCTCGTTCGTGACCCACAGTGGGGCCTTCGGCGCCTTCATCTACGCGATGGCGCAGGACTCCGATGTCAGCTTCCGGCACTTCGTGAACGTCGGCAACGAGGTCGACCTCGAGTTCACGGAGGTTCTCGAGTACATCATCGAGGATCCCAAGGTGAAGGGCGTAGGCGGCTACATCGAGGGGATCAAGGACGGCGAGCACTTCGTCCGGGTCGCGCACCGTGCGAACGAGCTGGGCAAGCCGCTCGTTATGATCAAGGTCGGCCGCTCGGAGCGCTCGCAGCAGGCCGCTGCGAGCCACACCGCGGCACTCACCGGCTCCGACGACGTCTACGAGGCGATCTTTGACGAGTGCAACGTCGTGCGCGTCGAGGACGTCCAGCAGATGCTCGACATCCTCTACCTCTGCCAGCACGACCTCATCATCGACGATCCCGGCATCGCCGCCGTCAGCATCTCGGGAGGAACTGGGGTGTGGGCAGCGGACCAGGCGGGGGTCCTCGGCCTGCGGATGGCGGACTTCACCCGGGAGACGCGTGACACGCTTGACGGACTGCTGCCCGCGTTCGGCTCCTCGCTGAATCCGGTCGACGCAACGGCGCAGCTCGTCAACGACCCCGACATGCTGAAGGACGCGCTTGGCGCGATCGCCAAAGACCCCAACGTCGACCTCACCGTCCTCCTCATGGGGCTACAAGAGACGACCGGCGAACGGTTCGCGAAGGATGTCATCGACGTCAAAGAGTCGGCGAGGCGTCCGCTCGTTGTGGGCTGGGTCGCCGGTCCCGACATCCTCTACAAGACGTTCGCCGGCAGCGACATCCCCGTATACCGCGACTTCTACCGTCCGCTGCTCGCCATCCAGCGAGTTGTCCAATACGCGGAGCGGCGCCGGCGGATGCGGGAGAGCTACGAGGACTGGCTGCAGCGTGTGGGGTCCGCGGACACTGCCGCGTCACACGGGGCCACGGTCGAGGAGGCGAATGCGCTCGCCGAGCATGTCGCCAAGGAGCGGTTGCGAGAGCTCGACGTGGCCGTACCAGAGCTGCGGGTGGTTGACTCCGCGGAGAAGGCCGCGGCAGCCGCGGAGGAGCTCGGGTACCCGATCGTCATGAAGGCCGCAGCGGAGGGCAAGATCTTGCACAAGACGGATCTCGGTGTCCTGAAGGCGAATCTCGCCTCGGCGGACGCCGTCCGCGAGGCGTACGGGGCCGTTGCGGCGCTCGCCTTATCGGAGATCGGGCCCGACGCCGAGGTGTTCGTAGAGCGGCAGGCCGACGAGGGGGTCGAGCTCATCGTCTCGCTCCTGAAGGACGACGTCTTCGGGTACTACGTCGTCCTCGGCTTGGGCGGGGAGCTGGTCGAGCTGCTGAAAGAAGCCGCGCTTCACCGAGCACCCGCCGAGCCCGCCGAGGTCGCGCGGCTGCTCGAGGAACAGCCACGGATCCTCGAGCTGCTCCGCGGTGTGCGGGGCAGGCCACCGGCGGACATCGAGGCGCTCATCGACCTCGTCGTCCGGGTCAGCAAGCTTCCGTCGACGCCTGGTGGGGAGAGCATCGCCCAGGTGGAGCTGAATCCCGTTCGCGTCCACACGAAGGGTCGGGGCGCCAGCATCCTGGACGTCGTCTGGACGACCAGCTAGCGCCCACCAACGTCAGTTATCGGAGGAGATGGAGAGGCAGCATGGCAGCCACGAAACCGATCCCGACCCTTCGTGGGGAGGAGAAGGTCTACTTCGAAGAGGCCAAGAACGGCCGGCTCGTCTATCAGCTGTGCCGTGACTGCGCGCAACGGATCTTCTATCCGCGAACGGTCTGTACGAACTGCATGTCCGAGAACCTGGAGTACGTCGCCTCTGCCGGGAAGGGGACGATCTACTCCTTCACAACGCTGCACGTGCCGGGGCATCCGGAATTCGCCGACGACGTGCCCTACACGGTCGTGCTGGTGGACCTCGAGGAGGGTGTACGTGTGCTGGCGGACCTGGTCGATTGCGACCCGGATGACGTCAAGGTCGGCATGTCGGTCGAGGTGCTGTTCGAAGCCGTGACCGAGGACTTCACCGTTCCGCGCTTCCGTCCCAGCGCACAGTAGAGGGGAGCTCATGAGTATCCGTGACACCGTTGCCATTGTCGGCGCCGCAGAGTCCGACGTCTGGGAATCGCAGGGACGTTCGCCAATCGGGCTGATGGCCCAGGCGATCAAGCGTGCGCTCGACGACGCCGGGTTGCGCAAGGATGACGTCGACGGGCTCTTCACGGCGTCCTCCTATTACCACATGCCTGCGCTCAACCTCAGTGAGTACCTGAAGATCTTCCCGAGGTACGTGGATTCCACCACCATCGGTGGCTGCTCGTTCGTCTCCCACATTCAGCATGCTGCTGCCGCTATTCAGGCCGGCCTGTGCGAGGTGGCGGTCATCGCGTACGGGAGTACCCAGCGCAGCGATCGCGGGAAGCTCGTCAGCATGGCGGAATGGCTGCCGTACGAGGAGCCGTATGGACTCCAGCATCCCATCAGCTCGTTCGGCATGATTGCGCACCGGCACATGGCGGAGTATGGGACCACGAGTGAGCAGCTCGCGGAGATTGCCGTCTCGGCCCGTCAGTGGGCGATGAAGAACCCGAAGGCTCCCTATCCCAGGCCGTTGACAGTCGAGGACGTGGTCAGCTCCCGCATGGTCAGCTCTCCGCTGCACAAGTTCGACTGCTGCCTGGTGACTGATGGCGGCGGAGCCATGGTCATCACGTCGGTTGACCGGGCGAAGGACTTGAACAGCAAGCCGATCTACGTGCTGGGCGCGGGCGAAGCAGCGAACCACCGCAATATCCTGGGCATGGACGACCTCACGACGACGGAGGCCGTGTCGAGCAGCCAGCGCGCCTACGCTATGGCAGGTGTCGGGCCCGCCGACTTCGATACCGTTCATGTCTACGACGCGTTCACCATCAGCGCCCTCATCCAGCTCGAGGATCTCGGCTTCTGCAAGAAGGGCGAAGGGGGGTCGTTCGTGGAGAACGGTCGCATCGCCCCGGGCGGCGAGCTGCCGGTCAATACGAACGGTGGGGGCCTGTCGTACTGCCACCCCGGCATGCTTTCGATGTTTCTGTTGCTTGAAGCCGTCGCGCAGCTGCGCGACGAGGCCGGTGAACGACAGATACCCGACGCGCAGCTCTCGCTGGTGCATGGCATGGGAGGCGCGCTCGCGGGGCACGCGACCGCTGTCCTGTCCAACCGGCGCGGCTAGCGGCTGGTCGGTCCGGTTATTCGAGCTACGCGATGACGGAGCCGGCAGCCGCCGCTTTTGCACCTTTCGAAGGAGGTCCCATGTGGTTTCCGGACTCCGTCACCATTCGGGAGGTTGCCCCGCGTGATGGCCTGCAGAGCCTCGGGCGGCAGATCGACACCGATGACAAGATCCGGATGGTCGATCAGCTCTCGGACGCCGGGTTCCGCTCCATCGAGTTCACCGGTCTCGCGCATCCTCGTGCGATTCCGGAGCTCGCTGACGCGGAAGCCGTAGCCGCTGGCATTAGCCGGCGACCGGGTGTCGAGTACCGTGCGCTCGTTCCCAGCGAAAAGGGAGCTGAGCGGGCGCTCGAAGCCGGGGCCGACACGCTCGTCGCGCTGTTGACGGTCAGTGAGTCCTACAGTCGGAAGAACCAGAATCGGACGGTCGACCAGCTCATCGACGAGGTCGGCAGGGTCTTCCGGCTCGGCCGTGACGCGGGTGTGGGCGTCGATGTCGCCGTCGGCATCGCCTTCTTCTGCCCGTACGAGGGACTGGTACCCGAGGAGCGGGCCGAGTCGGTCGTGGACGGCTCGTGGAAGAGCACGGCGCGACGTCCCTGTACGTTGCGACGACCGTCGGGATGGCGGCCCCTCGTCATGTGTATTCACTCTGCTCACGCCTGCTCCGGCGATGGCCGGACACGGACCTGGCGATCCACCTGCACAACACGAACGGCATGGCGCCCTCGAACGTCATGGCCGCGCTGCAGGCTGGCGTCCACACCTTCGAGGGCGCCATCTGCGGGGTCGGAGGCGGCATCGCC
Organism: Propionibacteriales bacterium; assembly: GCA_009377795.1. Taxonomy (GTDB): domain Bacteria; phylum Actinomycetota; class Actinomycetes; order Propionibacteriales; family Nocardioidaceae; genus WHTJ01. The sequence goes on along the minus strand of WHTJ01000016.1, from coordinate 6,418 downwards.
ATGCCCGAACAGCTCGGCCCAGTGGGCAACGTCGCTACGGAGGATCTCGTGCACTTGTTCCAGGAGTGTGGGATCGACAGCGGGCTCGACACTACCCGGGTCACCGATACCGCCCGGGCTGTCGGAGACCTCATTGGGGTGCGCCCTGCGAGCTACGTCACCCGGGGCGGCAGCAAGGATCAGGTACTGGCCTATACGCGAGGGATCACGGGCGACGGCTCGATCACATGGCGCCAGGAGCCTGCCCAGTGAGTGAGGTCGACGGAGCGCTGCTCCGCACGGTCCTGTTCGCTCCCGCGAATCACCAGCGTCGTGTCGAGCGTTTGGGCGACTTCGATGCCGATGCGGTCGTTCTCGACCTCGAGGACGCCGTTGCGAACGCCGAGAAGGTGCCCGCGCGAGACGCCATCCCTTCGGCGTTGGCACGGTATGCGGGACCGCTGCGGTGCGTCCGCGTCAACGGCCTCGCCACCGGTCTCCTCTTCGGCGACCTCAATGCGGTCACGGGGCCCAACCTGGACATGGTGGTCGTCCCTAAGATCGAGTCCTCGGCGGAGCTCGGATTCGTCGATGCCCACCTCGAGCGGCTCGAGGCCGAGCGTGGCCTCGAGCCGGGTGCGATACGCCTGCTCCCCATCGTTGAGACTGCCCGGGGCATCCTGCGGATGGAGGATATCGCGGCGTCGGCCGGGGAACGCGTGATGACCTTCCTGTTCGGCACCGGCGACTATACGGTCGATCTTGGGATCGAGCCGACGCCGGGCGCCGAGGAGCTCGTCTACCCACGGACGAGGTTGGTGCTCTGCTGCCGCGCGTACGGGTTCGCACCTCCGGTCGACGGACCGTTCTTCACCGACCTGGAGGACGAGGAGGCTTTCGTGGCCGACTCCCGACGCAGCCGGAGTCTCGGATTCCACGGACGTCTCGTGCTCCATCCTCGCCAGGTCGCGTGGGCGAACCGTGCCTACTCGATCCTGGAGCCGGAGGAGCTGCGTACCGTTGAGGAAGTCGTCGAGGCCTTCGAAGCCGCCGAGCGCGAAGGGCTCGCGTCCATCCGTGTCGGGTCACGCTTTGTGGACTACCCGATCTACCAGCTCGCACGTCGACGGCTGGACCGCTACCGCGCCTACCGACGGGACGAGAAGGGAGGGCGAGATGGGTGAGACCGGGGAATTGCCGCTTGAGGGCCTTCGTGTCCTCGACCTGGCGAGTTTGTTCGCGGGGCCCATCATCACGACCTTGATGGCGGACTTCGGGGCCGACGTGATCAAGGTTGAGCATCCGCGTGGCGACGGCCTGCGGTCGATGGGATGGCACCGTAAGGGCGAGTCGCTCTGGTGGGCGTTCGTTTCGAGGAACAAGCGGGCGGTGACGCTTGACCTAGGCAAGCCCGAGGGCGGGGAGGTGCTGCGCGAGCTCGCGGGAACAGCCGACGTTCTCGTCGAAAACTTTCGTCCCGGCACGATGGAACGCTGGGGGATCGGCTGGGAGGACCTTCGGGCCGTGAACCCGCGGCTGATCATGGTTCGCACCACCGGCTTCGGCCAGTCCGGGCCGTACAGCACGCGACCTGGTTTCGGCACGCTCGCCGAGGCGATGAGCGGTTACTGCCACATCAACGGATATCCGGATGGCCCGCCGACGCTTCCGCCCTTCGCGCTGGGGGACGGGGTTGCTGCTCTGTTTGGGACGTTCGCGACGATGTTCGCCATCTATGCGCGCGACGTGCGCGCCACCGGTGTCGGACAGGTCATCGACCTCAGCATTCTCGAGCCGCTGTTCTGGCTGCTCGGACCGCAGGCCACTGTGTACGACCAGCTCGGTGTCGTGCAGGACAGGACGGGAAACCGCGCCCCGTTCACCGCCCCGCGCAACATGTACCAGGCGGCGGACGGAACCTGGCTGGCGTTGTCAGCGAGCTCGCAGTCGATCGCGGAACGCGTGATGCGGCTCGTTGGACGTCCCGACATCGTCGATGAGCCCTGGTTCGGGAACCACACCGGACGTCTCGAGCATCAGGATGAGCTTGACGAGATCATCTCCGGCTGGATCGCTGAGCGCAGCCCGGATGAGGTCATCGAGGCGTTCACGGCCGCAGAGGCGGCCATCGCCCCCGTCTACTCGATCGCCGACATCTTCGAGGACCCTCACTACCAGGCGAGGGGAACGATCGGCACCTACGAACACCCCACGCTGGGAAGGTTCAGAATGCAGGACATCGTGCCGCGCCTGTCCGAGACGCCGGGAGCGATCCGCTTCCCGGGTCGGCCGCTGGGTGCCGACAACGAGGAAGTGTTCCGCAAGGAGCTCGGTCATACGCCCAACGAGCTCCGGCAGTGGCGTGACCTCGGCATCATCACGTAGGAGACCGTCATGAAGCTCGGCTCGCGACGACATACATCGGGCGGCGGAAGCGCACCTCGACGTCGTGCGCCGACTTGTCTCCGGGGCAGAAGTGACGGCGAATTTGCCTGAGCGGACGATCCGTGGGGGCGAAGTCGAGCAGCGCCACGTGCTGGCCTCGTTCGAGCGCCTCGCTGAGGTTCGCAGCGCGCTGGCGGTGCGGTTTCCGGCCCTTAGCGCACGCCCGCACCGAACGATGGCCGCGCCGTTGGTGCGAGTTGGCCGACTACCGCTCGGGGCGCAGGACATCCTCTTCGGTGAGTCCCAGCTCGAGCTGGAGCTCCTGTGGCGGGAAGCACTCCGTGGACGTGCACGCCTGGTAGCGGATGACGACGGGAATGGTCGCCGCGCCCTCCGGGCGTGGCTCGGCCCGCTGCTGCCCGTCGAGCTCGAAGCCTCGTCCCGCGAGCTTCACGGGGACCGTGAGGTCCACCTGGTCGGTGACCACAAAGAACCGCTCGCCGAGTCCCTCGACGGCGTGCGGCGTGCCGTTGGGCACCCGGGCAGAACCGCCCAGGAGCGCTTCGTGACCGGGCACGACGACCGACAGTGGGACGAATCCGTCGGGAACCGGGGGCACGTACACGTGAACGCCGTCGGCCATGTCCAGCCGGACATGGACGGGCACCTTCTGCAGCGGGCGGTACGTGGAGGTGCCCACCCAGGCCCGGGCCTTGACGCCGGGAGTAGCTTCCTGTTCTTGTGCACCCGGGTCGAGCGGCGCCACGCCCAGCTGGTCCAACAGATAGCTCCCGGAGGCCCGGTCCCGGTAGCTCTGCTCGAACTCCTTTCCGACGACGGTTCCGCCTTCATCAAGGATGAACGTTCCCGGGTACGGGATGCCCCGGTGCCTCTCCGACACCCCCTTGCCGAAGAAGGCCTGCTGCGCTTCGACGTGCTGGTTCGTCAACCCCAGTTCCGAGATCACGTGGCTGCCCTTGTCCGACAGTAGGTCGTAGGTGATTTCGTGCCGCCGCGAGAAATCCGCAAGCAGGGTGACGGGATCATAGCTGATTGCGAAAACGGCGGGTGACTCTGCGACGTCTGCGTCGCGGGCTACGTTGCGCTGCAGCTCGACCAGCTGCGTCCGACAGTACGGTCACCACCCGGCGCTTCGGTGGAATACCACCAGGGCGGGTCGGTTGGCTCGCGCCTCGTGGAGATCGATCATCGTGCCGTTCTGGTTCGGGAGGTGAATGTCTGGAAATGACTCCCCAAGTGCCGGACCGATGTTCGTGAAGTCGATGACGGGGAGGGCAGTCTGGTCTGTCATTCTCTCACCTTATGTTGTTGGGGAAATGGACCTTCCGGACCGGATGTGAGCTATCCACTCCGAGCTCATCCGCCAATCCGGTCCGCGTTGCCAGCAGCGTGTGCTCGTACGGTATATGTGCCGCGATGCGCAGCCTCCCGGCGGCCACCGGCTCATGGCGATTCGAGCACGATCGGGAACGGCAGGCAGGACGGGCTCGCGACTGCAAGCGGGTTGTTCCCGACCACCCGACTCGTGCCGCCGACGGCAGGCAGCAGCGCCTGCGTGTTCGTGAGGGCAACACCGACGCACCTTCCTCGAGCGCAAGCTCTATGGCGCGTTGGGCCGCGACCTGGCCAAACCCGCCGCCGGCATCGAGCAGGGCCGTCGCTGGGGTCTGATTCGCGACCGTGGGCTCCGCGGCGATGTCGATCTCCCCGCCGTGCGCGGGCGACGTAGACGGGACGGCGCACGAGACCGTGCGTCGTGATTCCCAGCCCTTCGATGCCCTGGCGGACGACGAGTCGCCGCCGCTGCCCCGTCGCCATCAGATGACTCCGATTTCCGTACCGATGACGGACAACGCCGAGCTGGTCGTACTCGCCGAGGACCAGCTCGAGCCCGCGCATGATCGGTTCGTAGATGTTGTTGTCGAGCCATTGACCGGAGCCCTGGCGGACGTCCCGATGGTAGAGCGCGGCGATCGCACCGTGAGCAGCCGCCGTCAGATCGGCGACCGGCATCTGCGGGAAGGTCGGCGGACCGTCAGGATGACCCGTTGAGTGCGCGAAGCCGCTCATCGCTTCGCCGAGCGTTCCGTACCCGGGGAGGTCGACGTACGGGCCGGACGCACCGAACCCGCTCGTACGCAGTAGGACGGCGCGGGAGTTGGTCTGCTCGATCTGCTCCCAGCCCACGTTCCAGCGTTCGAGTGTCCCGGGTCGGAAGTTCTCGATCACGACATCGACCTACTCCGCGAGTCGCAGGAACAAATGCTGACCCTCGTCCTTCGAGAGGTCGAGCGTGATGCAGCGCTTGTTTCTGGACAGGATCTTCCAGTAGATGCCCTTTCGGTCCTTCTGCGCCCCGAACTCACGCGCGCTGTCGCCGCGGGGGTGCTCGAGCTTGATGACGTCCGCACCGAGCTCGCCAAGCAGCGTCGCCGTGAACGGACCCGCGATCAGGGTTCCGACATCGAGCACCCGCACGCCGCCGAGTGGGCCCGTGCCTACGTTCTCATGGTCCGTCATACCCGTCCTCGCCTTGCTCGGCAGGTATTGAGCGCCGCGCGGAGCCCATGAGCGTGTGCAGGAGCCCCTGGACGCTATGGCGCAGTGCCACCAATTGTATACACTTTTGACCGCCGAGCGATACGGCGCAAAGGTACCGTTCGGCTCGCTCACGCGACCGAAGGAGCGACATGTCGAATGACGTGAACCGGTTGACGGACCGCTTGGCTGAGTGGGCAGTGTCAGTCCGGTACGAGGATCTGCCGGTATCAACCGTGCATGCAGTGAAGCGTAGCGTTGTCGATTCCGTGGGATGCATGGCTCGGGGCAGTCAGCATGAGACCGTCGACGTCTTGCTCGAGACCGTGCGGAGCGCTCTGGGTGTTGACAACGGTAGTGGTGAGCATCGGCTCGTGGGCAGAAGTCAACGGCTGGACATCGTGAACGCGACGCTTGCAAACGGGGTCATGGCGCATGTCCTGGACTTCGACGACACGATCCTGCCGACGCGGTGCCACGTCAGCGCGCCGTTGTTGCCAGCGCTGCTGGCTGCGTGCGAGCGGACGAAGCCGACGCCATCGGCGCATGACGTCATCGCCGCGTTCGCAGTAGGCTTCGAGCTGGTCACCCGCTGCGCTGATGCGGTGTACGCAGGGCCGCCGGGCTGGCACGGCACCGGGGTGATGGCGCCGCTGGGAACGGCAGCGGCGGTAGGTCGGCTGCTCGGCCTCGATGCGGAGAAGACGGCGCAGGCAATGGCGTTGAGTGCGAATCAGGCGTCGGGGTTGCGCGCGTCGTTCGGCTCGATGGCGAAGTCGTGGAACCTCGGTCGGGCGGGCGCGAACGGCATGTACGCCGCCTTGCTCGCTGCGCACGGGTTCACCGGAGGATGGGACATCCTCGACGTCGACGCAGGTTTTCTCGAGCTGTACGCGGACCCACCGGAATACGAAGTTCTCGTGGACCGGCTGGGGCAGCGCTGGGCGGTCGAGCGCAACGGGTTCAAGCCGTACCCGTCAGGGTTCGTGACCCACGCGGCGCTGGATGCGGTGCTGCAGGCTCGAGCGGAGCGGCTCGTGCCCGCCGACGAGGTTGAGGCGATCAGGGTCGAAGTCTGTCCGCAAACACTCGTGCTGACCGGAAAGAAGGAACCCGCAACAGGGCTCGAGGGCAAGTTCAGCATCTACCATGCCGTGGCCGCGGCCTACCTCGATGGTGCCGTGACTCCAGAGACGTTCACCGACGACGTCGTGCGCGACGAGCACTACCGAACCCTGGCTGCGCGCGTGGAGGCGCACGTGAACGAGGAGTTCCGCCAGGACGAGGCGGCGGTGGAGATCGTTGCCGGAGGGTCCGGCGAGCCGTCTTACGTCGCCCACGCGCTTGGGGCGGAGGCGAACCCGATGGACGACTCCCGTCTAGACCGAAGTTTCGTCGCCTTGGGCGGGTGGCCCCGTTGTGACCAGGGCTTTTTCGGTCCGGTGTTGAGTTGTTCTGGCTACGTCAGCTCGAGCGGGATCGGGGTGTCGAGCAG